>NZ_CP179926.1:1238902-1548628 GCF_052344095.1 Pedobacter paludisoli | reverse complement strand
ACGGGGGATTGGTGTCCTACAAATGGAAAGGCGAGGAACAAATTTCAGCACCGCTGCTACCACATTTTACACGTCCATTAACCGATAATGACAAACGCGGCTGGAAATCGAATAAAAAATTAAAACAATGGTACCAAAACGATTTAAAATTTGAACGTAGTTTTACCGGCAAAGCCGATGAAAAAAATGGTTCAACGCTTTTAATTGGAGCAGAATATTCATTAATTCACGATAGTGCCAAAGTAGAAGTAACCTATTTGGTTTCGGCTACAGGGACGCTAAAAGTTGCTTATAAATTAAGCGTAAAACCAGGATTACCGAACATTCCAAAAGTAGGCATGCAGATGGGAATTAAACGCGCCTATGATGAAATTACCTGGTATGGCAAAGGACCTATGGAAAATTACATTGATAAAAACTACGGTTTTGATGCGGCCATTTATCATGAAAATATCGAGCGTTTTATGGAGAACTATGCCGTGCCACAGGAAAACGGAAACCGCACCGATGTACGTTGGATGTATTTTTCAAATAAAACAAAACAACAAGGAATGTTGGTCGTAGCCGATAGCCTTTTAAGCATGAGCGCAAGTCCGTTTACCGACGAAAATGTACAAAATGCCAAGCATACCAATAAATTAAAAGATGCTGGCTTTTTAACCGTAAACATCGATTTAAAACAAATGGGCGTAGGTGGAAACGATAGCTGGAGCGATGTAGCTGCACCGCTTCCGCAATACCAAATACCTGCAAAAGAATATAGCTATAGCTTTTATTTATTGCCGTTTAACGGAAAAATGGAAGAATTAAAAAATAAAGTAAAACGCGTAAAATTTTAAAACGTGAGCAATAAAATAATATTAAAAGGAATAACCTGGAACCATAGTCGTGGCTTATTGCCAATGGTGGCCACCGCACAACGATTTTCGGAATTAAATCCCAACGTAGAGATTACCTGGGAAAAACGAAGTTTGCAACAATTTGCCGATTTCTCCATTCAAGAATTGGCAGAGCGATTTGATTTATTGGTGATCGACCATCCTTGGGCTGGTTTTGCAGCAAAAACAAAATCCATTATTCCATTAGATGAATATCTATCTGTTGATTATTTAAAAGATCAGGAGCTGAATACCGTAGGGGCATCTTTTGAAAGCTATTGCTATGATGCGCATCAATGGGCCTTACCGATTGATGCGGCCACACCAGTAGCTGCAAGCAGACCAGATATATTGCAAGAGAAAGGGCTCGAATTACCAAAAAACTTTGATGATTTGTTAGCCTTGGCTGATAAAGGATTGGTAGCCTTTGCGGGTATTCCAATCGATGTGTTGATGAATTATTACACCTTTTGTTGTTCATTAGGTGAAGACCCTTGCCAATCAGAAACCGAAGTTGTTTCCTTAGAGCTAGGTATAAAAGCCTTAAAAATGTATCGCAATTTGGCAACCAAAATGGATAAAGCCAATTTTAACCGCAATCCCATTCAGGTGTACGAGGCCATGACTCAAGGCGATACCATTGCCTATTGCCCATTTGCATACGGATATTCAAATTATTCGAGAAGAGGGTATGCCAGAAAAGTGCTGCATTTCCACGATATGATTACGTTAAATGGTCAAACAAATTTGCGGAGTACCTTAGGTGGAACCGGATTGGCTATTTCATCGAAATGTGCAGCGCCAGAAATTGCCGTAAAATACGCTGATTTTGTGGCATCACCCGCCTGTCAGGAAACACTTTATTTTGAAAGCGGAGGACAGCCTGGACACAAGCAAGCGTGGCAAAATGAAGAGGTAAATAGACAAAGTTTGGATTATTTCGCCAATACTTTACCAGCTTTAGAACGCGCCTTTTTGCGTCCACGTTACCACGGACACATGTATTTTCAAGACCATGCCGGCGATATCGTACGCAATTATTTAATGAATGGCGGAAACGAAGAAGCAGTAATCCATTCGTTAAATGCCTTATATGTAAAATCAAAAAGTTTATAAAAAATGAGTAAACCCTTAGAAGGTGTGTTGGTTTTGGAGTTTTGTCAATTTTTGGCAGGGCCATCGGCTGGATTAAAATTAGCCGATTTGGGAGCGAGGGTAATTAAAATTGAACGCCCAAAAGGAGGCGATGCTTGCCGCCAGTTATCGATTAAAAACCTATTCTTAGAAGAAGATAGTTTACTTTTTCACACCATCAATCGGAATAAAGAAAGCTACACAGCCGATTTAAAGAACGCCGAGGATTTAGAAAAAGTAAAACAACTGATTGGCAAAGCCGATATTATGACCCATAATTTTCGCCCGGGTGTGATGGAGAAAATTGGTTTAGATTATGCTTCAGCAGCAGCAATCAATCCGCGAATCATTTACGGTGCTGTGAGCGGTTATGGAACAGCCGGTCCTTGGGTAAATAAACCAGGACAAGATTTGTTAGTACAATCGGTTTCAGGCTTAACTTATTTATCAGGCAGTAAAATAGACGGCCCTATTCCGTTTGGCTTATCGGTTTCCGACATTATGTGTGGTAATCATTTAGCGCAAGGCTTAATGGCCGCATTAATTAAACGCGCCAAAACCAATAAGGGCATGCTGGTAGAAGTTAACTTGCTCGAATCGGTGTTGGATGTACAATTTGAAGTACTGACCACCTATTTAAACGATGGTGGAAAACTGCCTCAGCGTAGCGCCGTAAAAGGAAGTGCACACGCTTATTTAAGTGCGCCGTACGGCATGTACCAAACGCAAAACGGGTATTTAGCCTTAGCCATGGGCGATTTGCAAACCATTGCCTCCGCCATGCAATGCGATATTTCCGATTTATATACGCATGAAAATGCCGGTTTCGAAAATAGAGATCAATTAATCATGCGTTTAGCAGAAATAATTAAAGAAAATAAAACCGAAATTTGGTTAAAGACTTTTGAAGACAAAGGTTTATGGTGTGCTGAGGTGTTAAATTACCAAAATGCCACCCAATTAAATGCCTATAAAAGTTTGGAAATTGAACAAGATTTACTGTTTGCTGATGGAAAAAAAATCAGTACCAGTACCAGCCCCATCCGATTAGACGGTAAAAAGTTAAAATCGCCCATGCCAGCCCCTAAGTTGGGTGCCCACACACATGCCATTAATCAAGAATTTAAGTTGAATTAAGCTATGAAACCACTTGAAGATTATTTGATTGTCGATTTTAGCCAGTTTTTATCTGGACCGTCGGCAAGTTTACGTTTGGCAGATTTGGGTGCACGGGTTATAAAGGTGGAACGTACAGGAGTGGGCGATATTTGTCGGACCTTGTACACGTCTAATTTGATTATGAATGGCGAATCATCTGTTTTTCATGCCATCAACCGCAATAAAGAAAGCTTTGAAGTTAATTTGAAAAATGCTGCTGATGCCGAAATGATTCGGGAGCTATTGAAAAAAGCGGATGTGATGATTCATAATTTTCGTCCAGGGGTGATGGATCGTTTAGGCTTCGATTATCAGTCGGTTTTGACCTTGAATCCAGCCATTATTTATGGCGAAATTTCAGGGTATGGCAACGATGGAGAATGGAGAAATAAACCCGGACAAGATTTATTGCTGCAATCGGCCACAGGATTAACTTGGTTAACAGGAAATGCTGATGCAGGCCCGGTAGCCATGGGTTTATCCATTGTTGATATGATTGCAGGAGCGCATTTAGCACAGGGGATTTTAGCCGCCTTGTATCGCAAAGCGATTAAAAACGAAGGGAGTTTGGTGCAAGTGAGCATGATGGAATCGGCCTACGATTTTCAGTTCGAAACGATTACAACTTTTTACAACGATGGGGGAGCATTGCCTGTACGAACAGCCAAAAACAATGCAAATGCTTATTTAGGCGCTCCATATGGCATATATGAAACCGCTACAGGCTATTTGGCCTTGGCCATGGCATCCATTCCCGTTTTGGGCAAACTGCTCGCCTGTCCGGCATTGGAAAGTTATGCCGACGTAAAGCAAGCATTTGACCAACGCGATGAAATTAAAGCCATTTTGGCCCAGCATCTTTTAACCGGAAGTACCGAAAAATGGTTGTCGGTTTTAGAACCAGCCGATATTTGGTGCGCCGGAGTTTTAGATTGGAATGAATTGATGGAACACGAAGGCTTTAAAGCGTTAAACATGGTGCAAGAAGTAGAAATGGTAGATGGCTACCGCTACGAAACCACCCGCTGCCCAATTCGTCTCGATGGTGAACTGTTAGTTTCATCAAAAGGCTCGCCTAAATTAGGACAAGATAACGAAGCAATTATCAAAGAATTTATCGAAAATGAGTGTAAACGTTCAATATAAGCCAGAATTGCCGGTAACGGAGCAACCAATTATCATCATTGGTGCCGGAGGAATTGTAAAAGATGCCCACTTGCCAGCCTATAAGATGGCAGGTTTTACAGTTTTAGGTATTGTAAATCGTACCAAAGAACGCGCCCAGAAATTGGCCGATGAATTTGGGATTCCAAATGTGTACAATACCATTGAAGAGGCGGTAGCCAATGCACCTGAAAATACAGTGTTCGATATTACCACCATGCCGGAAATGTATATCGAAACGTTAAAAAAGTTGCCAAATGGAAGTGCTGTTTTAATTCAAAAGCCCATGGGCGATGATTTTAAAGAAGCAAAAGCCATTTTAGCACTCTGCCAAGAAAAACAATTAAAGGCAGCGATTAATTTTCAACTTCGCTTTGCACCCTTTGTAAGTGCAGCCAGAGCCATGATTGAGCAAGGGTTGATTGGCGATTTGTACGATATGGAAGTCCGTGTAACGCTTAAAACACCCTGGGAATTGTTTCCACATGTGATGGTACACCCACGTTTAGAAATCCAATACCACAGCATTCATTATGTCGATTTAATCCGTTCTTTCTTAGGAAACCCACAATCGGTATTGGCTAAAACATTGAAACATCCTGCAAAAGCATTGTCATCCTCGCGTTCGACTATTTTGCTCGATTACGGAGATACCATGCATGCGGTTATCAATACCAACCACGACCATGAATTCGGTCCTGAGCACGAAGAAAGTTTCATCAAATGGGAAGGAACAAAAGGAGCAATAAAAGCCAAAATGGGTTTGTTAATGGATTATCCACACGGTGTACCAGATAAATTTCAATATTGCTTGGTGGAAGAAGCAAAAAAACCAGAATGGCAAACCATAGAATTAGAAGGTTCTTGGTTTCCGGAAGCGTTTATTGGAACCATGGCAAATTTGATGCGCTATGCAGAAGGAAGCACTGATACGTTGTACACAAGTGTAGAGGATGTCATTAATACGATGGCTACGGTAGAATCGGCGTATCAATCGAGCGATACAGGTGGCGTAGAAGTTGCAAATGTTTTAAATAAATAAATTAGGGTAAAAGAATTAAAATAAAAGGAATATGTATTTCAGATCAATATTTTTTGAAGACTATGCGTTAAATAGCAAACGTGTAACCTTGGGTAGAACCATTACAGAAACCGATTTTGTGGTGCACGCAGGGCATACAGGCGATTTTTTCCCGCATCATATGGATGCCGAATGGTGCAAAACACAGCCCTTTAAGCAACGTATTGCGCACGGAACAATGATTTTTAGCATCGGAATTGGTTTAACAGCTTCAGAAATTAATCCAGAGGCTATGAGTAAAGGCTACGATAAGCTACGTTTTGTAAAGCCCGTTTTCATAGGCGATACCATTCACTCAGAAATTACCATTTCTGAAAAGGCCGATGCAAAAAAGCCTGAATATGGGACGGTTACCGAGCACGTTGAAATTTTGAACCAGCATGGTGAGGTGGTTTTAGTTTGCGACCATCTGTTGATTGTGAAGAAAAAATAGAAATGTTACAGTTACAATTAAAACCTAAATACGATATTAGGGGCTTAATTAAACAAACTACAACCAAATATGAACCCGAATTCACAACCTGAGTTAGTTACAGAAGGAGATTCATCTTCATCGAAAAAGTACTTATTGCCCTTCATTTTTGTTATCAGTCTCTTCTTCCTATGGGGGATGGCACATAACCTCGATTCGAGCTTGATTCCGCATTTACGTAAAGCATTTAATTTGAGTAATGTAGAGTCGATGTTAATTGATACCTCTATTTTCTTTGCCTATTTTGTAATGGCTATCCCAGCAGGATATTTATTAAAAAAATTAGGCTATAAATCGACCATGATTTTGGGTTTAGTGGTATTTGCTGTGGGCGCATTTTTATTTGTACCTGCGGCCAATAATCTATCCTATACCACTTTTTTAATTGCTTTGTTTATCATTGGCTGTGGATTAGCTACGTTAGAAACCTCTGCAAATCCCTATGCAGCTGTTTTGGGAGATCCAGCAAAAGCATCAAGTCGTTTAAACTTAGCGGCCTCTTTTAATGGTTTAGCAGCAGCGGTAGCAGGTTTTGTAGGTACACGTTACATTTTATCAGGTAAATCGTATACCAATGAAGAGTTGGCCAATATGACCGAAGCAGCTCGTTTGGCAGAAGCTTCTTCCGTAAAAATGCCTTATATCATCTTAGGAACAATTCTAGTGGTGATTGCTGTTATTTTCTGCTTTATCAAATTCCCTGAAATTAAAACCAAAAGTGTGGATGGCGAAGCAAAAGGAAGCTTTTTCGGTGCATTGCGTCACAAACACTTAAGATGGGCTATTGTAGCACAATTCTTTTACGTAGGGGCGCAAGTATGTGTAACCAGTTTATTTATCCGCGCAGCACAACAAGGTGCAGGATTTGATGAGGTAACTGCCGGTAAATACTTGTTTGCTTATGGTATTGTGTTTACGCTTGGTCGTTTTGCAGGTACTGGATTGTTGCAATTTATTACTCCACCGCGTTTATTAGCCATTTATGCAGTAGTTTCTGCTGTGTTATCATTAGTGGCCATTTACGGAGAGGGAACAAGTGTTGTTTATGCACTTTTAGGTTTAGGCTTTTTTATGTCGATAATGTTTCCAACAATCTTTGCTTTAGGTATTGAAGGAATTGGGGATGATACTAAACCAGGTTCTTCTTGGTTAGTAATGTCGATTATCGGAGGTTCATTAGTTCCTTTAACAATGGGTGCTTTAATCGATGCAAATAACGATAACGTTCAAATTGGTTATGCCATACCTTTAATTTGCTATTTAATTATTCTATTCTTTGCCTTATCAGGGTATAAGATAGCCAAAAAATAAAAAATCATGTTACTAAAATCACCCAAGGCGCTCCTGTTTTGTTTGCTAATTTTTACAAATACGTATTCATTTGGTCAATCAGAAAATGCAAAGCCTTGGGTGTTTTGGTACTGGATGCAGGCGGGTGTTTCAAAAGAAGGTATTACGGCTGATTTAGAAGCCATGAAGGCGAATGGGATTGGTGGCGCGTATTTAATGCCCATCAAAGGAGCTTCAACACCACCCATTTATACGCCTGTAGCGGAACAATTATCGCCCCGTTGGTGGGAAATGTTCGAGTTTTCGCTCCGCGAAGCACAGCGTCTTCAGTTAAAAATAGGAATGCACGTAAGCGATGGCTTTGCTTTGGCCGGTGGGCCGTGGATTACCCCAGCCATGTCGATGCAAAAACTTGTGTCTACTAAAATAAACGTTACAAGTACAGTTAAAAATATTGTCCTTCCTAAACCCGAAAGTAAGGAGAATTATTATGAAGATATTGCCGTCTATGCCTACCCAAGTCAAATAGGGGCAAATTCTTCTACGCGAAATACCATTCCAGTTGTGACCACGAGCAACGGCGTAGATGCAAGCGGACTGATAAAGCCTGATAACAAACAAAATTTCGGCTCTTCTGAGCCCTGTTACATTCAGTATGCCTTTGCAGCACCTTTTACCTGTAGAACGGTTACAATCCGCACGAGCGGGAACAATTATCAAGCGGAGCGTTTAGAAATTCAGGTCAGCAACGATGGTAAAAATTTCCGTTCGATTGGTCGCTTAGAGCCGCCACGACACGGATGGCAAGATACTGATGAAGATTTTACCAACTCTATTGTCCCTACTACAGCAAAATATTTTCGCTTCGTGTTCGATAAAACAGGTTCAGAAGCCGGTTCGGAAGATTTAGATGCAGCCAAATGGAAACCCAGTTTAAAAGTTCGAAACATCGAGCTTTTTTCAGCAGCACAAATTCATCAGTATGAAGGGAAAAACGGCTCTGTTTGGCGCGTTAGTAAACGTACAACCGAACAGCAAATAGCAGATGATGCATGTGTTCCTTTGGCAAAAATTATCAACCTCACAAGTAAGTTAAAAGCCGATGGCACGCTCGATTGGAAAGTGCCGGCAGGAAATTGGACTATTTTACGCGTAGGCCACACAAGCACGGGGCATACCAATGCAACGGGTGGGAAGGGAAGTGGTTTGGAGTGCGATAAATTTAACCCTGAGGCGATCAAATTGCAGTTTAACAGTTGGTATGGCGAAGCACTCAAACATGCAGGTTCTGATTTTAGTCCAGGTGTATTGAGCGTTTTTCATGTGGATAGTTGGGAATGTGGTAGTCAAAATTGGTCTTCTGTTTTTAAACAAGAGTTTCAAAAACGCAGAGGATACGATTTAACGCCTTATTTACCCATTATGACTGGATTGCCTGTGCAAAGCGTAAAAGTATCGGAAAACTTCCTGTATGATGTTAGACAGACTATTTCAGAGTTGGTAGTAGATGCGTTTTATAAAACAGTTGCGGCCATGGCTAAAGAAAAAGGCCTGACCTTTACGGCAGAAAGTGTGGCACCTACCATGATGAGCGATGGATTATTGCATTACAAAACGGTAGATGTACCCATGGGCGAATTTTGGAACAACAGCCCCACGCACGATAAACCCAACGATATGTTCGACGCCATTTCAGGTGCGCATATCTACGGTAAAAATACCATTTTAGCCGAAGCCTTTACCACGGTTCGCATGGATTGGAACGAAAGTCCAATGAATCTGAAAGCTTTACAAGACCGTAATTACGCATTAGGAATCAATAAATTAACCTATCATGTTTTTACGCATAATCCTTGGTTAAACCGCAAACCCGGAATGACCTTGGATGGAGTTGGGATTTATTTTCAACGCGATCAAACCTGGTGGAAACTTGGAAAAGCTTGGGTAGATTACGCTACGCGATCTCAAGAATTGCTTCAGCAAGGGAAACCAGTAGTGGATGTAGCTGTTTTTACCGGAGAAGAATTGCCACGTCGTTCGGTGTTGCCCGATAGATTGGTTAGTACATTACCGGGCGTTTTTGGAGAAGACGTACAGAAAGCAGAAGAAATTCGACTTAAAAACGAAGGACAGCCTACGCGTCAACTTCCAGCAGGGGTTACGCATTCTGCTAACATGGCCGATCCCGAAAATTGGGTGAATCCATTAAGGGGGTACGCATACGATAGTTTTAATCCCGATGCTTTCAGTACCGCTACTGTAAAAAATGGAAAAGTAGTGTTTGCAAGTGGCGCAAGCTATAGCGTTTTGGTTTTTACGGGGAAACTTTTGTTAAATCCAAATGACCAATATGTGCGCTATGAAACGGTGAAAAAGCTGCATGAATTGATTATTTTAGGAGCTAAAGTAATTGTAGCAGATAGACCAATTTATCAAGCTGGTTTAAAGCAGGTTAATGATAAAGAATTTAACGATGTAATAAGTGCCATTTGGGGCGGTAAGTTTGAGTCCGTTTTGCAAAATGGACAGCAGATTCAGGTAAAGAAAATGGGTAAGGGAAAGGTGTTTAAAGCACCGTTTTATGGTGCAGATTTTACCGAATTGGGTCTAGAAAGAGATCTGTATGTACAGGAAAAAGCGAATCATACTTCTGAGGATTACGCGAAAAAGCTCGCCTACACGCATCGCCAAACGGCACAAAAAGATATTTATTTTATTTCCAATCAAGAAGATAAAGAAAGAATACTTGAGTTTTCATTCCGCGTAGCAGGAAAAATTCCGGTACTATACGATGCTGTTAGCAACACGAATATTTCCTTGAAAGAATGGAAACAACAAGGAAATAGAACCATTTTCAGTTATTGTTTGGCTGCCAATCAATCTATTTTTGTGTTGTTCGAAAAAGCGACTAATCAAGAAAAGCAGGCCGCAGGGTCGAATGTAAAGCGTTTTAAGAACTTGGAAGATATTTCATTCAATTGGGAAGTTAAGTTTGATGCTAGCTTGGGAGGCCCCGAAAATCCCGTTGTTTTTAAAGAATTAATCGATTGGAGTAAATACCCCGATACCAATATCAACTATTATTCTGGAACGGCCTTTTATAGTAAGGATTTCATTTTTAGCCAAAATCCGGAGCGTGTTTGGATTGATTTAGGAGCGTTTTCAAGTATGGCTGAAGTGAGAATTAACGGCCAATCATGCGGTATTTTATGGACACCTCCTTACCGTTTAGATATCAGTAAAGCCCTCAAAAAAGGCAAAAATAAAATTGAAATTGAACTGGTGAATACCTGGGGTAATCGTTTAATTGGTGATAGTAAATTACCTGAAAACAAAAGAATTACCAATACAACTGCTCCATTCCGATTAGCCGATAAACCATTGTATGCTAGCGGATTGCTTGGGCCTGTTCGTATTCAACAAGAAGAAAATTAAATGATGAAAGTATTTCAACGAATTGGGTGCTTATTCCTGTGGGGCACTCTAGGTGTTATGCCGCAGGGCCATGCACAAGACAAAGCTTTGGTTAATACAGCAAATAGTGCATTTGTAAAACTGCACAGCATCAACATGAGCGATGTAACGTGGACAAAAGGCTTCTGGGCAGATCGATTTAAAGTAGCAACTGAAACCATGGTGCCCAACATGTGGGCGATATACAATGATCCTAAAATTAGCCATGCCTTTAAAAATTTTGAAATTGCTGCGGGCTTAGATACAGGGAGCCATTCGGGACCTTCTTTTCACGATGGCGATTATTATAAAACGCTCGAAGCAGTAGCCAGTTTATACGCGGCTACTAAAAATGAAAAACTGAACAACCTGATGGATGCAGCCATTGTAGTCATCGGTAAGTCGCAACGTGCAGATGGTTATATTTATACAAAAGCGATGATTGAGCAGCGTAAAACAGGGGCAAACAATCAGTTTCAAGATCGCTTAAGTTTCGAAGCGTACAACATTGGCCATTTAATGACCGCGGCTTGTGTACATTATCGTGCCACGGGAAAAACCAATTTGTTAAATATCGCAAAGAAAGCAACCGATTATCTGTATAATTTTTATAAATCGGCTTCGCCAACACTGGCGCGCAATGCAATTTGTCCTTCGCACTATATGGGTGTAATTGAAATGTACCGCACAACCAAAGACCCACGTTATTTAGAGCTAGCCAAGCATTTAATTGCCATCAAAGGTAAAATAGACGATGGAACGGATGATAATCAAGACCGTATACCATTTTTAAAACAAACGAAAGCCATGGGGCACGCCGTTCGTGCCAATTACCTGTATGCTGGCGTGGCCGATTTATATGCCGAAACTGGGAATGATTCCTTGTTAAACACGCTTAATTTGATGTGGGATGACGTGAATCAGCATAAAATGTATATCACCGGAGGTTGCGGCTCACTTTACGATGGCGTATCGCCAGATGGAACTTCTTACAATCCGGTTGATGTTAAGAAAATTCACCAGGCCTTCGGACGCGATTTTCAATTACCTAATTTTACCGCGCACAACGAAACCTGTGCCAATATAGGCAACATGCTTTGGAACTGGAGAATGCTTCAAATTACCGGAAATGCAAAGTATGCCGATGTAATGGAATTGGCCTTGCACAACAGTGTGCTTTCAGGAATTAGCTTGGATGGAACCAAATTTTTATACACGAATCCTTTGGCGCAAAGCGATGATTTGCCTTTCAAACAACGCTGGTCAAAAGACCGTGTTCCGTACATTGCATTGTCTAATTGTTGTCCTCCAAATGTGGTGCGTACGCTTTCCGAAGTAAATGATTACCTGTATAGTATTTCTGATAAAGGGTTATGGTTCAATTTATATGGTGGAAATAACTTAAGTACAAATTTAAGTGATGGTACTCCTGTTGCATTAAGTCAGGATACCGATTATCCTTGGAATGGAAAGATTAAAATTACCCTAAAACAAACAGGAACGAAGGCTTTTTCATTGTTCTTTCGAATTCCAGGATGTAACCAAAAATGCGGAGATTAGCATCAACGGAAAAAAGCAAACCATAACGATGGAGCCGGGTACATACGCGGAATTGAATCGGGTTTGGAAAAAAGGAGACCAGGTAGAATTGAATTTACCAATGGAAGCTACCTTGATAGAAGCCAACCCATTGGTTGAAGAAAACAGAAATCAAATAGCCGTTAAACGCGGTCCAATCGTATATTGTTTAGAATCGATCGATTTACCAGGGAAAAGTATTTTTAATGCATTTGTTCCGGTTAATACCACCTTCGAGGCGAAAGCGATTACCATCTCCGGAACCAATATGATGAGTTTAGTGGGCAAGGCAAAGCTCGAATCACCAAACAATTGGAGCAAGGTTTTATATCGTCCGGTTGAGGATAAAAGCACTGTAGCTGAAATTAAGTTAATACCTTATTTTGCTTGGGGCAACCGCGGTCATTCCGAAATGTCGGTATGGTTACCATTGAGCAGATAATTTTGTCAAGAATATGAGAAAGAGATTCAATAGTTTTAAATTAAGTTTTTTGCTCACTGTAAGTGTTTTATCTGCAGGAGCAACTGTAAAGCCTGCATCGCTATTTACCGACCACATGGTTTTGCAGCAGCAAAGTAACGTGGCGATTTGGGGATGGGCAAAGGCTTCGTCTAAAGTTAAAATCATCACCTCTTGGAATAAAAAAAGCTATACAGTTAATGCCGATGCGAACGGTAAATGGAAAGCGAAAGTAGAAACACCTACCGCAGGCGGACCCTATGAAATTGAACTCAACGATGGGGATAAATTAATTTTAAGCGATATCTTGATTGGTGAAGTATGGTTTTGTGGTGGACAATCGAACATGGAAATGCCGATGAAAGGTTTCAAAAGTCAGCCAATATTGGGGTCTAATGAGGCGATTCTAAAATCGACCAATAGTAATTTGCGCCTGTATACCGTGCCGCGTTCATCGGTACTTGAGCGACAAGAGAACAGTAAGCCTTCACTATGGAAGCTAGCAGAGCCAGAATCGGTAGCTAATTTTAGTGCAACAGCCTATTATTTTGGGTCGATGCTAAGCGAATTGTTGCACATACCCGTTGGTTTAATTAATGACAGTTACGGAGGCTCATCCATAGAAGCCTGGATGTCACCAGAAGATTTAAAACCTTTTCCCGAGGTGAAAATACCATCCAAAGGAGATACCATTAAAGAAGTAAGCCGGACACCTTCCACCTTATACAACGGCATGTTATTCCCCATAATTGGTTATGGAATAAAAGGAGCCATTTGGTATCAGGGCGAATCAAACTACGATCGCTCAGACCGTTACGAAGATTTATTTCCCGCAATGGTTTCTAACTGGCGCAAAGCCTGGGATGCTGGTGAATTCCCGTTTTACTTTGCCCAAATAGCGCCTTATAAGTATGCACAGTTACCGCCGTATCACAAAGGGGGTAAATTCAACTCTGCTTTCCTACGCGATGCACAACGAAAATCAGTTGCAAAAATACCAAATAGTGGAATGGCTGTTTTACTAGATATAGGCGAAGAAAATTGTATCCATCCAGCCAATAAAAAGCAAGGAGGAACACGATTGGCCTATTTGGCTTTGGCAAAAACATACGGAATGAAAGGTTTCGGATATGCCAGTCCATTGTACGATTCGATGGTGGTTGATAAAAACAAAGTAACCATTAAATTTCAAAATTTACCGAATGGTCTAACATCTTTTGGTGCTCCATTGAATCAGTTTGAAATAGCAGGTGCTGATAAGAAATTTTATCCCGCCAAGGCAAACATTAGTGGAAGTACCGTAGTGGTTTATGCCGACCAAGTAGCTAATCCGGTAGCTGTTCGCTATGCATTTAAAGATTTTGTAGTAGGCGATTTGTTTGGAAACGATGGTTTACCTGTATCTTCGTTTCGTACCGATAATTGGGAGGAATAAATGAAACGGTTTCATTGCATCGTACTTTTTCTATTGACAACGTTTTGCGTTTGTTTTCATATGGCTAACGCACAGGATTTTGTGTGGACGAGTCAAAGCAAAAATTCAGCAGAATCGATGCCGCTCGGAGGGGGAGATATCGGAACCAATGTGTGGGTAGAAAAAGATGCTATTTACGTTTATTTGGCACGTAGCGGCACGTTTGATGAAAACAATTCGCTATTAAAATTAGGACGATTAAAGATTAAATTATTTCCGAACCCTTTATCTGCAAATTTTACCCAGCGTTTGGTTGTGAAAGATGGCTACATCCAAATTTCAGGAAAAACCAAGGAAGTAGCCGCTAGCATCAAGCTTTGGGTTGATGTTTTTAAGCCGGTTTTAACACTCGAAATTAATGCCGATAAAAAGATTCAGGCAGATGTAGAATACCAAAGTTGGCGGACAGAAGACCGTGTAACCAAAGGTTCTGAGAATAATCAAAATTCGTACAAATGGGCGCCACAAGGGCAGATAAAGACGTTTAAAGATAGTATTGCGGTGCATGAGAGTGCACTGGTGTTTTATCATCAGAATAAAGCGCAAACGGTTTTTGATGTTACTACGAAGCAACAAGGTTTAGCGGATGTAAAACAGCAACTCTATAACCCGCTGAACCATTTAATTTTTGGAGGTTTGTTGCAAGGCGATAATTTGGTATTTACTGGCGTAAGTTCTGGCAAGTATTTGAGTACGCCTTACCAAGCTTGGAAATTTAAAACGGTAAAGCCAACGCAAAGGCAGAAAGTTGTGCTTACATTTTTAACGCAGCAAAATCCATCAGCAGCGCAGTGGAAAAGTGATTTAATTCAGCAGGCAAAAAGAACCGCAAAGGAATCGGCAAAAGCTTTTGAAAGGACTGTGAATTGGTGGCATAGCTATTGGAATAGAAGTTTTATTGCTATACAATCGCCCGATACCTTGGCACAGCAAGTGGCAAGGAATTACCAGCTTTTTCGGTATATGCTGGGTTGCAATGCGTATGGGGCTTGGCCGACAAAATTTAACGGGGCTTTGTTTACCTTTGACCCCGAACTCACCAATTCAACATTGGCTTATACACCCGATTTTCGGAATTGGGGTGGAGGAACCCACACGGCACAGAACCAACGGTTGGTGTATTGGCCGATGCTCAAAAGTGGCGATTTTGATGCCATGAAACCACAATTTGATTTTTATTTGCGCCTGTTAAAGAATGCCGAAATCCGTACCCAACAAGCTTGGGGCCATTCAGGCGCTAGTTTTACAGAGCAAATAGAAAATTTTGGTTTACCTAATCCGGCCGAATATGGTTGGAAACGACCGCAAGGGTACAATATAGGACTTGAATACAATGCTTGGTTGGAATATGAATGGGATACGGTTTTAGAATTCTGCATGATGATTTTAGAACGCGAAAGATACACTGGAACATCGGCTAAAGAATACCTGCCTTTAATTGAAAGCTGCCTTACATTTTTTAAAGAACATTATACGTATTTGGCAAAGCAAAGAGGTAGTAAAGGATTGGATATGAACGGTCACTTGGTTTTGTATCCGGGTTCTGCAGCCGAAACCTATAAAATGGCCTATAATGCCAGCTCTACCATTGCCGGATTAAAGACGGTTTTAGGCGCTTTGCTGGCTTCTCCATCGCTGCAAGATTCCTCCAAAACAAAATGGGAAAAACTATTAGCCAGTATCCCGCCAATCAATTTCAGAACGTTTGAAAATCGTGTAACCATTTCTCCAGCAAAAAGTTGGGAGCGTATTAACAATACCGAAAGCCCTCAATTGTATCCGGTTTTTCCATGGGGGATGTATGGAGTTGGCAAAGCCGGATTGGATACGGCAATCAATACCTTTAAATACGATGCCGATGTGTTAAAGTTTAGAAGTCACGTAGGTTGGAAACAAGATAATATTTTTGCTGCTCGTTTGGGATTAACAGCAGAAGCGAAGCAACTTACGGAATTAAAGTTGAAAAACTCGGGAAGAAGATTTTCTGCTTTTTGGGGCCCGGGTTTTGATTGGACACCAGATTTTAACTGGGGAGGCTCCGGAATGATTGGTTTGCAAGAAATGTTAATACAGTGTGATGGAAAAAAAATATTTTTATTCCCATCTTGGCCAAAAGAATGGAATATTCATTTTAAATTACATGCTCCTTTTAAAACCACGGTAGAAGTGACTTTAAAAGATGGTAAAATAGAAAATTTAACGGTTCTGCCACAATCAAGAGCAGCAGATATCGTCAACATGCTAAAAAAATAAATAACCAAATGAACTTAGAATTAACGGATAAAGTTGTTGTAATTACAGGCGCAGCTAAAGGAATTGGAAAAGGTATTGCGGAAGTTTTCGCGAAGGAAAATGCCATTGCAGTAATTGTTGGTAGAAAAGCCACAGATAACCAATTGGTGGTAGACGAAATAGTTGCTACCGGTGGAAGAGCAGCCCAGTTTGTGGCCGAATTATCAAAACCAGAAGATTGTGAAAATGTCATTAAAGAAATTGTAGCACAATTTGGTCGAATTGATGGTTTGGTAAACAATGCAGGTGTAAACGATGGTGTTGGTTTGGAAAATGGAAACTATGCCGATTTTATGGCCTCATTGCATAAAAATGTGGTGCACTATTATTTAATGGCACATCATGCCTTGCCTGAATTAAAGAAAAGCAAAGGAGCAATTGTAAACATTACTTCAAAAACTGCTGAAACAGGACAAGGAAACACATCTGCCTATGCAGCAGCAAACGGCGGAAGAAATGCATTAACCCGCGAATGGGCGGTTGAATTATTGAAATATGGTATTCGTGTAAATGCAGTAGTAGTGGCCGAATGTTGGACCCCAGCCTATGAAACCTGGCTAGAAACCTTACCTGATGCGGAAGCTAAATTGAAAGAAATTACCAGCAAAATTCCATTGGAAAATAGAATGACTACTGCTGAAGAAATAGCGAATATGACGGCATTTTTAGTGTCGAGCAAATCAAGCCATACCACCGGACAAATTATTCACGTTGATGGAGGATATGTGCATTTAGACAGAGCCTTAGCAAACGCATAAATCATGAAAACCTTAGTTTGTACTACTCCTGGTCAATTCGATTACGCCCAGGCAGAAAAGCCAGCGTTGAAAGAAGGACAAGCCATTATTAAAATTAAACGAATCGGTATTTGTGGGACCGATTTGCATGCCTATGAAGGAACACAGCCCTTTTTCAATTATCCGCGTATTTTAGGCCATGAACTGGCGGGCGAATTGGTAGAGATTGACGGGGCAAGGGATTTTAAAATCGGCGAGGCCGTAACATTCATTCCGTATTTTAATTGCGGTGAATGTATTGCCTGTAGAATGGAAAAGCCCAATTGTTGTGTCAACATGCAAGTATGTGGAGTGCACGTGGATGGAGGCATGGTTGAATATCTTTCGGTTCCGAGCAGCATGTTGTTGCATGGAGAAGGACTTAGTTACGATGAATTGGCTTTGGTTGAACCCTTAGCCATTGGTGCACACGGTGTACGAAGAGCAGGTGTTGCTCCGGGCGAGTTTGTACTCGTTATTGGGGCAGGTCCAATTGGTTTAGGAACCATGGAGTTTGCCAGAATTGCCGGAGCAAAAGTAATTGCATTGGACATCAACCAAGACCGATTGAATTTTTGTAGAGAAAAGCTAGGAGTGGAGCACACGATTGATGCTTTATCATCGGATGTTAAAGAACAATTAAGCGCTATAACCAATGGCGATTTCCCAACCGTTGTCATTGATGCTACTGGAAATCAAAAGGCAATAAACAATGCTTTTCAATACATGGCACACGGTGCAAGATTTGTGTTAATTGGTTTGCAAAAAGGAGAAATAAGCTTTAGTCACCCTGAATTTCACAAAAGAGAAGCTACTTTAATGAGTAGCCGAAACGCAACTGCCGAAGACTTTGAACACGTAATCTCTTCGATGAAAAAAGGATTGGTTCAACCAGCAACGTACATTACCCACCAAGTAACTTTCGAGGAGGTAAAAGATAATTTTGCGTCTTGGCTCGATCCTAAAAATGGTGTCATTAAAGCTATGGTTTCTATAGAAGACTAATATTTTTGGATAGAAAAGAATTGGTATGTTTTTCCTTCCAGATTTTAGATAACATTAAAAAAGGCGTTTTTTCTTAGAAAAAACGCCTTTTTTGTATCAATTAATGAGGCTTAGTAAGTAGCCGCTAATTTAATTGCTTCGTATGCATTTACGATACCACCACTAACACAAAGATCTGCAAAAGGAACTGAAACACTTTTCGCATTTCTACCTTCACCATCTTTATAACTTACATTGTGGTTTACCTTTGTTACAGATTTCATGATGATTTCTTTCACTTGGTTCGCGGTTAATTTAGGGAAATAAGAACGAATTAATCCAGCTAAACCAGCTACCACAGGAGCAGCCATACTTGTACCGTCTAATTCCTCGTATTTTGAACCCGGAACTGTTGAATAAATACGAACACCTGGTGCAAAAACATCTACTTGCGTTTTACCATAGTTAGAGAAACTAGCTTTCAAGGTTTCGTCATCTTTCGGGCCAGAAGCACCTACCGTAATCCATGAGCTAGCCACGCCTCCGTCTGCATATTTTTGCGTCGGGAAGTTGTTTTCAATTTCTAAGTTTTTGTTTTCGTTACCAGCCGCGTGAACCAATAAAACGTCTTTTGAAACCGCATATTTCACGGCAGCATCAACCGCAGCTTTGTCTTCAGCGTATGCTTTTCCAAAGCTCATGTTAATTACTTTAGCACCGTTGTTTACAGCATAAATAATTCCGTTTGCAACGTCTTTATCACGCTCATCACCATTTGGAGTACAACGAACACCCATAATTACCACATTATCGGCAACACCTTTAATACCCAATTGATTGGTTCTATCGGCCGCAATAATACCGGCAACGTGTGAACCGTGTCTTGCATCAGGACCAGCAATATCGTTATTGCCATAAAATTTCTCCTTGCTGTTTGCAGGGTTATCGCCAACAATATCGCGTGGATTAAAATCAAGGTTCAAGTTGTAATTTACTTGCTCTTCAAAGTGTTCTACAGCAGGCGTTATCTGACCTTCGTAAAACTCTTTATAGGTCATTTCCTTTAGAACATTTTCCAACGTTTGTTTAATTCGGCTTTCCATCTCGTTGGTAGGCGTAAAAGCAGCAACATCTGCCGCTGTTGGGTTGTCTTTACCCATTTTTTTAGTAACGCCATCAAGTGCATTTTTAAAACCACCGTAACTTGCTAAGCTTGTTTTTGCTTTGCTATATTGTTGATCAAAATCGGCTTTTGCTTTTTTGTATAGTTCGTAATCAGCTTTGTCTTTTTCTGCAACATTCGATTCGGTTGTGTTGGCAAAACGAACATTTCCTTTACGTACAATACGCGTTACTTCTAAGGTTTCCTGATTGATAGAACCTTTTGGTTCACCAATAAAATTCCATCCATTGATGTCGTCGATATATCCGTTTTTATCGTCATCCTTACCATTTCCGGCCTTTTCTTTCGCATTCACCCACATGATGCGTTTTAAATCTTCGTGTGTTCCTTCAACACCACCATCATTAACGGCCACAATTACGCGTGTTGATTTTCTGCCTTTTAACAGTTCTTGGTACGCTTTTTCTGTGCTAATACCAAAAAGTGTATCGGTTTTTAAATCCATATTTTGCCAGTTCGGTTTTTGCGCATTGGCAAAAAAAGGAACTGCAGTAACGACTGCAATACCTAGCAGATTTTTTAAAAAATTGTTGTTATTCATTTGTTGTTATTTTATACTAAAAAACGGCGAAATATACTTTTAATTTTCTTAAAATTCATTTCTAATCATAAAAATGGTGTTAAAATCACATTTTAAATGTACTAAACGAAGAGTAGCGCATTTAAATCCTTTAAAGGCAAAAGCGGAAAGATAGCTGTTTATCTTTCCGCCTTTGGTTTTAAGCTAGCATCAACTAAATTTAGTTTCGCATATTAATGTATTGCAAAGGTTGACCGAAATCTTCTGTGCGACAAAGGCTGATTACGGCTTGTAGATCGTCTATTTTCTTCGCGGTAACACGCACTTGATCGTCCATAATAGCAGGTTGTACTTTTAACCCGCTTGCCTTTATTTTAGCAACCACTTTTTTAGCAGCTTCTTTATCTAAACCTTCTTTAATGGTGATTTCCTTTCGGATCATATTGCCCGATGCAGTATGTTCGTCACCAAAATCCAAACTTTTTGGGTCTAAATTTTGTTTCATCATTCTAGAGATGATCGAACCTTCGATAGCCTTTAGGCGCATGTCATCTTCGGTAACAATGGTGATAACGTTCGTTTTTTTATCTAAATCGATGGTGCTTTTAGAGTTGTTAAAATCATAGCGATTGAGGATTTCTTTCTTAGCGTTATTGATTGCATTATCAAGTGTTTGCGCATCAACCTTGCTGACTATATCAAATGAAGGCATGTGTTCCGTTTTTAGTTTAAAATCAGTAGATTTAATAATAAATTAATCTTACCCACAAAAAAACAAAAAATAATATGAAAACCACGAAAATCGATTCTCAAAAAAAAGTAACCAAAAAACAGGCGAAGAAACAATTGGAACAATCGCTTACCGATAAGTTTTTAGATGTTGTTAAAAGTTTAGGCCACGATGTGTCAGAAATCAGTTCGGAAGTGGGGAAAACCAGTAAACGTTTAGCCAAAAAATTAAGTAAGAAATTTACAGTAATTAAAGCTGAGGTAGGAAATAAAATTGATGAATTGGTGCATTCAAATAAAGAAAAAGCTAAAAAGGAACCTAAAGCTAAACCAATTGTCAAAGCTATCAGTAAAGCAGAACGATCTGCAGAAAAAGTAGTTAAAAAAGCAGTTTCTAAAGCAAAACCTGCTATTTCAAGCGTTAAGGTAGGTGCGGTTGCTACGGAAGAAAAAGTGGAAAAAGTGCTGGCAACTGCTGCAAAAAAAGTGAACGAAACAGCACAAACAGTAACCGCAAAGGCAAAACCGATTGCTAGAAAGGCAAAAGAGGCAATAGTTGCGGCAGAAAAAAGTGTAGAAAAGGCGGTAACAAAAACAGCAACCAAAGCAAAACCCGTAGCAGAAGCCATTAAAGAGGATGCAAAAGTTGTAGAGAAAAAAGTTGTAGCGGCTGCCAATAAAGCGGGTACCATGGCTAAAACCACCGTTGCGAAAGCCAAACCTGCAGTAAAAGCGGTTGAAAAGAAAGTAGTAACTGCAACTGAAAAGGCAGAAACCGCAATTAAAAAAACAGTAGCTAAAAAAACAACGCCCACCACAACCACTAAGAAAACGACTAAGTAAGGTTACTGTATATGAATTTTTAATGTTAACACCTCTTTAAATTAACATTAAATTAACAATATAATTGCAGTTTTGAACATCGCTCGTGGCAGCGATTTTACTCTCTTAGATGACAAAGAAGAAGACACCATTTTTAAATCGCGAAATCAGTTGGTTATATTTTAATGATCGGGTGTTACAGGAGGCTGCTGACGAAACTGTTCCTTTAATTGAACGGATTAAGTTCTTGTCTATTTTTTCATCTAATTTAGAAGAGTTTTACCGGGTTAGGGTTGCAACCATGACCCGCCTTTCTAATTTGAACGAAAAAGCAAAAGCGCTTTTGGGCTTTAATCCGAAGAAGATTCTAAATGAGATTAAAAATATTGTTGTTAAACAAGAACGTAAGTTTGAACAATTGTTTCAGGCAACTTTAATCAATGAGTTAGCGCAAAACAGAATATTTATCTTAAACGAAACCCAGTTAAATGTAAGCAGGGGAGCTTTCGTAAAGAATCACTTTCGCGATAAGATTTTATCCAATCTGGTGCCTATAATGCTCGATTTGGATAAACCTTTCCCAGAATTAAAAGACCGCTTCTTGTATTTCTTCGTTAAATTATCCCGCCAGGACAATAAGATAAAAGAGAAATTTGCTCTCATTGAAATACCACCAACTTTACCTCGGTTTTTGGTTTTACCCGAAACCAACGACCTTAAATTTATCATCATGTTGGATGATATTATTCGGTATTGTTTGCACGATATTTTCTACATTTTTACCTACGACACCATTGAAGCTTATTCGATTCAACTTACACGCGATGCGGAATTGGATATTGATAAAAGAATAAGCGATAAGTTTGTAGAGGATCTTAAAGCAAGTTTGGCAAAACGTAGTAAGGGAAAACCCATGCGTTTGCTATACGATTCGGCCATTCCATTAAATGTATTGTCGGTGTTGATTAACAAGCTCAAATTAGAGGCAGAAGGATTAATTCCTGGAAATCGCTACCATAAATTCGGCGATTTTATTGCATTCCCGAATGTAGGCAGCCCAGAACTTGAATATGCACCGAATGTACCGTTAAAAGTGCATCATCTCCACCGTACACAGAGCGTATTTGCCAAAATTGCCCGACAGGATTTTTTGGTTAATTTGCCGTATCAATCGTACGATTATATTATTTTGTTTCTGCGCGAAGCAGCTATTGATCCGAAAGTAACTGAAATTCAGATCACTTTATACCGGTTGGCCGAAAATTCGAAAGTGATTAATGCGCTAATTAATGCTGCGAAAAACGGAAAAGAGGTGTTTGTATTGGTTGAGCTAAAAGCTCGTTTTGATGAGCAAGCGAATATTTATTGGACTTCTCGACTCATGGAAGAGGGTGTTAAAGTAAATTATGGTTTAACGGATTATAAAGTGCATTCTAAAATTTGTCTTGTTAAACGCATTGAGCGGAATAAGCCCGTTTATTATGCGAATTTGGCCACGGGTAATTTTAACGAGAAAACGGCCAATTTATATTGCGATCATAGCATTTTTACCGCCAAAAAGGAAATTACAAACGATTTGGTAAAGCTTTTTGATGCATTGAATAAACGAACGGTAGTTAAAGGTTTTAGACATTTAATTGTTTCACCTTTAGAAAGTCGATCGAAATTTGTGAGTTTTATTAACCGAGAAATCCGCAATGCTAAACAAGGAAAAGCAGGTTATATTATGCTCAAAGTAAATAGTTTGGCTGATGAGGGGATTATCAATAAGTTATACGAGGCCAGTAATGCTGGAGTAAAGATTCAGCTTATTGTACGTGGTATTTGTTGTTTAGTACCCGGAGTAAAAGGCTTTAGTGAAAATATTACAGCCATCAGCATTATCGATAAATTTTTAGAACACGCAAGAGTTTTTATTTTTGGCAACAATGGTAAAAACGATATGTATTTATCTTCGGCCGATTTAATGACCCGTAATTTGGATCATCGGGTTGAAGTTGGATTCCCGGTATTGGATGTGGATGTAAAACAAGAAATTCAAGATATTATTGATATTCAATTACAAGATAATACCAAAGCAAGACAAATAAACGCTCAAAATAATAATAAATATTTAAAAAATAGACTTCAAAAAAAGGTACGAGCACAAGTAGATATCTACAATTACCTCAGATCGAAGCAATAATAGTATGTTACGATACGCAGCCATAGACGTTGGATCAAATGCCGTTCGCTTACTAATAGCCGATATTAGCAAGCAGGATGGAAAATATAAGTATAAAAAAAATACACTTATTCGTGTACCCTTACGCCTGGGCGACGATGCCTTTTTAGATAAGCGTATTTCGGTTAGAAAAGCAGATGATTTGATGAAAACCATGGCTGCTTTTAAAAATTTAATGGATGTGTATCATGTGACTAACTATTTAGCTTGTGCAACTTCTGCTATGCGCGAAGCAGATAACGGTGCTGAAATTGTGGCTGAGATAAAAGCACAATGCGATTTAACACTCGAAATTATTGAAGGTCAACGTGAGGCAAATATTATTTATGCCAATCACATAGAAGAAGAATTGGATCAAAATAAAACCTATTTATACATTGATGTGGGCGGTGGTAGTACCGAACTTTCTGTGTTTGTAAAAGGAGACCCAATTGCATCAAAATCGTTCAACATTGGAACTATTCGCATGCTCGATAACCAGGATAAAGAAGAAACCTGGGAAGATATGAAAGAGTGGGTAAAGAAACACACCAAAGATCAAAAAGGGTTAGCGGCCATTGGTACCGGTGGAAATATTAATAAACTATTCCGTATGAGCGATGAAAAGGAAAACGCGCCACTTTCCTTGCAAAAGCTTAATAATTTGTACAATAAGTTAAGTGGTTGCTCTTTAAAAGAACGCATTAACGATTTAGGCCTAAATCCAGATCGTGCCGATGTGATTATCCCAGCTGCAGAAATTTTCTTAACGCTGATGAAATGGAGCGGAATTAAACAGATTTATGTGCCCAAAGTTGGAATGGCCGACGGTATCATTAAACTGCTAATCGAAGAGAATTTAGTTTAATCTAACGAAAAATCCCCAGAATTTTCATGCAAGTTCTGGGGATTTTTTATGTAAAGCGATTTTTGATTACCCAAGAAGGTGTAGCTTATTTTTTGGAGTTTTTTTAGTTGAGTAATTTCGCTGCTGCCTCATCTACAAACCATGTTAACTTACCGTCAACCGGCTGTATTAATTGCGAAGGATAGGTAGCAACATCTTTTTCTTCGTCGTTTAAAACATGTTTAAGTGCTTCTGCTTTATTTTCGCCAAACACAAGAAAGGCAACATTATCTGCATTGTTAATTAAGGGAGCCGTTAAGCTAATGCGATGCGTATTTAGTTTTTCAACAAACACAGAAGCAACGGTTGCTTCTTCGTTTTTAACCAACGTGGTGTGCGGAAAAATAGAAGCGGTGTGTGCATCATCACCCATACCCAATAAAATAAGGTCGAAAACAATTTCTTTTCCTTTAAAGTGCGTATCCAAAGCTGCTTTGTAGGCTTTAGCGGCCTCTTCTGGGATTAAAGTGGTATCGATG
Organism: Pedobacter paludisoli; assembly: GCF_052344095.1. Lineage (GTDB taxonomy): Bacteria > Bacteroidota > Bacteroidia > Sphingobacteriales > Sphingobacteriaceae > Pedobacter. The sequence goes on along the minus strand of NZ_CP179926.1, from coordinate 1,523,591 downwards.
TAAAAGATATGATCTTCTGCCGTTTCCAATAAATCGAAAAAAGACTTTTTTGCCATTAAGCCATTGTAGTTATCATCGGTAGCTGGCACATTGCGTTCATCGCCAAAAAAGAAATATACTTTTTCCCAATCTATACGGTGCTTGCATTCGGTTGCTAAATACGTGTATAAAGCTTTAGGTGAATTTCCTCCGGTTAGTACAAAATTGAATCGGTCATTTTCTTCAATGGCCATTTCAGCAATTTTGATGATGTAGTCAGCCAAATCGCTGGTTAGTTCTTCCGTGGTTTTGTAAATGAGTAAATTCATAATGGGTATATGTTAATAAACCTTGCAGGTTTTTTTTACTGCAAGGTTTTGATTCATGTTTTCTATCTAATTTGTTAACTAGTCTTTATTTTTTAAAGGCAAGTTAAACCAATGATGACCGTCTTTGGCAATAAGTGCTTCGGCTTCCTCTGGCCCCCAGCTATCGGCTGGATAATTTGGGAAGTTGAGTGATTTTTTGCCTTCCCAAGTGTTTAAAATCGGCATAACCAATTCCCAAGCAGCTTCAACTTGATCTCCACGCATGAACAGTGTTTGATCGCCCATCATGGCATCTAATAAAAGTGTTTCGTAGGCTTCAGGCGAATCGTTTTCGTATGTGCCTTTGTAATCGAAAACCATATCTACCGGATTCAATACCATATCCAATCCTGGGCGTTTTGCTTGTACTTGCAAGCGAATACTCATTTCAGGTTGTATGCTGATTACCAGTCTGTTTCGTTGCCAGTTTTCGGTTATGCTTGATGAAAATATTTGATGTGGTACATCTTTAAACTGAATGGTAATTAACGAAGAAGTTTGGTTTAAACGCTTTCCGGTACGTACATAAAACGGAATTCCTTGCCATCTCCAGTTATCGATGTAAAATTTGGCAGCAGCAAATGTTTCGGTATTGGAATTTTTATCCACACCTTTTTCTTGGCGGTATCCAGGTACTTCTTCTCCTTTAACCCAACCTTTGCTGTATTGTCCGCGTACGGTATTGAATCGGATATCTTCTGGCGAAAATGGACGAACAGCTTTCAGAACTTCCACTTTGCGATTTCTAATTTCGGTAGCTTCAAAATTAATTGGCGCTTCCATACCCACTAAACAAAGCAACTGCAATAAGTGATTTTGAATCATATCACGCATCGCTCCTGCGCCTTCGTAATAACCGCCACGATCTTGAACGCCCAATTGTTCAGTTACTGAAATTTGAACATGTTCGATGTAATCGCGGTTCCATAGAGGTTCAAACAATGCATTGGCAAAACGGAAAGCCATCATGTTTTGAACCGTTTCTTTTCCCAAATAATGATCGATACGGTAAATTTGTTTTTCAGTAAAAATCGTACCCAATAAAGCATTCAGTTCTTTTGCCGATTCTAAATCATTTCCAAAAGGCTTTTCGATAACAATTCTGCTGTTATCTTCGTCTTCCGTTAACTTATATTTTTTTAAACTCTCGGCAATGATTGGGAAAAAGTTAGGTGCAACGGCTAGGTAATAAATTACTTGCGTGTCTTTTCCGTATTCTTTTTGGTATTTATCAACTGCAGCTTTTAAGTTTTCAAACGTTTTGGGTTGCGCAAAATCTGTTGGGCAGTAATGAATGGTATTGCCAAAGCTGTCCCATTTTTCTTTCACTTTTCCCGTACGTGAGAATTCGCAAACAGCATCTTCTAATGCATCTTTATAACTTTGGTCGGTGTATTCCGTTCTTCCAGTTCCTATAACCGCAAATTTATCGGGCATGTAGCCCTCAATAAATAAGTTATAAAGAGCAGGCGCTAATTTTCTTTTATTTAAATCACCAGTCCCTCCAAAAATTACAAATATGGTAGGGTTTAAGTCGATTTTCTTTTTCATCACTATAATTTTTTTCAATGTGTTGAAGCGATCAGATGGATTCAATTTTTCTTTGAAAACCTGATAATTTCAATGGATTGCGATATGGGATTCTATTTTTTGAGCTTATTTATTCCAGTTTGCGTGAAATGTACCTTCTTTATCAATACGTTCAAACGTATGTGCACCAAAGAAATCTCTCTGTGCTTGAATTAAATTTGAAGGCATTCTTCCAGTGGTAATTGTGTCGAAATACGTTAGAGTAGAAGTAAATGCTGGAATACCTACACCTGCGCTTAAACAAGCTGCAATGGTTTTACGTGTTCCGGCTAATGCGCCTTTTAAAATATTTTGAATGCCTGCATCGCCAAATAAATGCTCCAATGCATGGTTTTTATCGTATGCTTGATAAATATCTTCTAAGAATTTAGCACGGATAATACATCCACCTCGCCAAATTTTTGCAATTTCTTGCAATTCTAATCCGTAATCGTACTCTTTTGAAGCCTGAACCAATAAATGTAAGCCCTGTGCATAGGCACTAATCATGGCAAAATAGAATGCATCTTCCAGTTCTTCAATGCTTACATCAATTTTACCTTCTTTTTTGCCAAAAGCATTTTCCAAAGATACGCGTAAGGCTTTGAATTTTGAAAGATCGCGGTTTGAAACGGCTTCGTTAATACTTGGAACAGGTAGCTGCAATTCCATCGAAACTTCAGAAGTCCATTTTCCAGTGCCTTTTGAGCGCGCTTCATCTTTAATTACATCCACTAAATCCTGATCGGTTTCCGTATCTTTTACGAGGAAGATATCTGCTGTTATTTCCATCAAGAACGACTGCAATTTACCTTGGTTCCATTTGTTTAGTACTTGGTAAATTTGTTCGTTTGTGTAGCCTAAACCATTTTTTAGAATACCATATACTTCTGCAAGAAGCTGCATAATAGCATATTCAATGCCGTTGTGCACCATTTTTACAAAGTGACCAGCAGCACCTCTACCAATATAGGTAACGCAAGGTACACCGTCAACTTTCGCGGCAATGGCATCAAACACATCTTTTACAACATTATAGGCTTGCTTATCGCCTCCAGGCATCATACTTGGACCAAAACGAGCGCCTTCTTCGCCACCTGAAATACCCATTCCAAAGAAATGTAGGCCGTCTTTTTCCAATTCTTTTACGCGACGGTTGGTATCGGTGTAGTGCGAATTTCCGCTATCGATAATTAAATCGCCTTTGCTTAAAAGTGGTTTTAATTCGGCAATAACGCTATCTACAATTGGACCCGCCGGAACCAATACAACTAAGGTACGCGGTGTTGCAATGCTGTTAATAAAACTTTCAATATCTGTAAAGCCTTCTAATTGATGGTTTTTTCCTTCTTCTTCAAGTTTCGTGATCATTTTCGGATCTTTATCGTAACCTGTTACAGAAAAACCTTTGTCAGCCATGTTTAACAATAAGTTTCGGCCCATGGTGCCTAAACCAATCATTCCCAATTTGTACTTTTTTAAGTCGCTATTTGCCATTTTCAATTTTTTCTTGTGCGCTCAAAATTAGGATTTACAAATTAATATTAAAGCGATTGTCACTAAAAAATATAATTTCGCAACATAATTACATAATTGTGAGATATGTCAAGTTTTTTATGATAAAAATTATTAAAATGATAATTATTTTTCGGGTTTTATGGTAAAAACATGGTATTTATCAGATAATTTCCAAAGTTTTGCACCACCTTTTATACCATCTCGGTTATTTGTTACCTTAATATTGTCTTCTAATTTAAATGTGATGTGTTTTGAATTGCCTCCTCCTATATATAAGGTATCGTAATTAAAAACGGTTTTATAGATTTCAATAACTTTTTTTAGTCGTTTGTTCCAATGTTCTAGTCCAACTTTTTCATAAGCCTTACTGCCTAAATAATCATCGTAATCTTCTTCCTTATTGATGGGGAAATGTGCTAATTCTAAATGTGGCAGGAGTTCGCCATCGTAGAGTAGCGCCGTTCCGAACCCGGTTCCCACGGTAAAAACTACTTCAAAACCTTTTCCTTGTGCCACACCCAAGCCTTGTTGATCGGCATCGTTTACCAATCGAACCAGTTTATTGAATTTATTGGCAATTTGTTGTGCTAAATCTACGTCCTCCCATTTGTTTTTAGCAAGATTAGGCGCGGTTTTAATAACGCCGTTTTTCACATAACCCGGAAAACCCACAGAAATGCGGTTGTAGCTGTTTTCGATCGGCGTGATTAATTTTTCAATGTGCTCTAGAATTTCTTTTGGCGTAGCTTGATGAGGCGTTTTAATTTTTTGATACTCGGAAAGGGTATTGCCCTCTTCATCCAATAAGATCGTCTTAATGCTGGTTCCGCCAATATCTATTGAGAGGATGTTCGTTTGCTGTTTTTTTTCCGGTGTAGCCATGGTTGATGTTTAAGTTTCTGTCTACAAAATAGTTAAAATAGCAGTATTTATCTAAAAAGATTAATTTTTTAACAGGCAGTTTTTGTTTTTTGAATTGAAACGGGAAAATATTCACGGGATTTCTATCCTGCATAGCAATGGTATTAATACATTGGTAACTTAAAGGCAAAGTATTCTTAATGATATCCTAACATAAGGCGGATAATTTTGCTAATACATGAAAGAAGAATATTTAAATAAAAGTGATGATGCATTGGTAATTTTATTATTGAACGATGATAGCCTTGCCCTTGAAACATTATTTAACAGGTACTATTCTTCCTTGTGTAAGTTTACGTCTATTTACTTAAAGGATTACAACAAAGCTGAAGAGCTTATTGCCGATTTGTTTATGAAAATTTGGGATAGACGCAAAAATCTTCAAATTACATCCATTAAGAAATATCTTTTTACAGCCGCTAAAAATTTATCGCTAAATGAGATTCAAAAGGTAAAGCTTTCGCACTCGAGTTTGGGCGACGATGAGGAAAGTTTAAATTATCCCGATACCTATTTAAATCCACATGATTTAATGGCCAGTCGTGAGTCGTATAGCAAAGTTATAGGCTTGATTAATCGGCTACCTGATCGACAAAAAGAGGTACTTTTAATGAGCCGGATAGATTCATTAGAAAAACACATTATTGCCGAATTGTTGGGTATTTCGGTGCGTACCGTTGAAACACTTTTATACCAGGCTGTCAAAAATTTGAAAGCATTGGCTATTGATCGTTCCACTATTTAGGTAGCAATTTCCTGCATTTTTTACATTTTTGAGTGCATGGGTGTTGTTTACATTTTGTTAATATTAACTTAATGATTTTCGCTACGTATTCTTTCCATTTATTCTGTCTTAACCATAGAACAGCAATATTAGATGGATCAACACTACTACAAATTAATAGAAGATTATAGCAAGAAAACAATCAGCAGTGAAGATCTGACCAGTCTACTTCATTGGGTAGATAGCAGCGCGGAGAATCAACAAATATTTAGAGAAACGCTACAAGCTTTCGAATTAGCAGATCAGTTTTTAAATGTACCCCTTAACCAAGCAAAAAGTTGGGCTGCCATTCAACAACAAATAGAGAGTAGTTCAATTCCAAAAAAGGTAGGTCTTAGAAAATTAACGTATAGTCAATATCTCTATATGGCTGCAGCGGTTTTGTTTTTTGCCGTGCTTCCTGTTCTATATATTTTCAAGCAGCAAACCAAGCAAAGTTCTACCGTTGCCTATCATGAAATTTATAATCCCAAAGGGCAAAAAAGATTGGTAACCATGCCTGATGGTTCGGTGGTTTACCTGAATGGTGATAGTAAAATACGATACAATATAAACTTCAATAAAGGTAAAAGAATTGTCTATTTAGAAGGAGAGGCCTTTTTTGATGTTCAGCATCGCCCAAAGCAACCATTTATTGTGTACACCGGCGCGGTAAGTACCACTGTATTGGGAACGTCTTTCAATATCAATGCGTATTCATCCTCAAAAAACATAGCGGTAACCGTACAAACGGGTAAGGTTGGCGTACTGGTAAAACAAAAGGGCAAAGGCAATACGGTTCAATTTCTACTCCCGAATGAACAGCTTACTATTGATAAGCGCAATGGTGAAAGTGTAAAGGAGCATGTAAATGCACTGGATTATCACAGTTGGAGAGAGTATAAGCTTTTTTTCTACAATCAAAATTTAGAACAAATAGCTGAAGTTCTTGAGCGTGAGTATGATATGGAAATCTTAGTCAATAACTCGGCATTAAATGACGTAAAACTAACGGCCAAGTTTGATAAATGTGCTGTCAATCAGGTTATGGAAATTCTTGCCAAATTATCCCACTCTAAATATAAAATCTACCAGAAAAAAGTAATTATTTATTAACGATAAATTAGGAAAATACACATGGTATAAAAGCTACAAAAATTAAAAAAGCTTGAAATGCTGGACACATTTCAAGCATGTAAAAATTGTTTAAACTCATTTGAAAAAGTAAAACTTAGTAAAAATATGAAAATAAATACAAGATGGATGCAAATCATCCATCGGTACGGGTCAAGATTATTGCTTTTTATGCTGGCAGTAATGTTTCAGGCTTATTCCGTTTATGGGCAAACGTCAAAAATGATACTTTTTGAGGCTGATGGAACCACATTAAAAAAGGCCTTTAACGAGGTAGAAAAGCTTAGTGGATATACTATTAATTACAATAACTCGGAATTGAAAGATGATAAAAAAGTATTTGTTGCACGCGGAAATCGTAGTGTTGATGAAACTTTAAAGCTGATTTTAAAAGATTCGCCTTTTAGTTATAAAGTGAATGGCAATGGTGTCATTTTAATTGTGAAGAAAAACAACAACACGGGCGTAATAACAGGAAAAGTGGTTGATGAAAGTCAGCAAGGCCTGCCTGCTGCAACCATAAAAATAGTAGCGTTAAAGCGTACTGTTCAAGCAGATAACGATGGGAATTTTTCTATAGCTGTGGCTCCAGGAACGTATACTGTTGAAGCAAGTTATATTGCTTATAAAACCATCAGCATACAACAAGTGAAAGTGGAACTTAATGGTATCACTAAATTAGGGACAGTTTTGCTAAAATCGAGCGACAATTCATTAGATGAGGTTGTGGTTACGGCTTTGGGTATCAAACGTGAGGAAAGAGCGTTAGGATATGCCAATACGACGGTAAAAGGCGAAGAATTAACCAACGCTATTTCTGGTAACTGGACCGATGCACTTTCGGGCAAGGTTGCGGGTTTAAATTTAGTGCGTTCAGGCGCAGGTCCAACCGGATCTATTAAAGTTATTTTGCGTGGTGAAAGTGATATTAGTGGAAGTAGCGAAGCGTTAATTGTTGTAGATGGTGTTGCCATTAGTAACGGTAGTGGACGTAGAACCGCAAATGCTGGTGAATCTGTTTATGGAACAAGTAGTGATAATATGCCTGCCGATTATGGAAGCGGATTAAATGATATTAACCCAGAAGACATTGAGTCGGTTTCGGTTTTAAAAGGTCCAAGTGCGGCGGCGCTGTATGGTGAACGCGGTAGAAATGGAGCGATTTTAATCACCACTAAATCTGGAAATCCAAAACGTAAAGGTTTGGGTATTACGGTAAATTCTAATGCATCGTTTGAGAGCATGAACCGTTCACCGGATTTACAATATGAATATGGACAAGGTTTGGCTGGGGCCGATTATTATTCGTTCGGTGCTTCGGTTGATGGAGCAAGTACCAGTGGAACCAGTTCTGCGTACGGACCACGTTTTAATGGTCAAATGTTTTATCAATATGATCCGGTAACGCAAAAAGTTGGAGCCGAAAGAACACCTTGGGTTGCTTATGAAAACGGAGTGAACGATTTCTTTGAAACAGGTAGAACATTTACGAACTCAGTAAGTGTAGATGGTGGTACCGATAGAACGACTGCTCGTTTTTCTTTTACCAATGTCGATAATAAGTGGATTACCCCAAACACGGGTTACGGTCGTAATTCAGTGGCTTTATCGGTAAACTCTAAAGTGAATGATAAATTAACCATCTCATCTAAAATTAATTATACAAACAAGTTTAGTGATAACTTACCGGGCGCAGGTTATGGTAATCAATCGCTTATGTATTGGTATATTTTTTGGCAACCAAATGCCGATCCAAATTGGTTGAGAAACTACTGGAAAATTGGCCAAGAAAATAGAGCGATTCAATACCCATACAGTTCATTTCCAGAAAATCCATACGCAATTTCGTATGAATTTTTAAATAAATCAATCCGTAACGGAATGACTGGAAACGTACAGGCATCGTATAATTTTACTAAGGAATTAAGCTTGCAGTTAAGAACTTCACTCGATTTTTCGTATGAGCAACGCGAGCAGGATCGTCCGTATGATGCAGGTACCAAATTACCAAAAGGATCGTATCGTTCGCAGGATATTTATTCGCAAGAAGCAAGTACTGATTTCTTGCTGAGATACAATAAAAAAGTATCGAAAGATTTTCAGATAACGGCAACGGCAGGTGGTAGTATGCTTAAAAATAAATACATCCGCGATGAAATCAGAGCCGATTCATTAATTTATCCAGGTTTATACTCATTCTCGAATGCAGCAGGACCGTTGGTAAGTTTACCACTTAGAAACAAGTATGCAGTAAACAGTTTTTATGGCTTATTATCGTTGGCGTATAAAAATTACTTGTACTTAGATGTTACCGGCAGACAAGATTGGTCGAGTATTTTGGCTACTCCTTCAAGAACCGATAACGTAGGTTTCTTTTATCCATCGGTAAGTACCAGTTTTATCTTATCAGAGGTGGTTAGCTTACCTAAATTTATCAATTACGCTAAATTAAGAGCTTCATTTTCGCAAGTAGGAGGAACAACGAATACACCTTATATTACCTCGTATAGTTATCCTTCAGCTGCTGGAGGTTTGTATACTGGCGGTGCTTTGCAAAATCCAACGGTTTTACCAAATCCAGATTTATTGCCACTAACGACGAGCACGTTTGAGGTTGGTGCCGATGTACATTTATTTAAAAACCGATTAAACTTCGATTTAGCACTTTATTCGGGGAATTCAAAAAACCAAATTTTATACCGTATTCTAGATCGTTCAACAGGGTATAACCAAATGGTAATCAATGCTGGACGTGTAGATAACAGGGGTATTGAGCTTGCCATTAACGGAGCTATTGTTAAAGGAAGAGATTTTAGCTGGAATGCAAATTTTACCTATTCAGCTAATAGAAATGAAATTATTGATATAAATGGCGATAGCTCGGTTGTTTTAAGAACCGGTCCTGTTGCAGGTGGCCAAGTTGTAGCCAAAGTAGGCGGTAGCATGGGTGATTTGTACGGTCGTGGATTTGTACGCTCACCAGATGGACAAATCGTGTACGATGCAACCACAGGAAATGCAAAAATTACCGATGATGTTGTTTATTTAGGGAATACCTCACCAAAATTTAAAACGAGTTTTGGATCAGAATTTAGATACAAACAATTTCGCTTAAACGTATTGTTCGATGCACAAGTTGGAGCGGTAGCACATTCGTTATCAAACTATAAACTAGTAGAACAAGGAAAAACTACAAACACACTTCCAGGTAGATATAATGGTATTATTGGACAAGGTGTGGTTCAAAATCCGGATGGAACATACCGCCCGAACGACGTGATAACATACGATATTGATGCTTATTACAGAGCGCAAATGGGTGCGGATAACGCAGAAGGTAGTACGTTTAGTACCGATTTCTTAAAGTTCAGAGAAGCCCGTTTCGATTACACATTAACACCTAAGTTAACCAAGCGATTGGGATTACAAAAAGCTTCAATTGGTGTGTATGGTCGTGATCTGTTTATTTGGTCGCCATGGCCAATTTTCGATCCTGAGTTTGGTACCCTTTCGGGAACTGACATTGTACAAGGCTTTGAAACAGCTCAATTCCCATCAACCAGAACGCTAGGGGTATCATTAACCGTTGGTTTTTAATTTTTACAACAATGAAAAAGAGAGTATATACATTAATTGGGATAGTAGCCATCAGCATGATGGTGTTGCCAGCGTGCAAGAAAGATTTTACCGAAATAAATACCGATCCAAACAATTCGCCAACATCTACACCGGCGCAATTGTTAGCACCAGCTTTGGTGAATACGGTAACGGCAAATATGATTCGTAATCGAAATTTTAATAACGAGTTGATGCAAGTTACCGTGTCGTTAACCGATGCAGATGCGCAAGTATTTCGTTACGAATATAGAAGAACCTATGCCGATTATTTATGGAATAACTGGTATGTTCAATTGACTAATTTTAAGGATCTCTACACGAAAGCCGGAGAACCTTTAACCGCAAATAAATCGTATCAAGGTATTGCATTAATTTGCCAGGCATGGATATATTCGATGATTACCGATGCCTATGGCGACGCACCTTATTTTGAGTCTAATTTAGCAAAAGAGGGTATTACAGAGCCTAAATTCGATGCGCAGAAAGATATTTATCTCGATTTGTTTAAAAAATTAGAAGAGGCCAATACCTTGTTAAATGGTGGTCCTGCAATCTTGGCATCAAGCGATCCGGTTTATCTAGGAAACATTTCTAAATGGAGAAAATTTGGTAACTCTTTGTATTTGAGAATGTTGTTGCGTTTGTCGGGTAAGGCAGAGGTAGCTGGCATGGCACAAGCTAAGATTAAAGAAATGATTGATACCAAAGCTTCTACCTATCCGAAGATGACCAGCAACGATGATTCTGCTATTTTGAGATGGGTAGGAACCGGACCTTATACCAATCCATATGTGACCAACGTGCGTACACAAGATTTTACCGCACCATCCATCGGTTCTTTTTTTATAGATCACTTAAGAGATTGGCAACACCCTTGTTTGGATATTACTAAATTTGGAAAGGGAGGCGTAAACCGCTGGGGTATTGCACAAGGTTCTAACGGATTTGTAGGCGTACCTAGTGGTTATTCGCCAGGGGCAGGAGTTGTCAAACAAGCCTATTTTTATTCAAGTGCTTCAACCGTAAGCAGTGCCTTGGTTACTAATTTACAAAACGAACCATTAGATGGTTTAATTTTGACCTATGCAGAGCTCAATTTTATCCTTTCAGAGGCTGCATTAAAAGGATATATCACAACAGGTACAGCTGAAACGTATTACAAAACAGGTATTTTAAGTACCATTACTACTTGGTTACCTATTTGGCCAAATGCCACTGCAACCACTACTCCAACAACTCCTGCAACGATTACTGATGTAGCTTTTACCGATTATTTAACCAATGCCGATATTAATTGGTCAACTGTTGGTTCTGTTGAAGATCATATGGAACAAATTCACGTTCAGAAATACTATGCATTGTTTTTAGAAGATTTACAGCAATGGGTAGAGTTTCGCCGTACGGGCCATCCGGTTTTACCAAAAGGTTCAGGTTTGCAAAATGGAGGCGTTATGCCTGCTCGCTTAACCTACCCGGTGTATGTTCAATCAGCAAACCCAACCAATTACAAAGCAGCAGTAGCTGCACAAGGAGGCGATGAGATTTATACACAAGTTTGGTGGCAAAAGCCTTAATAATTTGGTTCAACTTTATCAATTAAATAATATGAAAAGATTTTTAAATCACAGTTTAATTTTGCTTGTAGTCGCTTTATTGGCTGCCTGCGAAAAAACGAAGTATCCTGCAGGTGATATTGGCCCATATATTCCGATGTTGGATTTGCGTAGCTTATACAAAGGAAGCGAACTAACATTGTCTGCCGATAATATGTTTGGTTCAAGTAAAATTAGTGGAGTAGTTGTTTCTGATCACTCAGGAGGAAATATGCCTGCGGGTTATTTAATTCTTCAAGATCGCAAACGCTTATCAAAATTACGTGGTATTACCATTGCTTTAGGTTCTGACGCGGCGAAATACGTACCTGGCGATTCTATCTCAGTAGAAATTAGCGGAGGCATTTTAACCCGTGAAAACGGCGTTCTACAAGTTAAAAATGTGTCACCAGGCAATGTAACTAAATTAGCAAGCGGGCTTGCCATTCCACCAAATCGTGTTCCAAGTAGTTATATCTTGGCCAACCCCGATCAATACGAAAGTACATTGGTAGCCATTGTAAAAGGAGGCTTCGATCCAGTTCCAGCCCCAACAGATACTTTTTCTGGCGATAAAATGGTAAACGATGGTTTTGATAACATTACCTTACACACCGAAAGTGCTGCAGCATTTGCAAGTAACTCGCTTCCTTTTTTGGCTAACTTTTATGGTGTTGTTTTGAGTAAAGCAGGTTCAGATGGAAAATTAGTTCCTGAGGTTCGCTTACGTAAAAAAGAAGATGTTGTGGTGTTAAGCAGTACGGTAAGTATTCCTGCTATGATTATTAGTGGCTGGATAGCGGATCCAAAAGGAACGGATGCCAATAACGAATACATTCAATTTTTAGCTACACGCGATATTGATTTCGCTGTTACGCCTTTTTCGGTTGTAACGACAAACAATGCCGGCGCTTCAACGCCAACCATTAATCCAACAAATGGATGGGCATTAGGTGATTTGCGTACGTATAAGTTTAACTTAACGTCGGGTAAAGCAGCAAAAGGAACATATTTCTATGTTGGTGGAGCAAACAAGCTTATAAATTCGGCGACCGGCGGTGTGAATTCTACCAGTATTGCATCTTCAAACTGGATTCGATCGTTTAATTATTCTACAACAAGTGGAGATGGATTTGGTACTAAAACCACCAATTTGCTTGCAAATAGTGGAAATGCGTATGGGGTAGCCGTTTTTGAGGGTACGAACGTTACAGAGGCGAGCACGCCAATTGATGCTTTATTTGTGGGTACAGGCGGTTTACTGTATGCAGCTGGTCCTCCTGCTGTAGGTTATCGTATTGCGAATAACGATATTTATGATGTGGTAAATCCTATTACCTTAGCTCCGCAACCTTTTTATCGTCAAGGAACCAATACCATTAACTTTTCTTATACAACTCCTTCAGATGCAGGTTTTTATTATAAATTCGGAGGTGTATATAGCGTTACGTTGGGTAAATGGGTAAAAGCAAGAACGCAGACAAATATTCAGCTAACGCTAACGTCAACCTTGGCTGAAATTGAAGGAGTTTACCCGGCGCCAACTCCGGAAAATCCGACTGGCACTCCAGCTACGCAGTTAAAATAAATTGTTAAATTTTACAGGGTTAAGAAAACATAAATCTTAACCCTGTTTTCATAGTGTTAAATATAATCATGAATAGAAGGTCATTTATACAAAAAACAGGATTACTTACCACCACCTTATTTGTAAGTTTAAAATCGTATTCTGCATTTTCGTTATTGGATTCAGATACAAAAATACACGGTACGGTTACAAGCAAAGGAAAAGGCATCGCTCGTGTAGTGGTTTCAGATGGATATAGCGTCGTGGCAACTGATTCGAAAGGAAATTATAGCATTGACGTAAATCCTTTAGCAAAGTTTATCTGGGTAAGTACACCTGCAGGTTACGAATTTACAACCGACACCTATATTGCAAAATACTACGAAAAAGTAGATGCAAAATCATCGCTTAATTTCGAGCTTAAAGCAATGAAAGTGGATGATAACAGACATAACTTTATTATTTGGGCCGATCCACAGGTCAAAAATAAAAAAGATGTTCAACAGATGATGGAAACATCTGTTCCTTCTACGCAAAAAACAATTCGTTCGATGGGGAAAATTCCCGTACACGGTATCTCTGTTGGCGATATTGTGTGGGATAATCATGCGCTTTTTGCGGATTACAACGAGGCAGTTAAGCAAATGGGCATTCCGTTCTTTCAAGCACTTGGAAATCACGATATGGATTACGGTAAAGGGGGGGATGAAACGTCGGATATAACTTTCCAGGAACATTATGGCCCAACCTATTATTCATTTAATCGCGGTAAAGCGCATTATGTGGTGTTAGATGATGTCCGTTATTTGGGCGTGGATAGGAAATACGATGGATATATTTCTAAAAATCAGCTTGATTGGTTGAAAAAAGATTTGGAATATGTTGCTAAGGATGCGCTATTAATTGTGAATCTGCATATTCCAGCCCACAATTCAGTTAAAAACAATGATGAGTTGTATGCCGTTTTAAATGGCTTTACCAATGTGCACATCATGTCAGGACATACGCATTATACCCGTAATGTAATTACCAACGGTATTTTTGAGCACAATCACGGTGCCGTGTGCGGTGCTTGGTGGACAGGACCAGTGTGCGAAGATGGTTCGCCTCGTGGTTATGGTGTATATGAAGTTAATGGTACACAACTTAAATGGTATTATCAAGGAACTGGGTTGGATAGAACCGAGCAAGTTCACATTTATGTGGATGAATTAACCAACCAAAAACGCTTAATTGCAAACGTTTGGAACTGGGATCCAGAATGGAAAGTAGAGTATTTTTTAGACGGAAAAGCAATGGGCGCGATGGAAAATCAAAAGGGTTTTGATCCACAAACAGTTACTTTGTACAAAGGAGATAAATTACCTGCTGGAAGAACTTTCCCAGAGCCTCATTCTACAGAACATTTATTTGTAGCACATTTTGAACCAAGTGTTAAAAAAGTAAAAGTGGTAGTTACCGATCGTTTTGGTGAAAAGTTCGAAATTGAAAAATAAATAAATCACCCTTTTAATTTGCTAAAAAAGAGAAAAGTATAAGAAACCTTGCCTAGGTTTCTTATATTTAAACTTAAAATTTTTTAATGAAAACTCTTTTAAATAAAATCATCTTTGCTTTAACTTTTGTGCTATTTGTTGGTGCAGTTAAAGCACAAACTGTGCAATGGGACAGTTTGTATCGCCCGGGTAGCTATACCAAATTAGTAGCAAAATTTAAGGAAGATCCTAAATCGAAAAACGATTACATCTTTTTAGGGAACAGCATTACAGCTGGCACCGATTGGGCTAAGTTGTTAAACCTGCCACAAGCAAAAAATAGAGGTATTTCTGGTGATATTACCTATGGTGTTTTAGATCGTTTGCAAGATGTAATTGATGGCAAACCTGCTAAAGTTTTTGTTTTAATTGGTATTAATGATATTTCAAGAAACATCCCCGATAGCGCCATCTTAGCGAATTACAAAAAGATTATTTCACGCATCCGAAAGGGTTCTAAAAAAACGCAGATTTATTTTTATACCCTTTTGCCGGTTAATAGCTCTTTCCAAAAATTCAAGAACCACTATGGTAAAGACGAACATATCTTGTATTTAAACGATCAAATTAGAACGTTCAAAGCAAAAAATGTAACCGTGATCGATTTGTATCCGGCTTTTTTGGATAAAGACAAGCATTTGCGAGCCGAATTAACGGCGGATGGATTGCACCTTATCCCGGCAGGATACAAAGTTTGGGCAGATTTATTAAACGCTGGAGGCTATTTAAAGTAATAGCTCTTTTCCCGCTAAAGCAATATTCTCAGCAGTGAGTTCCGTAAAGCTAGGCACATGCCCTAGCTTTTTTATTTGGGTATAGTTTAGAATATATTGCTCCGTTTCTGCATTTTCCTCTCCGTTAAAAATGATTCCTTTAATGGGAATTTGGTACTGTTTAAGCAGATTGATGGATAATAGGGTATGATTGATACTGCCCAGGTAATTTTGAGAAACCAAAATAACTTCAACGCCTAATTTTTTAATCAAATCGACTATCAGTTCCGAATTGTTTAAAGGAACCATCAAACCACCTGCACCTTCTATAATCAGGTTGTTTTCTGTTTTCGGAAGGATAATTTTATTTAAGTCAATTTCGATTTCATCTAGCTTGGCTGATAAATGCGGAGATAAGGGCTGTGTTAATCGGTAAGCTTCGGGATGAATACGTGTATGGGGGTTGTTGATTAGGCTCTTTACGGTTAAGGTATCACTATTGTCTAAATCGCCCGATTGAATCGGTTTCCAATAGTCTGCCTGAAGTTTTTGCGTAATAACGGCACTTGTGATGGTTTTACCAATGCCAGTTCCAATACCGGTTATAAAATATTTAGCCATGGGGGATAATGCGTTTTAAATAATCCACTAACGAAATAATCTCTTCGTCAGTGTTGAATGTATGTAGGCACATGCGTAAGCGTTCTTTTCCGATCGGAACGGTAGGACTTAAAATAGCCCGAACATCAAAATTGTTGCTTTGTAAGAAGGAAGCAGCTTCTTTTGCAGCCTGATTGGATGGAAAAAGGATGCCTTGAATGGTGCTAATGCTAGGAAGATTTGGTATATGTGTTTTTTCAATTTCGCTACGAAATAAGGCAATTTTTTCGTGAATACATTGCTGATCCGTTAGCTTTAATTGCTGGTAAGCCATGCGGATGGCCAATACCGAGTGGATGGGAGCAGCCGTGGTGTAAATGAACGAGCGCGAGAAATTAATCAAATACGAACGCATTTTTTTACTTCCCAAAATAATGGCTCCGTGAACACCTAAAGCTTTTCCAAAGGTGATAATGCGTGCAAAAACTTTATTTTCTAAACCAAATTGATTGACCAAACCATTTCCATAACGTCCAAAAATTCCGGTAGCATGTGCTTCGTCAACGATTAAGTTGGCTTCATATTTTTCGCAGAGCGATGCTAAATCAGTTAAGGGAGCAATATCGCCATCCATGGAGTACACACTTTCAACCACCACAAAAATGTTTCCTTTGGCAAGTTTCAATTTATCTTCCAGTGATGAAAGGTTATTGTGTTCGAATTTCAGTCGGTTAGCATGGCTTAGGCGGCAACCATCAATAATGCTGGCATGAATGAGTTCATCTGTCAGTATGGTATCGCCTCGTTGTGGAACTGAGGAAAGCAAGCCCAGGTTGGCGTCATAGCCAGAATTGTATAGTAATCCACTTTCTGCCACGTGATAGTCGGCCAATACTTGTTCCGTTTCTTCGGTAAAAGCGGTATTTCCGCTTAGCAATCGTGAGCCGGCAGCACCGTTACGGTAATCGGGTAGATGAAGCAGCGCTTCGTCAATACTTCGACTTAAGGTAGTTGATTTTGCAAAACCTAGATAATCATTTGAACAAAAATCGATGGGAAGAAATTGGGTCGACAAGCTTCTTAAAGAGCCGTTATCGCTTCTTTCTTGTAATTTTTGTTCCAGAAAGGATTCTATTTTTTGCATCGTCCAAAAATACAGAAAGCGCTCCTAAATTAGGAACGCTTTCTGAAATATCACGAACAATTGTTTTTTGGTTCTAAAACATTCAACCGTTAGCTTTGTGCAGGTGGATTTGAAACTACCGGAGCAGGCGCTTTTTTGCCATCTTTTCCATGCCCTTTTTTCATTTCACCTTTTTTTTCTGCTTTAAAGGCTTCGTATTTTGTTTTTTGTTCTGGAGTTAAAACGGCATCCAAATCACTTTGCGATTTTTCTAATAATGCTTTAATCTCTTTTTTGTTTTCTTTTAATGCAGCTTTATCCTCTCCTTTGTAGGCATCCATTTTTTTTGCGCGTTCCAATTGAATGGCGTATACTTTTGTTTTTTGATCAGCACTTAAACTTAACTGCTTATCTAAACCTGCAGTGGCTCTTTCAGCTCTTTGTTCAGCGGTTAGATTCGCCAATTGTTTGCGTTTTGCGCCATTCTGAGCAAATGCAGCACTGAATCCCATTACTGCAATTACTATTGTTAAAATTGCTTTTTTCATTGTTCAAATTTTATGTGTTTACTATTTTGATAGATGAAAAAAAATCCAAATGGTTTAATGGCGATTAATTTTTGTTTAATTGAGAAATTGATTTTTGCATTTGCGCCATCATTTGGGTTAAGGTTTCCATGGTTGGGTCCGGAGCAGGTTCTGGCAACGATGTTGATATATAAGCCTTTGCTTTCCAAATTTCGAGAATATCATCTGCGGCAAGGGTATACGGATCATATACTTTATTATCGGAAATCAATTTTAACTCTTTGTTTTCGCGAAATCGGTTGCCTGCTCGTTTGTATACCACTCCTTCGTTTTTACTGATAATGACATAGGTTTCACCGGCTTTAACTTCGTTCCAATTGTCGAGGTATTCGCCAATGATAACGCTACCCGGCTGTACGGGAAGCATACTGTCGCCCATAATTTCAAAAGCACGGAAAGTTCCCTGCCGTAAAGCGGGTAGGGGCAATTGAAATTTAGGAAGATCACTGATGTATTGTGGATCAGAAAAACCATTCAAATAACCCGCGCTTGCTTTTACTGGAACGAGCTCAATGTTCTCGCGATCGTTCTGATCTACTGATATACTTAATACGCGTAAATTGGAGCCGCTGCTTTTCGGTTTGGGTTTCCAGCTATCGGTGATTTTTTCATTGATGAATTCATCAATTGTTAAATCGAAGTATTCTGCTATTTTTTTTAGTAATTCATATTTCGGTTCTGCACGGTCTTCTTCATACGCTCCAATTAAAGATCTTTTAATTTCCATTATATCAGCAAATTGCTGCTGTGTATGACCTTTTTTCTTTCTGAGGTATTTTAAGTTGTTCGAAATATTTGACATAAAAATAAAATTTAAAATAAATTTGTAAATACTAAAAAAGTTAGTAATTTTATGCTCATAAAGTTAGTAATATTATTTTGAATTGCAAGAGGATATACTAAATAGTTTAGTTTTTTAATTTTAAAGCCGTTTTAGCATGAAAAAGTTTGTTTATATCGTAACCGACAGAAACCGTAACAGCCTTCACGTAGGCATGAGTTCAGATTTAATGAAAACATTGGAGTTTTATAAACAAATGCCCAACTTGTTTTTTGATAATGCGCAACAATTAACACGTTTAGTTTATTTCGAAGAATTTAAAACCGAAGAACAAGCCTTGGTACGTTTTAAATTGGTAAGCCGCTTTACACGCATGCAAAAAGAACGTTTAGTTCGTTCATGCAATCCAAATTGGATTGATTTAACCATTGGGTTGGATTTCGAAAATATTTTACTTCAGAAAACCTTAAATAATCAAGTAAGCCTGTCGTTTAGTAGCTTGTCTTAATATATGCGTCTGTTTTTTGAATTTTAGCGCTTGCTTACTTTTTATTCTTCTAGAATCACCATGGATTACCCAAAATTTCGCATAGTGAAGGAAATTTTAAACATCTTTTCAAGCAGTCACAGTGTAGGGGTTATCAGCTGTCTTAAAATAGATTGATTGTTTGGCTTTCTTTCGAGCTAAGTCTGGCTCATATCGCTATTTACGCTTTAAAAAACTATAAAAGTAAAAGAGGCTATCATTATTCATGAATAGCCTCTCTTTGATCTTGTTAAGCTAAATCGTCCCGTAGATTTATATAACAATACAAATATCTAGAAATCTGTATGTTGAATCAATACTTATAAATCAGTATTTTGATTTTTTGTAAGTATACTTTACACCTAAATAGAGAATAGGTTTTTTTCCATTGGAATTATGTTTTCTTTTTTAGGCGTATTGCCAACATAATAAAGCAAACTTTCTTCGTCACGTGAAGCCACCTTTACATGTACATTGCCTGCAGTTTCTTGAAATAATTTTTCAACTAAATCGGGTCGGTTATTGTCTCTTGATAAATGACTGAGGAGCAAATGTGTCATAAACACCGGTTTATGCGTGTTGAACAGCTCAAGTGCTTCTGAGTTGCTTAAGTGGCCTTTTCCACCGGTTATTCTCTTTTTTAGAAAGTAAGGGTAACGTCCGTTTTCTAATAAATTTGTATCGTAATTGGTTTCTAAAAATGCCGCATGGCAATTTTTAAATTGCTCAATAAGTCGATCGCACACTTGGCCAATATCGGTAAATACCCCTACTTGAAAACCTTTGCACGAAATACTAAAACTGTACGGATCGGCCGCATCGTGGTGTTTTGAAAATGCACAAATGCTCAAATCGCCAATTTGTATGGTTTCAAGATGGCTTAAAGGATAAATAAGTTCTTCTTCCAGCGTTAAACGACTGCTTATTAACGTATCGGTACTGATGTACACGGGTAAGCGGTACTTCTTGGCAAATATCCGTAATCCTTTGATATGGTCACTGTGCTCGTGTGAAATAAAAATGGCTTTTATTTTGGCTATAGATAAACCAAGTCGGTTTATTCGTTTTTCTACTTCTCGGGAACTAAGGCCTACATCGACCAAAATCGCTTCCTCCTCATTCCCTACATAATAGCAATTACCATTGCTTCCTGAATTGATTGATGTAAAATATAATCCCATGTTTTGGATTGCTAAGATAAAGATTAGCTTGGTGGTTTAAAGGGTTTAGCTTATTCTTTGTTGTGATGTGGCTGATATGCAGTAGTATGCGGCTTTAATTCTTTTTGAATTGTTTTTTGATGTACCGGCCAATAGAGGGGTCTTTTATATCTTCCATATCGCTTAATTCAAATTCTAAAGCTTTGGTACTTAACTGTATTTCTAAAAGTGATATAATTAACGAGATTGTAAAAAACAGCAAACTGAGTGCGAATAGTATTTCAGCCATACTATTTTTTTCTAAATAGATGAAAAACATACAGCAAATACAGCTTACAAAGCTGAGCACACCATAGGCTTGCATGTTTTTAATAAGGCGTAGGCGATAACGTAAATTGCGGATTTGATGCTGTAAGCCTGGTTGTTCTTTGTTTTCAAGGTATTTTGCATGCAAGGCTCTCACCAATGTTGCCAATGCTAAGAAGCGGTTGGTATACGCTAACATAATCAAACTAATAGCTGGAAATAGTAAAGCAGGAGTGGTAATGGTAATTTGCATACAGCTTTAAATTTTGTAATTTACTTCTGAAACCAAAGTAGCTAAAATTTCTCACAAAAATTAGTTTGGTTTTAATCATACCCGAAACCATTACAGTCTATGCAAAATTTGTTAAATTAAGTTTAAATTGCCTTTTATGGATATTGATTTTAATAGAAATGAAGATGTAAATAAGCAATTGGTGTACGATTTACGTACCCGATTGAAAAAAATATACAAAGGTGGAGGCGAGAAGAATGCTGCCAAGCAAAAGGAAAAGGGTAAGCTTTTGGCGCGTGAAAGAATAGCTTATTTGTTGGATAAAGAAAGTCCATTTTTTGAGATAGGCGCTTTTGCTGCCGACGGAATGTATCAAGAACAGGGTGGCTGCCCAGCTGCTGGTGTGGTTTGCGGCATTGGCTATGTGAGTGGGCGACAGTGTATGCTAATTGCTAACGATGCCACTGTAAAAGCAGGAGCATGGTTTCCGATGACGGCAAAGAAGAATTTACGCGCACAAGAAATTGCGATGGAAAATCGTTTACCGGTCATTTATTTGGTTGATAGTGCCGGGGTGTATTTGCCCATGCAAGATGAAATTTTTCCAGATAAAGAGCATTTTGGTAGAATGTTTCGCAACAATGCCATGATGTCGGCTGCAGGCATTGTTCAAATTTCGGCTATTATGGGGGCTTGTGTTGCCGGCGGGGCTTATTTGCCCATTATGAGCGACGAAGCCATGATTGTGGAAGGAACAGGTTCCGTCTTTTTAGCAGGCTCTTACTTGGTAAAATCTGCTATTGGCGAAGATATCGATAACGAGACGTTAGGCGGGGCAACCACCCATTGTGAAATTTCAGGTGTAACTGATTATAAGCATCCGAATGATGAAGCGTGTTTGGATAGTATTCGAAAGATTATGAGCATGCTGGCAGCGCCTGAAAATGCAGGTTTTGACCGAATTGTAGCGCATCCTCCTAAAGAAAACATTGAAGATATGTACGGAATTTTACCCGATAGCAGGGAAAAACCATACGATATGATGGAAATTATTAAGCGCTTGGTAGATAATTCAGAATTTGAACCGTATAAGGATGGTTATGGTCAAAGCATTATTTGTGGTCTAGCACGTATTGAAGGTTGGGCTGTGGGTATAGTGGCAAACCAACGCAAGGTTGTTAAATCGAAAAAAGGAGAGATGCAATTTGGAGGCGTGATTTATTCAGATAGTGCTGATAAAGCAGCGCGCTTTATTATGAATTGTAATCAAAAGAAAATTCCATTGGTGTTTTTGCAGGATGTAACCGGATTTATGGTGGGTAGTCGTTCAGAACATGGCGGTATTATTAAAGATGGTGCTAAGATGGTAAGTGCCGTAGCCAATTCAGTGGTACCTAAGTTTACCATTGTTGTGGGCAATTCCTTTGGCGCTGGAAATTATGCCATGTGTGGAAAGGCATACGATCCGCGCTTCATATATGCATGGCCATCAGCTAAAATAGCGGTAATGGGTGGTGCTCAGGCAGCAAAAACACTTTTGCAAATTCAAGAAGCCTCCTTAAAAGCAAAAGGGGCGGAAATTACTCCTGAAAAAGAAGCTGCTCTTTTGAAAGAAATTACCGAAAAGTACGATCGGCAAATGAGCCCTTATTACGCCGCGTCGCAGCTTTGGGTAGATGGTGTTATTGATCCGGTAGAAACTAGAAAGGTAATTTCGATGGGAATTGAAGCGGCTAATCAAGCACCCATTTCTAAACGGTTTAATGTGGGGGTTATACAAACCTAATATGTACAAAAAAACCTCGTAGGATGGTAATCGCTACGAGGTTTTTTGTATTAAATCCCTGATTAAGGAGCTTCAAAAATATCGGCTTCGATAATGCTAAACGCACCCTTCATCTTACTCACCGTACTTTGGTTCCCATCATCTAATTTTTTCCCATTTACTTCTACGCCCGTATCGGTATTGGTGCTGTTTCCAGAACCCAGTAATTGAATCGTTACTGTTTTACCACTCAGAGGTTTACACGTTGCCGTGAAGTAGCCCAAACTGGGTTCTGTATTCCCTTTAAACACTTCCTTTTCATCCACTAAAATGCGGATAGGATAGATTTTGGTTCTAAATCCGTTTAGTTTTAATGCCACTTGCGTTACGGTGCTCTTTTTTTCGAGTGTATATTTAATCCAGGCAGTTTCTAATTGACCATCGTTTACCCAATCGCTCAATTCATTATCGTCGATACTTAAATTGGCTTTTTCGTTGTTCGCACCAGCTTTTACCGATGTTATTTTAACCGTTTTGCGACTTACCGTGTACGATGGAACTGAAGGTGTTGGGCCTTTGCTTAAATTTGACTGTAATCCATCTGAAGGAAATTGAGACGATAGTCCATTTTCGTTCTTAACAGCTTTTGTTTCGAATGATATGCTCGCTGCTTTTAATCCTTCCGATTTAGCAGATAGCGTAATTTTACCGGCTTCGGTGGTCGAACGAATTAAAACGCGGTTTACCCCACATTCAATCGGTAGGTGTTTAGATAAAATGTAATTATCTGGCCCTTGAGCAATACCTCCACGCCATTCTGCAGGACCACTCAGCTCAAAATCAGCCTCATTAAAAGAAGTTGGACAACGATTTCCATCTTTATCAACTGTTTCAATTTGAACCAGTGCTACATCTGCTCCGTCTGCTTTGAAACCTGTTGGGTTTTGGATAGGTGTTAGTTTTAAGGCAACTGGAGCTCCTGCTGTTTTTAACTGCGTTTCGGCTAATTTTTTACCATCTTTTGTGTATGAAATAGCTTTTAAAGTCCCTTCTTTAAAGACAATATCTTTAAATGTGAATAAGAAATTGTAGCTTCTTTCTCCGTAACCTAAAGGTTTACCATTTAAGATAAGTTCTACTTTATCACCTGTGGCCACCACATAGATATTCTTTTTTGTGTTGGGTTTATAATTCCAATGGCCAATTAAATGAATACCTTCTTTTTTGGCATCTACCCAACCATCCCACATAACTTGATGGGCATAAAAAGCATCTTTAGGAATACGCATGGCATCTACTTCTCCACTTCGGCGGTAATTTTCTTCACCGCGATGATGGGTGTTCGAATCAGAGAAAATGATATTAACACCTCCTGAGCTTACTCTTGTTCCAGTTCCGGGACGTTCTATATAATATTCGTTCCAACGGATGACATCTTCAATGGCAAAAGAATCTTGATTTCTGTTGTAGCTACTGGCATCGGCGCCTTTGTGTAATGGACCTGCTCCATTTTTATGATAGGGAGGGGTATATTCATCCCAATATTTACGCAAGGCCTCATCTCTGGCGTACTCCATGCTCCAAACGGGTTTGCTAGCACTTTTATTGATGTACAACATTTCGCCTCCGTATTCGGCTTCTGGAATATCGAGCATTTCGCGCGAACCGATGGCTCTTCCTCCGTGTGGATCGAAAGTATTTCTAATTTCTTTCATTTCTATCATGTGTTCTTTACTGATAGATTCGTTTCCACATTCGTAAAATAGAATACTTGGATTGTTTCGATTGTAAATAATCGCATCGCGCATGACTTCTAATCGTTGATTCCATCTTACTCCCGTAACATCTTTTTCTGCATCGCCGGCAGGCATGGCCTGAATAAGGCCCACACGATCGCATGATTCAATGTCTTGTTTCCAAGGGGTAATGTGCATCCATCGAACTAAATTGCCATTGCTTTCGACCATTAATTGATTGCTGTAATCGCTTAACCAAGCTGGAACCGATAAGCCGATTGCCGGCCATTCGTTACTGCTTCTCTGTGCATAGCCTTTCATCATTAAAACACGGTCATTCAAATAAACCATTCCGTCTTTAAATTCAGTTTTCCTAAATCCGGTTTTAGTACTTATTTCGTCTACTATTTTGCCATTGATTTTTAAGCGTGATTGAATGGTGTACAAATAACCATATCCCCAACTCCAGAAATTTAAATCGCTTAATGCTGCTTCTGCTTTTAATAGGCTACTTTGGCCTGCAGGTATATTTTCGGCTTTAGATGAAAACGTTTTTAGTGTTTTGCCCGATGCATCTTTTACTTCTACCTCGTACATTACACTTTGTGTTTGTGCGCTTTCATTTTTGATTTCAGACTCCGATACAACTATCGCTTTGCGATTTTTGATGTCAAAACCCTTTGCGTAAACGTAATTTCCCGTAGTTTTTAATGTGGTGTATAAGGGTAAGGTTTGGTATACCTGTCCCGTAACATGTAAACGCACATTTTTAGAAATTCCACCGTAGTTGGCATTGAAATTTTTGTCGCTCCACTGATAGCCGGAATTGGTTGCTTTTTCTCGATAGTTCCAAGAGTTATCAATGCGTACAGCCAATACATTTTCTTTGTCGTAGCTTATTAGCTTGCTAATATCGAAACCAAAAGCGGTTACGCCATTTTCATGTCTACCAATGAATGTACCATTTAAATAAAACTCACCGGCTTGGCGCACTCCTTCAAACTCAAGAAATATTTTATTCGTTTGGTTGACATTGTTTAGTTTAAAATGTTTGCGGTACCAAGCAATCCCAGTTGGTAAATCTTCTATCGTTTTTTTAAAAGCGTCGTCTTCGTTCCAAGCATGGGGCAGTGTAATGTTTTTCCATTGGCTATCGTTAAAATTGGGCGCTTCTGCACCGCTTGCGTCTCCAATAAATAGTTTCCATCCGGGATTAAAGTTATATGTTTGACGTGGATTTTGTGCTAGGCAAATTGCAGGCAACAGGCAGTACATGAATAGTACTGAAATGATTCGTTTCATTCGGTGTGTTTAGTTTTTAAGGGGATTTAAGTTTAGTTCTTGATCTCGGTTACAGGTTATTTCTCCGTTTTGATATGTTAGTTCGGCCATTTGAATGGAGCTTCTTCGGGTGGTATAATTGTCAATGCCTTTGTTTTCAGGCGTTTTTCCCGGGTGTGTAAAATATATCACGAAGGCTCTATCTTTATTGATAATTACATCGCAATGTCCACCGATAACACCGTCATCGGCACCTGTACCCGGTTCTTGCAGGATGTTCTTTTCTTGACGTTTCCAATTTAGTAAATCGGTAGATGCATAAACGCCAAGGCCTTTCCAATTATCGACAATCATCCAATATTTATCTTTCCAGGCAAATACTTTTGGACCTTCGCAACCCTTATCGCCAACAATACGTTTTCCACTATCTTTCCAGGTATATAAATCTTTGCTATCGGCATAGAAAATAGATTTTCCGGCCATCTCGTTGTTGTAATACATGCGCCAGCCTTCATTGTTTGGTAGCTTAAAAACACTGGCATCGATACATCGGTCAGAAGCCAGTGGTAATTTGGCTTCAAATTTCCAGTTAACCATGTTTTTACTGGTGAGGTGGATGATGTAGCGGGGGTGACGCCAATCGGTAAAAATGCCTGGTACGTAGGTTAAAAACATGTGGTATAAGCCTTCGTTTTCAATTACATCAGGTGCCCAATGGGTATAATCAGGCAAGCGGTATTGAATATCGCAGGTATCACGGTATTTCCATTGGATTCCATCTTTTGATTCTGCAATACCGATTCTGGTTCCGTGTACCCAACTTACACCATCTAAATCTTTTTCATTGGCTCTACGATTGGTGTAGTACATGAACCATTTTTTTTCTTTTTTGTTCCAAATGACCACAGGGTCGGCTGCCCCGTCGAAAATGGGGTCGCGGTAAAGGGGTTTTGGAACCCGTAATTCTTTTTTGGAGCTTTGTGCAAAGCTTAGGGTAGTAGATAACGAAAGGAAGAGAAGTAAAATAAATTTCATGGTGTTAAAATAATCATCCGATGGATATAAAACATCGGATGATTGAATGTCGTGTAAATTTTACCAGCCAGGGTTTTGCATGGCTGTTTTTTGATCAGCACTAAGCGGTGCTCCATTTGATTTAATTACATCTAAGAAAGATTGAGGAATGGGTCTTAAATAGTGTTTGCTTTCAATAGGTCTGGCTTCATCGCTAAATTTTGCGGTACGCGAAACAAGGGTTTTTGTTCGTGCTAGATCTTCCCAACGCATTAATTCACCCATTAATTCTCTCGAACGCTCGTTTAAAATAAAGGTTAAAAATTTGTCAGCTTGAGAAGTTGAGCTTAAAGTTGTATAAAAATCTTTGGTTGAGTTAAAGATGTCTGTTTCACTGTTTAAATGCATACTGCTTAACGTATTTACGGTGGTAGTAGGGATGTTGTTCGATTCAAAATACGTGTTTTTATCGGAGTAAGAAATTAATGCATTTGCAGCAACCACGGGGTTAGTTTTATAAGCAACTCCACCGTCAACGTAGGCTGAGCGATCTTCACCGTCCTTGTATGCCGCGCGGTCTCTCACTTTATTTAAATACGGAATAGCTTGTGCGTATTGACCTAATCGACCATAGGCTTCGGCAGCAATTAAATATGTTTCTGCTAAACGAGCAAGAATTCCGTCGCGTTGTCCAAATTGTGAGGCTACCGAGTTTCTAGATCCGTCCATAAATTTAGATAGAGCTACAAACTGACTTACACCGTAGTTTCCATGTCCACCTAAATAACTTTGCGGTTGGCCAACAAAATAACGAACAAGCATGTTGGGCTTTCTGCGACCAATGTCGGTAGGCAATGTCGTTGCAGAGGTTAAATTAGCAGCTGTGTAACGTGTATCGCCAGCATTGTTTACGATGTATAATACTGCTTCTTCTCCGGCAACAAATTTAACCTGGCCGGCTTGCGCTGGAGTTGGAGCATTGCCTACTGTCCATTTAGGTGCCCCATTTGGGTTGTTGCAGATGTATCGGGTTTTAAAGCTTTTCCAGAAACGCGAGTCGTTTACACGGTCAAAAACATCTAATGCGTAATCCGTAGATCTACAACGTTGAAACTCACGATCACCAGGGATATCACGCACCATACCAGGTAAAGTTTGGTAGATTGATGGGTAATACAAATGGATTTGATTGCCATAACGGCCTTGTGTTGCTGTATTATTAGAGAACTGTGCAGCAAGAATTATTTCTTTGTTGGTTTCATTAGGACCATCTGGGGTGGTAAAATTCCATAAATCGCTAAAGTTGTTTGCGAGTACATAATTTCCGCTATTGATCACTAAATCAGCATATTTAATGGCATTTTGTAAATCGGCTGTTTTGGTGTCTGAATTCCAGCTATCGTTTAATTCACTGGCACGGAAAAGGTAGGCTTTGGCAAGAAAATGTGCGGCAGCGCCTTTCGTAATGCGACCGTTTTCAGTCACTGTAGGTGGTAACAAATTGTATGCTTCGGTAAAATCGGTAATTACTTGCTGATAAATTTCTTTTGCAGAACTACGGGTAAATTCTTCCTGAATGGTTTCTGAAGGTGTTAATTTCATTGGTACGCCACCAAATTGCTTTACCAGTTTAAAATAATCAAAAGCACGCATAAAATAGCCTTCACCTAAGCGGGTGTTTTTGGCCGAACCTGTATAATATAGGGGTACATTTTGGATTACAATGTTGGCTGAGTTGATGTTCTCAAACATGTTATCCCATACGCTGGCTGCATCGCCACTAAAGGAGTTTAAATTAGCATCGTATGAGTTCCACATTTGCTCGGTTCTATCGCCGCCTACGGTAAATTCGTCTACTCCGTAGTTGGTAGTGGTATAAGCCCATGTGTAGTTAAAGTGGAATTTTAAACTTTGATACATTCCAATTACCAATCCATCCAGTCCATCGGTTGTTTTAAAGTCGGCGGTGGTTTTGGCATTCACAACTTCTTCGTCTAAGAAGCTTTTTTTGCAGGAAGTAGGTAGCATGATTGATCCACCTAGTAAAACTGCAACGGATAATACATTTATAATCTTTTTCATGATCAATTTCTTTAAATAGCTTTAATGATTATAGCCCAATATTAAGTCCAAATACAAAACCTCTATTGAAAGTTGAACTTGCACTGTTGTTCGATACAAAAGAGGCATCTGGATCTATCCAGCCCACATTCGAGTAAATTAAGCCAGGATTTAAAGCTTGGGCATATACTCTTACTTTTGAAAGGGTTAACTTTTTAACGAAATTAAGCGGTAAGTTATAGCCTAATGAGATGTTTCTAATTTTAACAAAAGACCCATCTTGGTAGTTCATTGAACTTCTGTAGGTATCGCCTGCAGCACTCCCGTAATTGGGTGCTGGATAATTATTCGTAGGATTGGTAGGTGTCCAATAATCCAAAACGCGCTGAGCATAGCGGCCTTGTAGCGATTCTGCTCCGGTTGCAATTAGGAAATTATACCGCGCAATAATAAAGATGGATAAATCGAAGTTTTTATAGGTGAAGGTATTGGTCATACCGCCTGTCCAACTAGGGGTATATGAACCAATAATGGCTCTGTCGTTATTAGCATCTATTTTATAATCGCCATTTAAATCACGAACCTTAATGCTACCTGGTTTAAATTGTGCTGCTGCTGATGGAATATTGGCATTAAATTTGGCCATTTCGGCTAAATCTTCTGGCGTGTTTTGCCAAATACCGTCTTTTTGGTAATCATAGGCAACACGAACGCGTTGGCCAATGAATAAATTACTGGCAGTTACATTACCGTTGTCTAACTTGGAAATTTCATCTTTACTGGTAGAGAAGGCTAGTGTTGTAGACCAACTGAAATCCTTATTTCGTAGGTTTACAGTGTTTAAGGTTACATCAATCCCTCGGTTTTTTGTTTCGCCTATATTATCAAATGAAGTGGTATAGCCGTTGATCGAAGAAATGGGTTTTTCTAAAAGTAAATCGCTCGTTGTTGATTTATATAAATCGATGGTTCCGCTAATTCTTCCCTTCAGGAGGTCGAAATCGATACCTAAATTGTATTGAAGCGTATGTTCCCATCCCAAGGCTTTATTTGGAAGGGTGGGTGGGTTGGCTAAAGAAGCATCAGAAGAAACATATCCTGTTTGTACCGAGTTTCCAAAAGTATAGGTTAATGGCTGTAACAATCCTAAAGTGGTTCCGTACGAAATGGCCGAGTTACCCACACTACCCACACCTAAGCGCAGCTTTAATTGGTCTACCCACTTTACGTTTTTCATAAAATCTTCTTGCTCCATGCGCCATGCTAATGCGGCAGAAGGGAAGAAGTCCCACTTATTTCCTTCTGCAAGTTGAGATGCACCATCCCAACGAGCGGAGGCAGTTAGTAAGTATCTATTGTTAAAGGTGTAATTTACCCGTGCCATGTACGAAACCAATGTGTTTTTGCTTAAACCGGTACTAAATGCATCTAAACTGGGGATGTTTGAGCCACTTAATCCGTACCAAAGCGGATTGGCTAACGGAATTTTAGTTCCTGTCATGGAAGAGGTCTCTTGTTTGAAGTAGGATGAACTTTGTAATAAAGTTACCCCAAAATTGTGTTTTTTGATCGTCTTATCATAATACACTAAGTTATCCAAGGTCCATGAGAAACGGTTTGATTGATTTAACTGGGCATAATTGGTTGATCCTGCCTGGCCAGCTCCTCTATTAATAGAATTCGCATCCTGATATCTTCCATTGTATGAGTTATAGAAATCGGGACCAAAGTTTACACGGTATTTTAGTCCTTCCATTAAAGTAACTTCAGCATAGAATGAACCCAGTGCACGCATTACTTTATTTAAATTAACGTTATATTGGTCTTCGCCAATTGGATTTTGAATATTTACATCACCTCCGGGCAAATTAATGCGGTTTCCGTTTACATCAAACGGTACTGCTACCGGTAACATGCCCTGTGTAGCACCGTATAAACTGGTTGGCCCTGTGGCATTCCCGGTTGAGAAGCCATAATTTTGTAAGCCGTAGGTTGCGGTAATGTTTAACCCCATCCGGAACCATTTTACCGGATTCATATCTACACTTATTTTAGAGCTGTAGCGGTTATAATCTTGCCCTAATTGCGTACCCAATTGTCTTAAATAGCCAAAAGATCCATAGGCTTTCATTTTATCGGTACCTCCACTGGCACTCAATATATGATCTTGTGTTACACCGGTTTGTTTTACCATATCTACCCAATCGGTTGTAGGAACCAATGAACCGTCGTAGGATCCATTTGCCCAGCCTTTGTTGATGTTGTCTAAAACATATGGGTCGCCAGAAAATATTCTTCTATCGTCTGCCAAGGTTGGTATGGTTGGATAGGTAGAGGCTGCTGTAGCAGCGGGATTTAAATAACCCACACGGCGGTATGCATCACGACGAAACTCGATGTATTGAGCAGCATTCATCATTTCTGTTCTGTCTACAATATTTTCAATGGTTGCAGTACCTACATAATCTAACGTTAACGCACCTGCTTTTCCTTTTTTGGTGGTAACCAAAACAACCCCATTGGCACCTCTTGAACCGTAAATGGCAGTCGCCGATGCATCTTTTAAGATGTCAATGTTTTCAATATCGTTGGGATTAATGGCTTCAATGCCGCCTGAGGATAATGGAATTCCGTCGACTACATATAAGGGTGCATTACTAGCGTTAATGGAGCGAACTCCACGAATTAAAATGGAACCAACTTGTCCCGGACGTTCATTAGAGGTGATGTCGACCCCGGCAGCCTTACCTTGAACGGCTTGCAAAGCATTTTGAACAGGTCGTGATCGAATTTCTTCCGCACCAACGCTTGAAACTGAGCCGGTTAAATCTCTTTTCTTAACCGTGTTATAACCCACTACCACCACTTCATCCAAGTCGCTGGTAGCATCAACTAGCTTTACATTTACAGTGGTTCTTCCATTTACGGCTACTCCTTGCGTGGTGTAACCAACATACGAGAAAACCAATATAGGGTTCGCTTGTCCGTCCGGAATGGTAATGCTATACGCACCATTAGCATCGGATGTAGCGGTGGCAGTTCCGCTCTTTAATCGTACAATTACGCCAACGAGTGGTTCTCCCTTTTCATCCGTAACAATACCTTTGATAACGGTGTCGAATTTTTTTGTTTTTAACCGATTTGTTGAGGCGTTCTTTAAAACGTCCTTCGTAAATCCATAAGCATTGGATGATTCAGTTATCAGTAATAACGATAAAGCTGAAATTCCCATAATCAGAAATTTTTTCGCTGGGTTGGATTTTCGTCCTCGCAGCTGTTCTGAGTTCCAATTCATAGTTCTAAATTTGAGTAATAAATACTTGGTTAGTTTATTTGCTGTTAATTTTTAAATGGACTGATAGATGTTAGGGAAAGGATGAGGAATATTCAAGCACTAAAGATGATTCTTGTTGAACCGATTTTAACGATTTTGACATGATAATTCATTTTAAAACAGTACCTCAACTGAAGATACTTGCTCTTGGAAAAATATTTGGTTAATTGTTAATACGATATTACCTGTTTGGCTTGACAAGTCCGTCCTGCTCCATCCTGTAAGAAAGAAAATATGAATTTTCGAAATTTGCATGTAAAGTGGTGGATAATTTTTTAACCGAATATTTTAACAAAAAACAATTATGAAATTTAAAGAAGCAGATGAGCTGCAAGACGGAGATTTTTGCAAGGTCATAAAAGGTACACACAAAGGAAAATCGGGCATCGTACGTGATATTAATACCAGTAAAACGGGTCATATAACCATCACAGTCGTGCAAGAAAATTTAGAACGCTTTAAAACTTTGGGGCGGAACGTTTCCGTTGAAGTAGGTAAATAAAATGGATAAAACGCGTAAAATGGTGCAGTTTAGAATGTGCTACAGACTTCTGTTTTTGAAAGGATGAATTTGTTTTTCAAGTTATTATTTTCGAAAGTAAAAATCATTCTATTCTTATGAAAAATATATTTTTTTCACTAAAAGCGCTCATTGTGCTTGTATTGTTATTTTTTTATCAACCCTTAATGGCACAAGATGATGCGGCAGAATTAGCTAAAAAGTTAGCCAACCCCATTTCTTCTTTAGTTTCAGTTCCATTTCAAATTAATTCCGATTACGGTATTGGTAATTTAAATGGTTCTAGAACTACGGTGAATTTTCAACCTGTCTTACCTTTGAAAATTAGCAAAAACTTAAATTTAATAACCAGAATGGTGCTTCCGATTGTTTCGCAGTACAACATAACAGGCGTAGCTGAAAAACAAAGCGGGTTAAGCGATGCTGTAGTTTCTGCATTTTTCTCCCCATCAAATGGTAAAAACGGATTTACTTGGGGCGCAGGTCCCGCCTTTTTGGTGCCAACTGCTACAAACAATCTCTTAGGTTCAGATCAATTTGGAATAGGACCAACCGTTATTGCCTTAAAACAAGTAAATGGAATCACAATTGGAGCTCTTGCAAATCAAATATGGGGTGTTTCGGGAGATAATAGTAAGCCCGATGTAAACCAAATGTTTCTACAACCTTTTTTTAATTATAACTGGAAATCGGGTGCGGGAATTGGAGGTAACATGGAATTGACTCAGAATTGGACTGCCAACACAACAACATTGTGGATAAATCCAACTATTTCTGCCGTTGCAAGTTTAGGAAAACAAAAGACCCAATTTGCTATTGGTCCTCGTTTTAATGTGGCATCGCCAAAGGCTACAAAAGCCGATTTTGGATGGAGGGCAGTGGTGATTTTCCTTTTTCCAAAATAAATGAAAACATTTTTTCTAGTTTAATATTAACCAATGCCGCTAAAGTGAAAACCTTAGCGGTATTTTTTTTAAATAACCATTTCTAAAACATTTTAGTGCGCCCGATAGAAGCATTTATAGTTTTTGTGAGCGCGCAAATTTTGATGCCTATTGTAAAATTTTTACTAAAAACTTGTAATAAGGTTAAAAATAGAACCGTTTTATTGAAAATTATTCCCTATAATTGATTTTTCTCTAGTAAAACTATAACCAAATAATAAAACCATATTCATTGTTGTGAAAAAGATTATCCTCCCTTTTTTGTATTTCAGTTTATTTACATCCGCTGTTTTTGCACAAACGCCACGCGCATGGACTTCGGTAGAACAGCCCTTGAAAGAAATGGACGCCGTGCGGAAATTGATTCAGGCGCCCACATTTAAAAATCAAGATTTTATCGTCACAAAATATGGAGCCAAAGGCGATGGCACAACCAACAATACTACAGCGTTTAAAAAGGCGATAGAGGCATGCAACAAAGCCGGCGGCGGAAGGGTGGTGGTTCCTGCAGGAAAATATTTTAGTGGGCCAATTTACCTGAAAAGTAATGTGAACTTCCATGTAGAAGAAGGAGCAACTATTATTTTTAGCCGTGATACAAAAGATTATCCAATTGTGTTAACACGTTGGGAAGGGATGGACTGCATGAATTATTCACCTCAAATTTATGCCTATAAGGAAGAAAATATAGCCCTAACGGGAACAGGTGTTTTAGATGGAAATGCCGATGCCACACATTGGTGGCCTTGGAAAGGACGTACCGAATTCGGTTGGAAAAAAGGCGATCCAAATCAATTTAAAGCCCGCGATACCTTGCATGTTTTAATGCATAATCAAGTAGATCCGCGTAAACGTGTTTTTGGTGATGGACATTATCTACGTCCAAACTTATTAGCACCTTATCAATGTAAAAATGTCTTAATTTCAGGTGTGAAGATGATTAATTCGCCTATGTGGTTCATGAGCCCGGTTATGTGTGATAATGTAACCATTGACGGAGTGCGTGTGAATGCAAAAGGACCCAATACAGATGGCTGCGATCCGGATGCTTGTAAAAATGTATGGATTAAGAACTGCTCTTTTGATACCGGAGATGATTGCATTGCGATTAAATCTGGACGTGATGAAGATGGTCGTAAGTTTGGTCGCCCAGCAGAAAACCATATCATCGAAAATTGCATGATGAAGGATGGACACGGCGGAATTACGATTGGTAGTGAAATTGCCGGAGGAGCCAAAAACATTTATGCTCAAAATTGCCAATTAAGCAGTCCTGATTTAAACATGGTTATGCGTATC
Organism: Pedobacter paludisoli; assembly: GCF_052344095.1. Taxonomy (GTDB): domain Bacteria; phylum Bacteroidota; class Bacteroidia; order Sphingobacteriales; family Sphingobacteriaceae; genus Pedobacter. The sequence goes on along the minus strand of NZ_CP179926.1, from coordinate 1,489,045 downwards.
AAAACCAGTTCATCACGAGGAGGAACCATCGAAAATATTTTTATGAAAGATATCGAGATTGGTACTTTTAAAGAGGCTGCCTTACACTGCACAATGTTTTATGAAAAACCTGGTAATTTTATACCAAAGGTGCGTAACATCTGGATAGAAAATGTAACGGCTGAGCAGGGTGGCGATTGTGCTGTATTTGTGCGTGCCTATAAAGAATCGCCTGTACAAAACTTAAAATTAGTTAATTGGAATATCAAGGGTGTAAAAAAATCTTTTGACATCGATAATGTAAAAGATATGCAGCTTCAAAAGGTAATCATTAACGATAAAGAAGCTTCTTTGCCCAATTCAGTATTAAAACCATAAAACGAGTAAATTAACGATGTTCTTTGTCCTTTTTTTATAGCGCATTTTTCCTTCTGAAGAAGCGTAAAAGCATTCTTAAAAAGGCTGTATCTCCTAAAAATTATCCAAAGCGGAAATGAAAAAATATATCTTTTTAGCAATAGCATGTGCTTTTTATGCAAAACCAAGTATTGCGCAACAAACGAATCCTTCGCCACGCGTCAATAAATTGTTCAATTTTGATTGGAAATTCAAAGCCGGAAGCGTAACCGGTGCACAAAATGTTTCATACAACGATTCGGGATGGCAAAAATTGGATTTGCCGCATGATTTTCAAATCAACCAACCCTGGGATCAATCTGCCAGTGCCAGCCGGGGTTTTAAAGCCATGGGTGAGGGTTGGTATCGCAAAACGTTTAAAGCAGATCCGGGCTGGAAAGGACGGATAGTGAAACTTGATTTTGAAGGAATTATGGTGTATGGCGATGTGTGGTTGAATGGAAAGAAAATTGGGGGTACCGATTACGGCTATCTGGGTTTTGAGTCGGATATAACTTCCTTGCTAAAATGGGATGCCGAAAATGTTGTTACGGTATACTCAACAACGGGAACTACCGGCGGCTCGCGTTGGTACACAGGCGGAGGCCTTTTCAGAGATGTTCATGTTTTGGTAACGGATAGCGTTTCTATAGCACGTCATGGTGTGTTTATCACCACACCGGAAATAACATCAGATCGTGCAAGTGTGAAGGTTCAAGTAGAGGTTGAAGGTAATCGCCGCAAGCGTGCTTCTGTTCAAATTGTGACCAAAATTTATGCGCCAGACGGAAAATTGGTAGCTGAAACAAAAAATAATACACCCGCAGTTTCAAAAAGGCAAACCGACGAAGTTCCGCTGCCCGAAGTACGTATTGCTGCCCCTCAAGTGTGGTCTTGCGAAAACCCCGCCCTTTATTCTGCAGTGGTTTCTTTGTATCAAAATGGGAAAGAAATTGATCGCGTAACCGAGAAATTTGGCGTACGAACCATCGAGTTTTCAAAGGAATTTGGATTTAAATTAAATGGCAAAAAGGTATTTTTAAAAGGGATTGCCAATCACAGCGATTTAGGTGCAGTAGGTACGGCGGCTTTTGAAACGGCTATCGCCCGACAAATGGATTTGCTTAAATCATTTGGATACAATCACATCCGTACATCGCACAACCCGTACTCAGAGGCTTTTTTGCGTTTGGCAGATGAGAAAGGGATTTTAATTGTGGATGAATTGTACGATAAATGGAGCAACAAAGATTATTGGGTAGGCCGCGAACCTTGGACCAATACCTGGTATAAAAATCTTCCTGAATGGATTAAACGCGACCGAAATCATCCCTCTGTCATTCTGTGGAGTTTGGGAAATGAATTGCAAATGCGTGAAGATTTATCGGGGTATCCAACTGGCGATTTTGGAGTGACTACTTATCGGCTGATGGACGTTTTGGTTAAACGATACGATCCAACACGTAAAACAACTGTTGCAATGTTTCCTGCTCGTGCTGGTGGTATTGGCAAAAGCGATCCAGGATTTAATACCAATATTGTACCACCCGAATTGGCAACGGTGACCGATGTATCCAGCTTTAATTACCGTTGGTTCAATTATGCCGATTACCTGAAACATGCGCCTGATATGAATATTTATCAGAGTGAGGCTACTACCAACGAATTATTGTCGCCCTTTTTTGGAATGAATCGTGATAAAATGGTTGGATTAGCTTATTGGGGTGCAATTGAATATTGGGGTGAATCAAACGGATGGCCAAAAAAAGGCTGGAATTTTTCCTATTTTACGCATGCCTTAGAGCCACTTCCGCAAGCTTATCTTATTCAGTCTGCTTTTGAAGATAAACCATTGGTTCACATTGCGGTACAAGATAGTGTAGATGAAAAGTTAGAATGGAATGATATTAGTGTGGGTGGCAGATCAATTTCATCTCATTGGAATCGAGTAGCTGGAAAAAAATACAATGTGTTTACCTATTCAAATGCCTATCAAGTAGAATTATGGGTTAACGGGAAATTGCTCGGCGTACAAGAGAATAGCCAAGAAATAGCCAAGCGAAACATTCAATTATGGAAAGATGTAACGTATGCTGCGGGAAACATTCAGGCGGTAGCAAAAGATAAAGATGGAAAGGAAGTTGCACGATATGTTGTGGAAACAACCGGTAAAGCTGTAGCCCTAAAACTGGTGCCTGAAAATAACAAATGGAAAGCTGATGGAATGGATCTCCAATATGTAAAAGTGTATGCGGTAGATAGTAAAGGTCGTCAGGTTCCTGATTTTGATGGTGAAGTGGTTTTTGATGTTTCAGGAACTGCTCAAATTATTGCGGTCGACAATGGAAATCATCTAAGCAACGAGGTTTTTTTAGGGAATAAAAAACAAATGTTTAAAGGTTTTGCCATGGCAATTTTACGTTCAAAGCAAACAGCAGGAACCGTTAACGTATCAGTGAAGGCCAATGGTTTAAAAACATCAAGCAAAAAACTAATAACCCAATAATTTGATTTTTAAAAACGTTTACGGTCAAAGTATTTAAAATGGAGTAGATAGCAGGCCATGAAGGGTTAATTTCGGTCAATTTTATACAATCTTCCACTGTCGGTAATAGTATAAAGTGCATTGTCTTGGCCTTGAATAATGTCTCTAAATCGTTGTTGTTCATTGGCAAATAATCTTTCTTCTCCAATAACGCGATAATCGTTATTTAAAACTAAACGGATAATATGGGTTTGCGTAAGGGAACACAAAAACAAATTATTTTGCCATTCGGCGATGCGTGAACCTGCGTAGAAGGTTATACCACTTGGCGATACAACGGGATCCCAATAATAGAACGGCTGTTCCATTCCATTTTGTTGTTGAATGGCACTGCCAACGGCTTCGCCGCTGTATTCAATCCCATATGAAATAATGGGCCAACCATAATTTGCGCCCGGTTTTAGACGATTCAATTCATCGCCGCCTCGCGGACCATGTTCGGTTTGCCATATTTCGCCTGTTACCGGATGAACGGCCATTCCTTGCGGATTGCGATGACCAATGGTATACAGTTCAGGTAAAGCCCCTGTTCCTGAAAAACTGGGATTTCCGCTAGCTGCTGCTCCATTGGTGTTGATACGAATGATTTTACCAATGCTGCTGTTTAATGCTTGCGATTCTTGGCGGATTACATTGGCAGTACGGTCTCCAAAGCTCACCAATAAATTGCCTGTTCCATCAAACATGATGCGCGATCCGAAATTACTCGTTGCAGTTCCGGGCGTTGTAGAAGTATATAAAACCAAGGGAGATTCGATGGTATTTTCAGCAGTCGATAACCGGCCTTTAGCAACCGTAACAACCGTTCCTCCTGTTACGCTTCTGACATATGTCCAATAAACCATGCGATTTGTCGTGAAATTGGGGTCTATGCAAAGGTCTAATAAGCCACCTTGCCCCGCACTATTAACAGTAGGAAACCCCGTTATTGTAGCACCCACTGTACCCGTATTACTTACGATACGCATGGTGCCAGATTTTTCAGTTATTAAGAAGCGTCCGTCAGGTAACTGTGCTATTCCCCAAGGATTAACCAATGCACTTGTTAAGAGGGTAGCTTGGATACTCGTAGTAGTTTTTACACTCCCAATACGCGTTTGACCCGCAAAAGCAGGCTTATAATTGGCGTTGGCGCTACCGGTTTCAACCGGATTACCCGTACTGGGATTTTCGGTTGGAGTTGTAGGTTCTTCAGTTCCGTTATTTTTTGAACAGGATGCAAACAGCAGTATTCCGAGTACCCATGTGCAGCAAATGATTCTTGTATGCATAATTTCTTAGAAAATAAGTACGAGCGGCATTTATTGTGGACGCAAGAAAAGAATCAAAAACTAAACCAAAAAATCTCAATAAATAAGGGGAGAAGAAGAGGCCTTAGCTGCCAGGTATGTTAAACTTGATATAATTCTTCATTAAAACACCAACGGCCACTATTTAGCGGCCGTTGGTGTGCTTTTTTATTTCTTTTTGTAAGCTAGCAACCGTAGTGCATTGGCCACCACTAAAAGCGTAGAACCTTCGTGTGCTGTAACAGCTAAACCAATGCTGGTAATATCCAAAATGGTAAGCGGTATTAATGCCGCTACAACCCCTAAGCTTACCCATAAATTTTGCTTAATGATTCCCTTGGCTTTTCTACTAAGTCCAATGGCAAAAGGTAAGCTTTCTAGTCTATCACCCATTAAGGCAATATCGGCGGTTTCTAAGGCAACATCCGAACCAGCAGCACCCATTGCAATACCTACGGTACTTTTAGCCATGGCCGGTGCATCGTTCACGCCATCGCCCACCATGGCAACCATTTTTTCCGATCGGTCTAACGCTTCTACTGCTTTTACTTTGTCTTCTGGCATCAGGTTACCCATTGCATCGGTAATGCCAATTTGTCTAGCTACCGATTCGGCTACTTTTTGATTATCGCCTGTTAGCATAATCATCTTTTTAATACCTAATTCGGATAGACTTTTTAACGTAGATTGGGCTTCATCTCTTGGGATATCCATCAACGATAGTATTCCGATAAAAGTTCCATCCTGCTTAACCAACATCGAAGTATGTCCATCGCTTTCAAGTGCTCCCACTTGAGCCAGTATTTCGCTGTCGATTACATCACTTTCAAATAAGGCTTTGTTTCCGATTAGAATTTTTTTGTTTTCCACTTCGGCCTGTACACCGCGACCAATAATGCCTTTTACATTAAGGGCTTCAGGTATCTTAACCTCTCCAAGTTTAGATAATCCACCTACCACAATAGCTTGTGCTAAAGGATGATCGCTTAGTTTTTCAACAGCAATGGCTATTAAAAGTAAATCCTTTTCAGCAATGCCGTTTAACGGAATAACATTAGTTAGCTTTGGTTTTCCTTCAGTTAGGGTTCCGGTTTTGTCAAAAGCAATGGCATTTAACGAACCTAAATCTTCTAATGGACGTCCTCCTTTAATAAGCACACCTGCACGGGCAGCACGGGCTACTCCACTCAAAACCGCACTTGGAGTAGAAATTGCCAATGCGCAAGGACTAGCCGACACTAAAACGGCCATCGCTCTATAAAAGCTTTGTTTAAATGTTTCATCAATTACTAGAAAGGAGAAACAAAGAAGTGTAACCAAAACTAAAACAATGGGCACAAAGTATCTTTCAAATTTATCGGTAAATAGCTGTGTTGGCGATTTTTGTTTCTCAGCCTCATTAACCATTTTAATTAAACGTGAAATCGTTGAATCTTTTGCCTCTTTGATTACTTTAATTTCCAGTGCTGAAGCCCCATTTATAGTGCCAGCAAAAACGCTGTGTTGAGCTGGAATATTTTTTGCCTTGCTATAATCTTGTTCTGGGTTAGGTACAGGGGTTTTATCTACCGGAACACTTTCTCCGGTTATAGGAGCTTGATTGATGCTTCCTTCTCCTTTAACCACTACACCATCGGCCGGGATTTTACTATTGGGTTTTACCAGGATAATATCTCCCAAAACTAAATTTTCAATCCCTATTTCCATTTCTTTACCTCCTTTAAAAACTAAGGCAGTAGGAGGGGCAAGATTGGCTAAGGCTTCAATTGATTTACGGGCTTTGTTCATGGCATAATGCTCCAATGCATGTCCTAAACTAAAGAGGAATAACAATAAAGCTCCCTCCATCCATGAGCCTAAAATTGCAGCCCCGATCGCAGCAACCAGCATTAAAAAATCTATTTCAAAACCACCTTTCAAAACTGTCTGAATGGCTTCTTTAGCCGTAAAATATCCACCAAAGAAAAAGGATATCATGTATAAAACTAGACTTACTTGCGCATCTGCTAGGCTTAATTTATTTATAAGAACGCCAATACCTAATGTTGCTCCACATATTAGTGAAAATATTAGCTCTGTGTTTTTACCAAAGATGCCACCATGACTGTGGCCTTCTTCACCATGATTGTGAGGAGCCTCGCCTTCTTTATGAACATGTGGGGCTTTGCCTTCGTTGGAGTGTTTATCTTGTGTTTCCATTGTAAGTATTTAGATGTTAACTAATTTACAGGTATTATTATTTTAAACCTAATTATTCCTTTAGACCACCTGTACTATATAGATCAAAGGCTGTTTGGTAATGCGATAAGGCTTCTTTTATTAAGTTTTGTGATGCTTGGCTTTTAATTTGCTGATTTGTACTTCGCTTATAAAGCATCGATTCTACTTTTTGTTGTGGGCTTAATAGGATCAAACTATCATTTTTCATATAACCCAATTTTTGATAGGTTGATATTAGTGTCCGTGGAGAATAGTCTTTATTTAAAACATTTTTTCCATAGTTATTACTTTGGTACGACCAATTTAATAGCGAAAACAAGGTTGGATAAAGATCTATTTGCGAACAGATTTTATCAATTTGAAAAGGGGATTGATTAGGCAGATTATAAATCATGGCAGGGATATGGTATTTTGAAACATCGATTTCGTTTTTCCCTGCACTGCTATCGCAATGGTCAGCTATAAATATGAAAACGGTATTTGAAAACCAAGCCTTTTTTCGCGCCTCTTTAAGAAATTGGCCAATAGCATAATCTGTGTATTTTACTGCTCCTTCTCTACTTGTTCCAGAAGCAATATCTATTTTGTTGCTTGGATAGGTAAAAGGACGATGATTGGAGGTGGTCATGATAAAGTTGTAGAACGGTTGCTTTTTACTAAATTTTTCATCAGCATCACGGATTACCGCGGTGTACAAATTTTCATCGCAAACACCCCAAGCATTTTCAAAAGTAACAATGCTATCGGGGATAGTTTTTCGATTTGTTTTATAGGAATCACCAATTGTTATTTTTCGGCCTCTATCTACGATGTCAAATCCATTACTTCCAAAAAATTGATTCATATTATCGAAGTACCCATCCCCGCCATAAAAGAACGTACTGTTATATTCTTTGGATCTGAAAATACTTCCAATAGTACTTAATCCAGCATTTTTTTCTCTTTTGACGATGCTGTTACCTGGAGTAGGAGGCAGGGCGAGCGAAAGAGCTTCCATTCCGCGAACAGTTCGAGTACCCGTTGCATACATGTTGCTAAATAGAATACTCTTACTTACTAATGTGTCTAAAACAGGTGTTAAATTTCTATTGCTCCCAAATTCCTGCATAAATGAAGCACTGAAACTCTCTATTACCACCATCATAACGTTTGGCCTTAGTTCTTCTTGATTGTTTGTTGATTTAATTTTTCGTCGAATAGACTGATTTGGACCAATGTATGTCGAATTAGAATCTTTAAGAATGTCTTTTACTATTTTAAAAGCTTCCTTTTTATCAATTAGGTAGTAAAACTTATTGTAGTTGAGTTCATTACTTTTAAAAGCTGAGAAAAAGGAATAAATTCCTGCCTTTGAAAGTTCATTTTGGTAACGATTTTCTGTTTTCTCGGCCCAGACATTTTTTAATACTGCCATATCGAACAGCAATAGGCAAATGGTTATTAATATTTGAACACATCTGAATTTAAACCGTGTATTTGAAACGAACACATTTTTAAATGTATTCGTTTTTACAAGGAGGTATTGAATTCCAATACTGATGAAAATGATGGATGGAATTAAATAGTAAAGTGGATAGGATTGATTGATGTTGTTGACAACTTCATACGTGTAAATTAAGTAATCGACAGCGATGAAATTAAATCTGCTTTTAAACTCATTCCAAAAGGTTATCTCGGCAAAAAAAGCAAAAATGGCAACTAGTATCAGTATGAAAATAACGACATAATTGATAACCTTATTTACAGTTGTATGATTAAATTTTTGAGGAACTAGCAGCAAATAAACTGAATATATGGAAGTTAAATAAATCGCTACTTCACAATCAAAAATAAATCCTTTAGCTAATAAAATAGCCAAGCCCTTTATTGTTAAATCTGTTTCCGAAAAGGATAAACAAAGAAAACTAAGCCTCAGCATGAGTGAGGCGAATACAAAAAATAAGGCATAGGCATATAAAGCCGCGTAGCGGCTTTTAAATAAGCTTCTAATCATTTTTAAATGTTTAGATAACCTAAGTAATTACATAAAATGCAATTACTTAGGTTATACAATGAAATAAAAGGAGGGAGGATTTAATGCCCAGCGTGTTCTTCGCTGTTCTTTAATTTTGATAGGAGGTCGTATGCGCCTTTAGTTACGATTTTTCTCGTAGTGTCGATGTTTTTTGGAAAATCAACTTGGATGTAGCCACCATCACTGGTGCCTGTAGTCACTTCGATCATTTTAAAGTGAAAAGTTTGGCCTTCCGCCTCTTTTTCTTTTTCTGATTTTTTTTCATCATGACCATGTTCGCCTTCATCTTTCGCCATGTGTTCTGCCGCTTTTTCAATGAATACGTAGTTTTTTCCTTCAAAATTAATAACCGCACTATTTGGTAAGGCGTTTACTTCATTGGTGCCAGTTTCAATATATGCTTTTAAATAAGTGCCAGGAATGAATTTTTTGCTTCCCGAGGCAATGGCATGCACCGTTACCGTTTTATCTGTTGCAATTTCTTTTCCAACCAATTGTACCACTGCTTTTTGCTCTTTGTCGTCGTTGGTTAAGTTAAAACGAACCACTTGCCCAGCACGCACTTTTTCTGCGTCTTTTTCAAAAACTTTCAACTCGATGTGTAAGTTCGAATTATCAACAATTTCAAACATAGAATCGTTCGGATTTACGAACTCGCCGGTATTGACATTCACTTTGGTAACATAACCCGTAATAGGTGAATAAATATTTACACGGCTTCTGATGGATTCTGCCGTTAAACTCGCTGCATTGATGTTGATTAACCGAAGACGTTGTTTCAATGCATTTTCTCTAACCTTATCAATTTGAAATTGAGATTTCGATTGTTGAAGTTTCTTTTGTGAATTTACATTCTGACTGGCTAAGGTTTGCTGACGCTGGTATTCAGCTGAGCTAAGTTCTAACTGACTTTTACTTTCGAGATAATCTTGCTGCAATTGAACAAAATCTTGATTTTCTAAAACAGCAATCACTTGGCCTTTTTGAACGCTACTTCCTTGTAAAAGAGAAGTTGAGCTTATTATACCGCCCATTTGACTCGTAATGCTTACTAAATTCTGAGGGGGAACATCTACAAAACCGTTTACTTTTAAAAGACCACTTAAAGCTTTCTTTTCGGGTAGCGCCAATTCCAATTTAATATTTTGATATTGTTCGGCGGTTATTTCTACAGCGTTTTCATTTTCGTCGTGCACTTCTGTTTCTACAGCCGCTTCTGTTTCTTTTTTGTTTCCGCCACAAGCTGTTAAAAGTGCAGCTAAAAATAATGCTGAACCTGCTTTGATTATATTTTTTGATGTATTTTTCATTTTCTTTCTTTTATAAACCGATTAGGTATTGGAGCGTATAAACTGATTGGTTAAATTGATTGATCGCCTGTAAATAATTCAAACGAATCTCAGAGAACGTGCGTAAAGCCTGTAGATATTCTACATAATCTATTTCACCATTTTGAAAAGCTATTTGCGCTTGATTAAGAATTAAATTAGCATTTGGTAATGCGCTTTTTTTATAATAATCGATACTCTTTGCGTTTTTCTGTAGTTCTTGATACGCTTGTTTGTATTTCCCGTTAAGATTGGTTTCATACAAATCGTATTGGCTTTCGGCCACTTGCTTTTCTATTTTAGCAGCTTTTATTTTCGATGAGTAAGGTTTAAAAAAGAGGGGTAATGAAATACCCGCCTGTACCACTTGAAAGCGTTTACTAGAATTATAATACTGTTCGGCTCCATTAACATTTTGAAAGCCATTAATTGATTGATTAAAATAACCGATGTTAAAATCGGGTCCTTTGCGCGATTTCTCTAGTCCAATTGATTTCTCTGCAATCGTAATTTGCTGTTTTTGTAATGCAAGTAAAGGATTTGCTTGAATGTTGTTATTGGTCAAAATACTGTCCAATAGTTCTTGCTTAAACTGATCCTTCCCAAAAACAATATCGTCTTGTGTATTTAACAACCTTTGCAATTCGGCTTTTGCCCCAATCATATCAGATTCATTTTGCCGTATATCGTTAATGATTTCGTTGTATTGAGTTTCTGCAGTAGCACTTTCAAGCAAATTGGTTTCCCCCGTTTCATAACGCAATTTCGCTGCTTTAAGGAAATTGCTGTAAACTGTATCTTGTGTTTTATACAAATCGTTAAGGGCCATGTAATACGCCAAATGCATATACGCCGTTCTAACCTGATACGTTAGCTCATTTAGCGTAGCTGTTTTGTTAAGTTCCGCTCCTTTAATTTTAGCATCATACACTTTCTTCTGATTGGAAAATAATCCTGGAAAGGGAATGCTCTGTGAAACGGCAAAGCTGTTATCGTTTTGCAAGCTGTTCATTTGTCCGTATTGGAAATCGAAATTTGTTTTTCCTATATCGGTTGAACTTCCTCGCAGCATTTTTTGCTGATTAATTTGTAAATCAGAAGCGACAATTGCTTTATTGTTTTGATTGGCAATGTTAATTGCTTGCTGCATGCTTAAGTTTTGCTGAACGCTTTGCGCCTTTGCCGATGATGGGCCAAAAAAGCATAATCCCGAGATAAATATGGCCACAACGCTTGTTGGAACCTTTGTTTTCTTCGATTTCCAACTTTCAAAATAAGTGTATAACACAGGTAGAACGATTAAAGTTAATATTGTTGAGGTAATTAATCCACCAATAACTACTGTTGCTAAAGGTTTTTGAACTTCGGCACCTGCGGCGGTAGAAATGGCCATTGGTAAAAAGCCTAGTGAGGCTACAGTGGCCGTCATTAAAACTGGTCTTAACCTTAATTCTGTTCCTTTAAGTACAATTTCATTAATGGTATATTTCCCCAAAGCTTTTATTCGGTTAAATTCGGTAATTAACACAATACCATTAAGTACGGCTACACCAAAAAGTGCAACAAAACCAATTCCTGCCGATATACTAAAAGGCATACCGCGTACCAGTAGTGCAAATATTCCACCAATTGCCGCCATTGGAATGGCCGTAAAAATCAATAATGAGTGTTTTACAGAACCAAAAGAGAAATACAACAACAATAAAATCAATAACAATGCTACCGGAACGGCCACAGAAAGGCGCTTGGTCGCTTCTTGTAAGTTCTCGAACTGACCACCATAGGTGATATAATATCCCGTAGGTAACTTAATTTGCTGATTTATTTTTGTCTGAATTTCTTCCACCACACTGGCAATATCTCGTTCACGAACATTTAATCCAACGATAATTCTACGCTTGGTATCCTCGCGTTGGATTTGGTTAGGTCCAATTTCAAATTCAATATCAGCAAGTTGATTCAAAGGATATTGATCTCCATTAGCTGCACTTACATAAATATTACGCACATCATCAATGCCTTGGCGGTTTTCTTGACTCAGACGAACTACCATATCGTATCGTTGTTCACCCTCATAAACCAAACCAGCCGATTGTCCGGCAAATGAAGCGGTTAGAGCTTGATTAACTGTTTCAATAGATAATCCATATTGCGCAATACGGTCGCGGTTAATTTTAACCACAATTTGGGGCAATCCCTCGGCTTGTTCAAGATAAATATCTTTAGCACCTTGTACTTGTGATACAATGACTCCAATTTTCTTTGAAAGGTCTGTTAATTCGCCTAAATCGTCACCAAAAATTTTAATACCAATGTCTTGACGTACTCCGGATATTAATTCATTTGAACGTAACTGGATGGGTTGCGAAAAACCAAAACTAACGCCTGGAATAGCTTTTAGCGCCTCGCTCATTTTTTCGGCCAATTCTTCGCGACCCTTAGCGCTTACCCAATCTTTTTTATCTTTTAATAAAATGGTTAAATCGCAGGCTTCCATAGGCATAGGATCCGTTGGTATTTCGGCTGCTCCAATTTTTCCAACAACTTCTTTTACTTCCGGAAATTCTTTAATTAAAATGGCAGAAGCCTGATTCACCTTGTCAATGGTTTGTGATAAGGAACTACCTGTCAATAAGCGTGTTTCAACCGTAAAATCCCCTTCTTCTAAGTTCGGGATAAATTCGCCGCCCATGCGCGAAAACAGAAATATACTGACAGCTAAAAATACAATTGATGTAATCACCACTAGCATTTTTCTTTTTAATGCAGCGCTGATAATCGGATAATATTTACGCTGGAAAAAATCCATCATTCTGTCCGAAATGTTCTTTTTGTGCGATACTTTCTTGCTCAATAACAAGGCAGAAACCATAGGGACATAGGTTAAAGACAATATAAAGGCCCCTAAAATGGCAAAGGATACCGTTTGTGCCATCGGTCCAAACATTTTTCCTTCAATACCAACCAACGCTAAAATTGGTAAATACACAATAAGAATGATGATTTCACCAAATGCGGCACTGTTTCTAATTTTGGCAGCCGAAATATATACTTCGCTGTCCATTTCAGATTGGGTTAAGGCTTTTGTTCTGTTGAGCTTAGTTAAATGGTGCATCGTTGCTTCTACAATAATTACGGCTCCATCTACAATCAAACCAAAGTCAATTGCACCTAAACTCATCAGGTTTCCTGAAACACCAAAGAGATTCATCATGGATATAGCAAAAAGCATGGCCAAGGGAATTACAGAAGCAACCACTAGTCCTGCGCGTAAATTTCCTAAGAAGAGTACTAATACAAAAATCACAATTAAGGCACCTTCTATTAGGTTTTTTGCCACCGTGCCTATCGCTCTGTCAACGAGCGCACTTCGGTCCAAAAAAGGTTCAATAACCACACCTTCAGGTAAGGTTTTGCTAATTCTATCCATTTTGGATTTTACCTGTTTTACTACATTGTTGGCATTGGCACCTTTTAACATCATTACAATGCCTCCAACAGCCTCTTCATTAGAGCTTTTGGTTGTGCGGGTAAGCGCTCCATAGCGAATGGAATTACCTAACTGAACAGTGGCTATATCGCGAATTAAAATCGGTAAACCGTTGCTATTATTTTTTACAACAATTTTATTAATATCTTCTAAATTACCCACTAAGCCTTCGCTTCGAATAAAATAAGCAGTTGGTTTTTTGTCGATATACGCACCACCGGTATTTTGATTATTACGTTCTAAAGCAGAAAAAACATCGCTAATACTTAAACCAAAACTTCTTAGTTTGTCAGGTTCTAACGCTATTTCATATTGTTTTAGTAAACCACCAAAACTGTTTACTTCGGCTATACCGGGTGTACCCAAAAGTTGTCTACGTACAATCCAATCTTGAATACTACGCAATTCACGAGCAGTATATTTTTTTTCAAAACCAGGTTTGGCAGCCACCACATATTGATAAATTTCGCCTAGACCAGTTGATATAGGAGAAATTTCAGGGTTCCCTAAGCCATTGGGTATATTGTTTTTTGCTTCGGCTAATTTTTCGTTTACCTGTTGACGTGCCCAATAAATGTCTACATCATCATGAAAAACAATGGTAACAACCGATAAACCGAAACGCGAAATGGAACGAATTTGTTCTGTTTCAGGGATAGTAGACATGGTTTGTTCAACAGGGAAAGAAATTAAACGCTCTACTTCTTGACTGGCCAAAGAAGGGCTTAGCGTAATTACTTGGACCTGATTATTGGTAATGTCGGGCACTGCATCTATTGGTAGCTGCCTCAGAGAGTAAACTCCCCAGGCAATTAAAGCAAGTGTAAAAAGTCCAATTACAAGTTTATTTTGTATGGAGAACTGAATGATTTTTTTCAGCATTGAAATAAAATTAAGTGAAAATAAAAGAATAGAAATTGCGCAATCAATTACTCATACTGAGGAATAGATTCTACAATTTTAAAATAGAAAGATTAAGCCAGTTTTGGGGGTTGCCAAAACTCTATGAATGCAGTTTGCGCTTTTTTATTTTTCTCTACCGGGTATTGCGCTAAAATAAATCTAATTACCTGCGCAGGGGTTTTGGTACTTTGTAACAAGGTTGGCATATTGCAACACGTACAAACACAAAAAGGAGAGCATACATCTGCATGAAAAGTATCATCCGAATGTTGGATATCTACCTTCGAAAAACTGCTTAGTGAAAGATTTGATTGGGTTACAGCTGCATCTGTGCAAGGAGTAATACTCAATACAATGATTAGCTGGCAGATGAATAAGCGCAAAAATTTCATGTCTACTTATAGGTTACAAATTTAAGAAAACTAAAGATAATTTCGTTTAACTTTTTGTGTTTTTAGATTTAAATCAAGGTGTTTTGCATGCATGATTTAAATGGTAATTTTTAATTATTGTAACTAACGTTTCAATTATGTTGTACACGATTGTCGTTTCGTTCAATTGCTCATAGGTATCCAACTATCGTTCCATTTACATTTCGAAGTCCTAAAAATAGGGCTATAAGGAGGGAGGGAAGTATGTTACTTTATATTTTTGCAGGTGCGAAATATTGCGCTTTAATTTTTTAATTTAGCCAAGAGCGAAAGTTGCAACAATCAAAAACATGGATAAATTAGCTTACGCATAAACTTTGAACGCGATATGCCCAAAATTACCTTAACGACAGAAATTAATGCCACACCTGAAATTTGTTTCGATTTTGCCCGTAGCATCGATTTGCATCAAATTTCTACGGCTAAAACAAATGAAAAAGCAATAGCTGGACGAACAAGCGGTCTGATTAATCTTGGAGAAACTGTTACCTGGGAAGCAATACATTTTGGCATCAAACAGAAACTGACTTCTAAAATTACCTCCTTCAATCGGCCTGATAGTTTTGTAGGTGAACAAATTAAAGGAGTTTTCAAATCAATTTATCATGAACATACATTTATTCAGCAAGATAATGCCGTATTAATGATAGACATATTCGAATATGAATCTCCATTCGGTATTTTTGGACGCATTTTCAATCGTCTCGTTTTAACAAATTATTTAAAAAAGCTGTTAGTCACCCGAAATCAGATAATTAAAGCCTATGCAGAAGACCCTGCTACACATGGTTTGCTTGCAAGAAGCTAAAGGAAGTTTTATATTTTGTCTCGCGCAAATACGGTTAAAGAAATTGACAATCTAAAAATATAAATCCTGCACGATACTCGTGCCGTTAATCCAATATAGTATGAGCATACTAACCCTATACAAAGACGAATTTTGCATTTCAACCGATAAAGAAAAACTGCAGATTGATGTCATTCATGCGTTTTTATCTACACAAGCCTATTGGTCTTTAAACATCCCTAAAGAGACCGTGCAAAAAGCTATTCAACATTCTCTTTGCTTTGGTGTGTACCAACACGATACGCAAATTGGTTTTGCACGCATAATTTCTGATTTTTCAACAATTGCTTATTTAGGCGATGTTTATATTTTAGAAGCCTACCGAGGAAAGGGCTTGTCTAAATGGTTAATGAAGACCATTATGGAATTTCCTGATTTACAAGGTTTGAGAAGATGGATTTTATTAACCGGTGATGCACACGGTTTGTACCGTCAATTTGGCTGGACAGACCTTGCCGATTCTAGTAAGTGGATGGAAATTCATGATAAAAATGTATATGCAGAATGAATCTTTTCTTTTATTGAGATAACCAAAATAAATCACTCGTATAGCCCGCCCTCTTTTCCTTGCTTGCCTCTTGCCGGCAGGGCATTTACTTTTGAAGGCCAAAAGTAACAAAAGCCTTTGTCGATCCCGCTAGGCAGCTTTGCGCACAAGGCCGTGGCTCAAAACAAAAACAGTCTCGCTAGGTTTTGTGGAGATTGGTTTTGTAACTCATATTTAATTATTGCCACAAAACTGAATTGAACAATGCTCGGTAGTGCATATTCGAATGTTGCTGCTACTGTTTTTGTTTTCTTCCGCTGCTGGGGGTGCATCCCGAGCATTCCTATCGTGTGGACAGATCTTCTATATAATTAGTTTCTTTGTATATGCAAAAAAGAGGTTTTACAAATTTGCCCGATTCACGTTTAATACGTCGAGGGAATAAGAACTTAGATATCCTATTTAGAAATTGCGTTCACTCTATTCGTCAGCTTAGCAAGGACGAGGCAGAAGCAAAGGGTTTTTATCGATTCTTATCGAATAATCGTGTAACTGAAGAAAGCATCATTTCAAATTTAACCTCTAACTGCCAATCCGCTTGCCACGGGAAATATGTTGTTTGTATTCAAGATACCACAGAAATAAACCTAAGTAGCCATAAAAATAGAATAAAGAAAGATTCGTTTATCGGCACTACCAATGCCAAGGGCGATTTCGGATTGGGTTTTATGCTTCATCCGAGTCTTGTCCTGGATGCAGTTAATGGAACTCCTTATGGTTATGCAGATATCAAACTATGGAATAGACCGCTGGAATTTCGTTCAAAGTTTGAGCGAGAATACAGTAAATTACCCATTACAGAAAAAGAATCTTACAAATGGATAGAATCATCGAATAATACAAAAACAGCATTATCCTCTTGTGTTGAAGGAATGGTGATTATACAAGATCGAGAAGGAGATATATACGAGCAATTTGCCGTTATACCCGATGAGAAAACAGACCTTTTAATACGTGCAAAAAGCAACAGAAGACTAAAAGACAAAAGCAAACTATTTGACTGCCTTTCCAATCAAGAAGTGCAGGATATTTATGAAATAGTAGTAGAAGCGAAAGAGAAAAGGCCAAAGAGAAAGGCTAAAATAGAAATCAGATATAAAGAAATAGAAGTATGCAAAACAGGCACTACAAGTAAAGAGCTTCCAGCGAGTACTAAGCTTTATCTCATAGAAGCAAAAGAAGTTGGCTATAGTGGGGCAGATAAAATATGTTGGAGGCTATTAACCACCATAGCAGTAACCACGCCTTCTATGGCTAAGTTATGCATAGAATGGTATAGCTGGCGCTGGACAATAGAAGAAGTGTTTCGGATACTTAAAAAGGAAGGATACAATATTGAAGCCAGTGAATTAGAATATGCCTCATCTATCAGAAAACAAACCCTTATGATCATGGAAGTGGTGATAAAGTTATTCCTAATGCGCCTAGCATACGCTGAACCAGAACTCTCGATTGATGCACACACATGTTTCAATGATGAGGAACAGCTATTTATGGAAGAACAAATAATCAGACTTGAAGGAAAAACCCAGAAGCAGAAGAATCCTTATAAGGATAAAGATCTGAAAAGATATGTATGGGGATTGGCTAGAATGGGAGGTTGGAAAGGATATGAAAGCAAAAGAACGCCAGGGATAACTACGATCTGGATTGGATTAAAATACTTTAGGGCTGCAAAAGAAGGATGGGACACACATAGAGATCTGTCCACACGATAGGAGCATTCGGGACCGACGGGCGTACTTCGGTTAATACCTGAAATTTTGAACGGTTGTTTTACTAGCATGTTTTATTCTGGCAATTGCTCGGCTAGCCCCCATGTAGGAGCGGCCTAGGAGGTGTTGGACGAAGAAAGCAGCGAGAAGCTTTGCATAAACGTTCAAATTCTTACTGTTCAAGAGAATTTGCAGCCGAGCGAAGGAATAGAGCGAAGCCAAGGCCTCAAATTATCGCCATCGAGCTTCTGCTAGCTTTATTCAACAACAGATCCAAGCCTTGACTTTTTCGTTCTTTTTTGTCAAGAAAAAAGAACTAAGCCCGCCGGCTATGAGGCGATAATTGATTTTTCTTTAAGAGATTACTTTGCTAAGCGCGCAATGACGAGGGGTATTTATGAAATTTTCAGTAAATGATATTAGATTGCCCCCCTCTTTCCCTTGCTTGCCTCTTGCCGGCAGGGCATTTACTTTTGTGGGCCAAAAGTAACCAAAAGCCTTTGTCGATCCGGCTAGGCAGCTTTGCCCGCAAAGCCCTTGCTCAAAACAAAAACAGTCTCGCTGGTTTTGTGGGAGATTTTTTGTAACAAATATTTAATTATTGCCACAAAACTGAATTGAACAATGCTCGGTAGTGCATATTCGAATGTTGCTGCTACTGTTTTTGTTTTCTTCCGCTGCTGGGGGGGCATCCCGAGCATTCGGGACCGACGGGCGTACTTCGGTTAATACCTGCAATTTTGAACGTTTGTTTTACTAGCATGTTTTATTCTAGCTATTGCTCAGCTAGCCCCCATACTAGGACCGGCCTAGGAGGTGTTGGACGAAGAAAGCAGTAAGAAGCTTTGCAGAAACGTTCAAATTCTTACTGTTCAAGAGAATTTGCAGCCGAGCGAAGGAATAGAGCCAAGCCAAGGCCTCAAATTATCGCCATCGAGCTTCTGCTAGCTTTATTCAACAACAGATCCAAGCCTTGACTTTTTCGTTCTTTTTTGTCAAGAAAAAAGAACTAAGCCCGCCGGCAATGAGGCGATAAAAGATTTCTCTTTAAAAAAACAAAAACAATATCGCTGGTTTTGTGGGAGATTTTTTTGTAACTCATATTAATTTTAGCCACAAAACTGAATTGAACAATGCTCGGTGCTGCAAATCCGAATGTTGCTGCTACTGTTTTTGTTTTCTTCCGCTGCTTGGGGTGCATCCCGAGCATTCGGGATCGACGGGCGCACTTCGGTTAATCCCTGCAATTTTGAACGTTTGTTTGCATAGCATGTGTCTCAAAAATTTTCCTGTCACACTGCGCCACAACGTGTTCCGATTATTCGGAAAAGTATCTCTTATAAGCAAATTCTTCTAGGTTTATAAACAATATTCGTTTTAATGATTCTTCACATCCGACTTTCGGATCTCCGACTTTTCGGATACTATCTGCCTTTTTGACCAAATGATTTCATTTTAAATACCTCAGAAGTACCTTTTTGACCAAACGATTTCATTTTAAATACCTCAGAAGTACCTTTTTGACCAAATGATTTCATTTTTAATACTTCCGAGGTACCTTTTTATACTTCCGAAGTACCTTTTTGTACTCAGCTGCGTAATATAAAATGCTGCGCCTACGCTTATGTTAAAACATAGATCGAAACTCGCTGTTTCACAGTTACTAATTATCTCACATTTTCTCTGTTCGCAGGCGGTGGGTGTACTTAATTGTGCGTATTTACAGTTTTCCGTAGCAGGTTTTGAAATTAAATTTATACTTTAGGAAAACTAAATGTTTACGCCCTAACTTCTCTTTATTTTGCAACAAACTATCCGAGTGTAAGCGTTTATAAATGTTTAAGAAATAGTAAACTATACGCATTCTACGCAATTAAAAAGCTGCCTTAATGGATTTAATGAAGGTTTTTTGGTTTTGGAGTTGCGTATATTTGAGAGTTATATGCCACTTTAAAACGACACAGTGAGAAAGACAATTTACATATTGACATTGGTAATTCTATCCTCTTGTAATCTTTACGACAGGAAAGAAGAAGTTTTTATGACTGACCAAGATTATGTAGAAAATTACAGAGAGTTTTCACCGGACAGTTCTATGCTTTTAATAAATTATAGTTTAGATCTCGGAGCATTTGGATATGGACAATCAGGCACGGCAATTCTGAAACTTTCTGACACAACAAAAAACTTGCGAGACTTTTCACTTCCAAACACTTTGACAAGATTAAAATGGTTAGACAATCAAACTATCTCTGCACAATTTGACATTTTACCTTCTTTGCGAACAGGAGAAAAAATTACCCTAACTGACAAAGAAATTAATGATGTAAAAATCAAAGTTTCAGCTTTGGACTACATTGACAAAGACGACCATCTAGAGATTGAACACCGAGAACTTGCACCAAATGGACAATTTGAACTCGTTGCATATCGCTACTTGAAAGATAGAAGTAACTTGAATTTCATTCACATTTCTATAATTCCAGTTGGCGGACAAATACCAAAATATGGAAACTATTTAATTGCCGATATGCAATCTGACTATGTTCTCAACGGAACTTGGACAGAAAAGAATGAACTTAAGTTTTATTCAAACAGTCAATATTCTGACTTAATCCAATACTATTTGGTTAAAGACAGAGAAAAAATCAAGTATGAAATTGTTACAGACGACAAGGAATATGGAAGTAAATACAGGTGGACAAAGAAAAGCGGCATATAACAGGCGTTTGGCTCAATGGCGGGTGAAGTGGTTAATTGAACATTCTGCCTCGCATCAACTTTTGTGGCGTATTGACAATTTTGTACTCCGAAATCCGCCACTGCGCCAAGCGCCAAACCGTTGTGCGTCACTTTAACGAACACCCTACAAACATTGAACTATGGTTGACAGAGAACGAAGAAAAAAACTTGCATTCCACTTACGACATTTAGCAGTCGGACTTATCAGCAATGACGAGTTTGAAGATTACATTACAGATGATGTGACTTTCGGTTGGCTTCCCGAGCAATATTATCGTTCAAAAGAAGCAAAGTTTGACGACCCAATTATTAGACCAATGCTTGAACTAAGTTGGTGTTTGTATAGTGACTTGAAAGAACATAAATTAACAGGTAATGACAGACTTACAGACGAAGCACTAAAAGACATAGCCAGATACATTTTATTTCTACATTCTGACTTTGAATACGAATGGCCATATCTTGACCCGACAAATCCACTTATTCGATTTTCATTTAAGGACTTGCTGTTAAGCGTGCTGACTTTGGGGCAACATTACAGACACAAAATGACGGAACGACAACAACAGTTTGACGAATTTAAAAACACAGGCGATTATGACTTATGGCCTTTTATAGGCAAAGACCAATATGAACATCAATTAAAAAATCAGCCATTTTTCGTAGGACAAAAAACTGAATTAATTTAGCGTTCGTTTTTTTGTCGGCGGACAAAAAAGCGAACGCACAACAAGGTATTGCCAAAAGCGGGGCTGAACGGCTTCGATTGGGCATTTGTGCAAGGTTCAGCATTCGTTCTTCGATTGAAATTTAGTGCTAAAAATCCCGCCTTCGGCAATACCCTAACCGTTGTGCGTAACCAGAGAACCCAAGTTTCAATATGATAAATATATTCAGAAAGAAAAATAAAGATTTTGAAGTATTCTCAAATGAATATAGAAAAGAAGAAAAAGAAATCCTTATACTTACTAATGACCAATCAGGTGGAGCTCGAAAACTAAATAATTCTTGGGACGCCTCACAATATTTCTTAGCCTACTTTGACATAGAAAAGAACGAACTTAAAAAAGGTGATGGTAGAGTAAATTGGCTTTTAACGGATAAAGAATGTAAGGAATACGGAACAACATATTCCTATAACTTCAAAACTGGAACGATTTATCACCTTAAAGTTAGAGAGCTAAAAGACAAAACTGTTCCAGAAGGAAGATTACCTTCTTTTTATAATCGATTTATGATTGTGAAAGTTATCAAGGAAAATGTTCAAAATGATGAACTACTGGAATTATTAAAAGAATATAGAAAACCAATAAAAATTACTGACAAAGTGTTGGATGAATTTGAACTGAACAAAGACTATGGGATGTTTGAAGGAAGTATTGATTGGTTGAACGAACATATAAGAGTCTCTTTAGAAGTAGATGTTGATGATAAGCAGACTTGGAATGACACTATGAGTATTTTAAAAGTATTATTCAATGAACAAAAACAAAGAGATTTAGAATTCAGAACTTTTGCAGCAGAAGAGTTAACGGATTTAGCAAATGACTGGCTTCAGGATGAAAATGAAACAATTACAAAAAATGATTTTGAGAAACGTATTAAACTCTCTCAATTAGTAATAAGTTATTATGGTGGAGATTTTACTGCTTACTATGACGATGATGATATGTTCTATGGTCACATTATTGCAGTTTATGGTAACTTAAAAAATGGATTGGAAAGTGCAACAATTGAAGGATAAATGGCTACGAACAAAAATGTATAAGCGTAATTCGGGCGAAAGTAATAAAACCAAAGCAAGTGTATAATAACAAACATTTCGGCAAAGTTGAAAGTTTAGGCGTTCTAATCCCGCACTACGCTTATACTAGAACGTTGGCAGTAATTTTAGAAGGCACATCATGAAATTAACATTAGGACAAAAATTCAAATCATTAGCCCCATTTTCAATAGACCTCCCAGACTTTGTTGTTTTGACAGGAATTAATGGTGCGGGTAAAACACAATTGCTAACTGCCATTACGCAGAATTTATTAAAAATATATGATGACAATGGTGCAGAACTAAGCCCTAAAAAATATGTTACATCACAAACACTGTCCCCGAATGAGAGTGCTGTAGTAACAAGAGAACAGCTTAATGCAAATACACAAAATTTGTGGCAACAGTTTAATAGTTATTTACAAAATAGAATAGGCAACCCGAATTTTACACTTGAAAACAATGTGTTTGGCCATAACGCCCCCCAAATAAAGGTAATTGATAAAATTGCGAAAAGTGCAAAAAAAATTAGAGAAGAGCTAACATCTGATGATTTTTTCAATCATTATCCATTAGAAGACGGTCTTCAACAAACAGATGTGTTTTACCAAAACTTTTCAAGTCTTTTCAAACGATACCAAGACAAGTTTGATGAAAATGAATACAGACAGTATAGAAATGAAGTCAAAAAACACACAGAAATTACATATTTAACTAAAGAACAATTTGAAAGTACCTATGGTGAAGCACCTTGGGATTTTGTCAACAAAATAATAAAAGAAGCGAATCTAGACTATCATATAAATTCTCCTGAAAACAGCCACAGAGATGCACCTTTTGAATTAAAACTGGTAAATAATTATAACGGAGTTGAGATACAATTTGGAGATTTATCATCTGGTGAGAAAGTTCTTATGTCTTTGGCATTA
Organism: Pedobacter paludisoli; assembly: GCF_052344095.1. Taxonomy (GTDB): domain Bacteria; phylum Bacteroidota; class Bacteroidia; order Sphingobacteriales; family Sphingobacteriaceae; genus Pedobacter. The sequence continues at coordinate 1,465,906 of NZ_CP179926.1, read as the reverse complement.
GCTCTTTATAATTCAAATTTTGACATAGAATTCCCAAAAGTTCTATTGATGGACGAACCCGATGCTTCTTTACATCCTTCGATGTCAAAGAAATTTCTTGATGTTATTCAGCAAGTTTTTGTAAACGAAAAGAAAGCAAAAGTAATAATCACTACTCATTCATCATCAACAGTTGCTTTGACACCAGAAGAGTCAATTTTTGTTGTGAATAAAAGCGGGATTAGAATTGAAAAAGTTAAAAAAGATAAAGCATTGAAAATTTTAACTTCAGGAGTGCCCTCTTTTAGTGTCAACTACGAAAACAGACGTCAAGTGTTTGTTGAAAGCCCTTTCGATGTTATTTATTATGAAAAAATGTATCATCAATTATCGAGCTATCTTGTTCCTGAAATTTCATTGAGTTTCATTTCTTCAGGAGAAAGTAAGACCGATAAAAATGGAACAAAAGTCTCCAACTGTGGGCAAGTAATAAATATAACTGAAACACTTAGAAGGGCAGGTAATAAATTTGTGTTTGGCATATTAGATTGGGACGGTTCAAACACAAACTCTGATGGAGTCCTAGTGCTTGGTAACTCAAATAGATACAGTATTGAAAATTACATTTTAGACCCTTTGTTAATTGGGGCATTGCTATTAAGAGAAAAGATTGTAACTAAAGAAGATTTGGGTTTAACTCAAGGTGAAACATTTATTGATTTGAAAAATTTCAGCAAAGAACGCCTGCAGGTTGTCGCTGACTATGTAATCAATAAAGTTTCTGCAGTTGTAAACCCCACAGACGAAACTCTAATTGTAGTCAAACTCTTGAACAGCATTGAAGTGAATCTTCCTAAATGGTATTTGCATCATCAAGGACACACATTAGAAGAACAAATCTTAAAGGCCTTTCCCCAAGTTAATGCTATAAAAAAAGGGAAAGAAGAAGCGTTAAAAGTTGAAATATTAAACAAGGTTGTAGACGACTTACCTTACATTTTATCGCACGATATTTTAGACGTCTTAAAAAGTGTACAAGAAACAGAATAAAAATTACTGCCAACACGGGTTCCTATGTAAAGCAGTTTTCCTTGAACCAAGTTAATTATTCCGTTTAAATATTCCAATACAATGGGTATTGGGGGCTAAATTAATGCTCCTCAAACACCTCGATAATCATTAAGCTCAGGCTCCTATGTGCGGCTGCCTATTTTCAAGACACCACCTGCATCCCTATGGTTTATTGATTAAAAACAGCTACCTGCTTTGCGGTGTGACAGCGAGATACTTCACAACCCGTGTTTTGTAGTCTGAAATTTTGTTTTTTAATGAGCTTTTAACAATTATTTTTCCTGATATATATCTTTTTTTTATGTCATACTAGTTGGTTTTTGATAATTTATCTGATAGGGATTTTCTGTCTTGATTACTGATGGTAAAGCTCGGATTTTTTAATTTATCAAAAATATAATAATCAGGCTTAAATACTGTTTTGGGCGTGAAAAAGGCATAAAAAAAGCCCCTCAGTGTATCTGAGAGGCAGTGGGCCCAGCTGGGCTCGAACCAGCGACCAAAAGATTATGAGTCTTCTACTCTAACCAACTGAGCTATAGGCCCCGAAAAACATCTTTGTTTTTGCGCTGCAATGTTACAAAAATGAATTCAAATACGGAAAAAGAATTTTGCATAAAATGATATATTCGCTCATTTTCAATCCCTTAAAAATGCTAGTCGGGCTTAGAAAAGAACTTTTTTTAGAAATCACTGCCGTTATGATGTCGTTTTAACTGAATTTCGACCTCCTTTACAAGCACGAAAAATTCCAATACCCTAAAACTATTTCTGTTCATTGGGGTTTAGCAAAAGTCAATTCACAAAGAAATGTCAAAAGTAAAGCCAGGTAAATTGTTGGGATGAAAAACATCGTTTTAACTAAAAAATACTGTAATTTTAACGGAAGGATTATCCGTAGAACCAGCAAATTTACAAATTATCAAACTACATGAATTATTCAGAGCTACAAGCCGATATAGACGTATACATACACAAATATTACGAAGAGAGGAACGACCCGCGCTTAGTGTACCACAATCTCGATCATACTATAGGTGTGTTAAATGCGGCAAAACAAATCGCCAACCATTATCAATTAAATGAGGAAGATTTTTTTTGTGTAGTGGTAGCTGCATATTTCCATGATACCGGCTATTTTCAAGACCCTTTTAATCACGAAGAAAAAGGAGCTGCATTGGCCGATGCCTTTTTGCAAGAACGCGGACTGAACGAAGCGATACGCGGCAAGGTAAAACAAGCCATACTTAGCACAAAATTACCACAACAACCCAAAACACTTATTGATAAAATTATTTGCGATGCCGATTTATTTCATCTGGGGTTACCCGATTTCCGTAAAAAATCGAAGCGCATGCACCAAGAAAAATCCTTGCTTTATCAAACAGAGAAAAGTAAAGTAGAGTGTAAGGGACAGGATATTCAGTTTATGGAACAACAACATTATCATACCGATTATGCGCAGTTGTTGCTGAACGACCAAAAACAAAAGAATATAGAGAAATTAAAAAGTAAACTTTCGGTTCAAAACCTCATCACCGTAGAAGAGCAAGCACCAGGTAACACAACTTTTTTTAAAGAAGAAGACAAGAAAAAGGATAAAAACGAACGCCCGGATAAAGGTATTGAAACCCTGTTTCGCATTACATCGGCCAATAACCAACGCTTAAGCGATATGGCCGATAACAAAGCACACATTCTCATTACCGTAAATTCAATCATGTTATCGTTAATCGTAAGTTTGCTCTTGCGCCGATTAGATGAACACGGTAATTTGATTATCCCAACCTTTATTCTGCTAATGGTTTGTTTGGTTTGTGTGGTGGTTTCCATTTTATCTACCCGTCCTTCGGTTCCAAAAGGAGAGTTTACCAAAGATGATTTGGAGCAGAAAAAAGTTAATTTATTGTTCTTTGGAAATTTCTATAACATGTCGCTTCAAGACTATAAAGAAGGAATGAGTAAAGTAATGGACAGCAAAGAATTTTTATACGGAACCCTCATTACCGATGTGTATTCGCAAGGCGTTGTGCTCGGGCGTAAGTATAAATTAATTCGTATTGCGTACAATGTGTTCATGTTTGGCTTAATTGCAGCGGTTATTTCTTTTGTATTGGCTTACACCATTCACGGTAAATTTTAAACGTACATGGTAGAACCGCTTTTTTTTAATCGCGATTTAAGCTGGCTAAAATTCAACGGACGCATTCTAATGGAAGCCGAGCGAGAGCGTGTTCCCTTGTTAGAAAGGATCAAATTTTTAGCTATTTTTTCTTCCAATTTGGATGAATTTTACCGTGTACGCATGCCTATTCTGTTGGCCTTAGAAAAATTAAGCAACCAAGAGGATACGGATATTGTACAAGAAAACGACCTATTGAATCGCGCAAATGTAATCATTTCAGATCAACAGCAACGTTTTGGTGCAATTTTTAAAGATGAAATTGTTCCAGCACTCAAAGACAATGGAATTTACGCTGTCAATAATGAAGCATGCCCTCCGGCGATAGAAGCCGATGTAAAACGGTATTTTTTGGCGCAAGTGATGGCTTTTCTACAGCCGGTATACCTTCAAGAAAAGAGTAGTTTTTTCCCAGAAAATAACGCCATATATTTTTTAATCAATTTAAAAGTTGCTGAAGCGTCCAAATACGTGCTTTTAAATATACCGTCTAATGAATTACCGCGTTTTACGGTTTTTAACGACGATTTAACGCGTTACGTAGTTTTTTTAGATGATGTCATCCGTTTTAATCTGCAGTTGCTTTTTCCAAAGGATGAAATAATTGGATGTTATAGTTTTAAAGTAACCCGCGATGCCGAGTTAAATTTAAAGGATGAATATTCAGGCGATGTTTCCGCTCAAATAGAACAACAATTGCTGAAACGCGACATGGGTTTAGCCACGCGTTTTTTATATCAGCCCGGAATTGCACCCGAAGTTTTGGAGTATATAAAAAAGCTTTTTAACCTTAAAAAATCCAACTTAGTAGCAGGAGGGAACTACCATAATTTGAAAGATTTAATGTCTTTTCCAATCAAGAAAGATAATCTTTCGAATATTAATTGGCCAAAAATTGAACAGGCCGATTTGCTTAAGGGCACTTTGGCGGAGGCTATAGAAAAGCGCGACATCATGGTGCATACACCGTTCCAAAGTTACGACAGCGTTTTACGTTTCTTTAACGAAGCTGCGCTTGATGTCGATGTAGCCGAAATTTATGTAACCTTATACCGTGTGGCAAGCGATTCTAAGATTGTGAACGCACTGATGTCGGCCGCCAAAAACGGCAAAAAGGTAACCGTTTTAGTAGAGCTAAAAGCGCGATTTGATGAAGCTAACAACCTACGCTGGACCAAGAAAATGATAACTGCGGGTGTCAACATTGTGTACAGCGTAACCGCCTTAAAAGTACATGCAAAAGTGGCGCTCGTTAAACGAAACATCAACGGCCGGATGAAATATACTGGTCTATTCGCAACGGGTAATTTTAACGAAAGCACGGCTGCATTTTATACCGACCATATTTTGATGACAGCTGATAAAGATATGCTACGCGAAGTAGAATTGCTGTTTATTTTTCTCGCAAAGCGGATAAAACCCACCTCAGCCGATTTAATTAAATTTGAACATTTATTGGTGGCACAATTTAATTTACAAACAGAGTTTTTAGCACTCATTCAGCGCGAAATAACACATGCCAAGCAAGGGAAGCTCGCCAAAATTACCATCAAACTGAATAACTTAGAAGAGCAAGTGCTCATTAATAAGCTTTACGAAGCTTCTGAAGCAGGTGTTAAAATTGATTTGTTTGTACGCAGTGTATGTTGTTTGGTGCCAGGCGTACCCGGTTTGAGCAGTAATATTCACGTAACACGGATTGTAGACCGCTATTTAGAGCACGGGCGTATTTTTGTGTTTCACAATTTAGGAGAAGAAGCCGTATATTTAGGTTCAGCAGATTGGATGAACCGGAATGTGTACCGTCGCATCGAAGTTTGTTTTCCAATCAGGAACCAAAAAATTAAAAATGAAATTTTGCAGCTCCTCGAGATTATGAAACGCGACAATGTGCAGGCCGTTTTTATAGATGCCGATATGAATAACAGTTGGATAAAGAATGAGCAGCCTCCCTGTCAATCGCAATATGAGATTTACCAGTTTTTGAATAAGAATTAATCACCATTACCGAATGAAAACACGAAACAAAAAACAATTTATTTTAGCGATTGCGCTCTTTTCAGGTGCGCTAGCTATTCTTTCCTGTGTAAATGCCACAAAAACAACTGAAACAGTTACAGAAATAGAATCCGAAGGAAGTACAACCAAAATTAATTTTCCTTACGATTTAACCAAGCCGGTAAAATACAATATGCCGCATAATCTTTTTGAGATATCGGGTATTGCCTTTCTACAAGGCGACCCCAAAAAAATATATGCCATTCAAGATGAAGACGGCGACTTATTTAGCTTGCCATTAGGCGCAAAAGAATCTGCTTATTCAAAGTTTGCTGGAAGCGGGGATTACGAAGATTTAACGATCCTCAAAAATCAAGTTATCGTATTAAAAAGCAATGGCGAGTTGCATGTTTTTCCCTTGTCAAGCACCAGCAAAAAAGAAATTCCCAATGTGATAAAAGTGAAGGATTTGGTCCCAAAAGCAGAATACGAAGGCTTAGCAAGCGATGAAAAAAGCGGAATGGTTTATATCTTGACAAAAGAAAGCAAAGCCGATGCAGATAAAAAAGCTACTCGGATTTTTGCCTTTAAATTTGATGGAAAGGCAGGACTTACATCTGCAGGAGAATACGCTCTTTCGTATAAACAAATTGGAACGTTTGCCGGTAGCGGTAAAATTAAATTCCGTCCATCGGCCTTAGCCAAAAATCCTTTAACCAAGCAATGGTATGTGTTATCATCCATGAATAAATTAATCGTGATAACCGATGAAAAATTTGCCATTCAAGGAGTAGTTCCCTTAAAAACAGGATATTTTAATCAACCCGAGGGAATCGCATTTGATAAAAACAATAATTTATACATTTCCAATGAAGGAGGAGCATTATCAGCCGGAAATGTGTTACTTTTTAAGTATAACCAACAGTAGAACGCAAGCAAAAACTAGCTGAATTAACGGAAAATATGATAAAAAAGTTTACCCTTAGTATATTTTTGATTGTCTTAACTATCAGGCTTTTCGCACAGGAAGTCAAATACCGCGTCATTCTATTTGGCGATGCGGGAGAAATGAATGTTCGACAAGACATTGATTTAAAAAATGCAGCCAAACAAGTTATTCCTCAAAAAACAACGGTATTATATTTAGGCGATAACATTTATCCAACGGGGATGGGCTTGCCTGGTAGTTCAGAGCAGGAAACAACACAAAATATTCTAAAGTCGCAGTTTGAACCTATGCGTAGCATGGGAGCCGCCGTATATTTTTTGCCAGGAAATCACGATTGGGATAAATCTGGTCCCGACGGTTTAGCAAAAATTCAGGCGCAAGGCGATTATTTACGTGCGCAAAATGATCCTCTATTACGTTTAATTCCTCAAAATGGATGCCCAGATCCAGTAGCAATTCCAATTAACGATAAGCTTACTATAATTGCATACGATAGCGAGTGGTGGCTGTTTCCGTTTAATAAACAAACTCCAACCGACGATTGCGATTGTCATACTAAAGATGAAATTCTGGTGCGTTTCGAAACGCTTTTAGAGCAAAATAAAGATAAAGTAATTATTCTGGCCTCGCACCATCCATTTAAAAGTTATGGGCCACACAGTGGATACTTTACTTGGAAAGATCACCTGTTTCCCTTTACTTCCTTTAGTCAAAATTTATATGTGCCATTGCCAATTATAGGCTCATTGTATCCCTTGCTACGCTCCACCATGTTAAGTCCCGAAGATTTAAAACATCCACAATACAAGGACATGATTAAATCGGTAAATGATGTCTTTGGCGATTATCCAAATGTGATATATGCTGCGGGCCATGAGCATGGATTGCAATTAATAAAAGGAAAACAATTACAAATAGTCAGTGGTTCCGGATCAAAAGTGTCGTCTAATAAAAAAGGAAAGCAATCGCTGTTTAATGCTGTAGAGCAAGGTTATGTAGTGGTTGATCAGTTAAACAACAACGATATGCGCTTTGAGTATTTTATTTATGGAGATACAGGAACAGTAAAAGTGTATAGTTATACCAAAAAGTATCAGCCAATTACACAAAAGGAACGGAATAAATTAAAACCAATTTTGGCCGATAGTGTATGGGTTAGTGTAAAACCAGAATACGATAGTGTGGGGAAATTTCATCGATGGTTTTTTGGCGAGAACTACCGAAAAGAGTATGCCCAAAAAACGAAACTTCCGGTTCTTCGTGTTTCGCAAATGAAAGGCGGCTTAAAGGCAACACAACGTGGGGGAGGCAATCAATCGCGTTCGCTACGCTTAGTAGATAAGAATGGGAAAGAATATGTTTTGAGAAGCATCGAGAAATATCCGGAAGTGTTATTGCCGCCGCAATTGCGGGCAACTTTTGCAAAAGATATAATAACCGATAATATGTCTTCGCAGCATCCATTTTCTGCTTTGGTGGTACCCGAATTAGCTAAAGCAGCGGGTATATTGCATGCCGATCCGATTATTGGGATGGTATCGCCCGATGATGGACTTGGCGAGTTTGAAGCGGCCTTTGCGAATACGGTGTGTTTGTTCGAAGAGCGAGAACCTGCTGGCGAATCGGATAGCTCCCCAAAAATGGATAAAGCATTGACCAAGGATAACGATAATACCGTTGATGGAAAAGCCTGGTTAAAAGCACGTGCCTTTGATGTTTTATTAGGCGATTGGGATCGCCATGAAGATCAATGGCGTTGGAAAGAAACCAAAACAAAAGATGGAAACTCGCATTATACCCCCGTTCCAAGAGACCGCGATCAGGTGTTTTTTAGTTCGGATGGTTTTATTCAGCGCTACACTCAAAGCTCATCGTTATTGCCTATGATGCAAGGATACGAACGTAAATTAAAAGATATAAATTGGTTTTTGTGGGAAGGAAGAGAAATATCGAGTCGTTTAACTGCCAATATAGATGAAACCGAATGGAATAAAATTATAAAGGAATTTTGTGCCAGTTTTAACGATGCTGTTTTTGAAAAGGCACTAAAAGCGTTGCCCGAACCAAGTTATAGCTTGCACCACGACGAACTTTTAGCCCAAATGAAAGCTAGAATTGCCGATATGCCTAAAATGATGAACGATTATTATCATTTTTTTAATCGTATTGTAGATATTGAGCTGAGCGATAAAAATGAATTTATTCAAGTATCGGATACAAAAGAAAAGGGACTCGTTGTTAAAATTAACAAAATAACAAAAGATGGGAAGGTAAAAGACGAGTTATTTAATCGAACATTCGATCCAAAAGTAACCAAAGAAATTAGATTATACACCCATAATGGTAACGATAGCTTATTGATGGATAATAAAACCTCGCATATTAAGTTGCGTATAATAGGGGGAAAAGGCAATAAGACATTCGATTTTGCCAATAGCGATGGAAAAGTACGCTTGTATGGACGTAAAGATAATGCCATTTATCGAGGTGAAGATCAAAATAAAATTCACAAAATTCTATCAAACGATACCGCTAATGTAAGCCATGTAGCGAAAGATTTGTATAGCCGAAACTCCGTTTTGTTAAACGCCGGATACAATTACGATGATGGAGTATTGTTTGGGTTTATTTACAATAGAACCAGTCCGGGCTTTAGAAAAAAACCTTATGGAAATTCGCAAACAGTTTCTTTAATACACTCTTTTTATACCAAAGCTTATAGTTTGAAATACAAAGGAGAGTGGATTGAAGCACTTGGAAAGGCCGATATATTGGCAAATGTGCAAATTAATGCGCCCAACGGAACACAAAACTTTTTTGGTTTAGGAAACGAAACGCCCTACGATAAAGATGCCCCTACGGAGTATTACCGGGCACGATTTAGTATGTATAAAGGAGAAGGCTTGCTTCGCTGGCGCCGTCCAAAATCTACCTTTAGCATGGGGCCTGCAGTTCAGTTTTATCATTATGAACCAGAAGAAAATGGCGATCGTTTTATTTCAAATTACATTAATCTCCATTCGTCAGACAGTTTAACAATACACGATTCTAAGCAATTTTTAGGAGCTGTTTTTCATTTTGTAAATAATACACGTGATAATGAGTTACTTCCAACCTTAGGTAGTTATGTCGATTTAAAATTGGTTGCCTACAAAGGCTTAAATAGCGAAGCCAATTCTTTTACTCAGTTTACAGCAGGCGTTTCTTTATATAAAAACATAGATGGTCGCAAAAATTTTGTTATTGCTAATCGTTTTGGTGGTGGTTTTACCATTGGTCAAGTTCCTTTCTATCAAACCTTATTTATTGGAGGCGAAGGGGCATTACAGGGCTATCGTCAATACCGTTTTGCGGGCGAACATAGTTTCTATAATAATTTAGAATTACGCGCCAAGCTAGGCGAATTGGTAAATTATGTTCTGCCTGGTCAAGTTGGATTGTTGGCTTTTTACGACATTGGACGCGTATGGAAACGTGGTGAAGATTCAGATGTTTGGCACCAAGGCGTAGGAGGTGGTATGTATTTTGCCCCGGCGTCTTTAACCTTGGTTAGTTTGGTGGCCGGATATTCTAAAGAAGGGTGGTACCCGTATGTGTCGATTAAATTTAGGTACTAAAATTGCTATTACCAGTTTAATGTAAAACTTAATAGGTGCTTTTTACGTATCTTATTGTACGCGAGTTTATAATGTCGTTTTAATGGTGCGAAGGATAGAAAGTTATTACGTTTCGCAGACGATATATTTTGCCATACCATTTAACTTTGTATCGAATTAATAATTAGGCATATACTCGTAAAATTTCACCTATAGAAAAAAAATATACATATGAATACCAATGTAATACAGCTTAACACGAATGAATGTATACATTGCCAGATAAAATCAACCCTATCTTTTCGTCCTCTTTTAGAATATCTGAAAGGCCGACTAAAAACAGAAAAATCTGTAAAAAAAGAATTTTATAGATTTTTGCTTGAAAAAATAGAAAAGAATGATCTTCTGTTGAAAGATGTTTCAGCAGAGCAGCTATCGCAATATAAAGATACACTCGAGTTAATTTATACCATTTTAACTCCATTAATGGGGAATGAAGAAGATATGTTCTGGGCGCTCAGTACACCGGTGCCAGATTTTATTTTCTTCAGTACAGATGCTTTTTACGATTTCTTTAAAAACATCGACCCAAAAAATAAGGTAAACAAAACGAATGAACCGCTAGAGAAACGTCAGGCAAAATACATATACCGAATCATTCTCGAACGTTTCTATAATTTTACAACGAATTTAAAGAACGACATCGTATACATGCACGTTAACCCGGAAACGAAGTTAACGCAGTATTTTAATATCGAAACAGATACCCGTTTTGTCGATATTAAGTATGAAGGAGATTTACCCAAAATCAATTTCGAAGAATTAGCCCAACACCTGCAAGACGATACCGAGCTGGAATACTTAACAGGAGTGTTGCCGCTGAATCAAGTTCTTTTTGAAGGTTTTAGTGTGATTTCCATTACCGATATCACCCTACAATCGGCTATTGAAGGTATTCGTAGTTCATTAGTGAATCATAATTACGAGGCAGAGGCCTATAAAGTAGTTATACAGGCACTTAAAACTTTGGGCGGTGATGGAAATATCGAATACGGTTTAATGCCATTTTTAACAGTAAACGACCGACTTATTTTCGATAACAAGGAGTTTTCAAATAGCATGCTGATTAATTCAGCAAAAGCCGCTAACTTGGAAGAAGAAATTTTTAACGAATTAGTTGAAAAATACAAAGAAGACCCAAAAGCAATTTTTGTAAATTCCATTACGGACGAACAAATTGTAAAAGATCCCTTTCTAAGGGTTTTAAAAAGCGTTGGTGTGCATTCGTATTCGGTTTTGCCGATTTATTACAATAAACAGTTATCGGGCGTTTTGGAAGTATACTCACACCACGAAACGTTAATAGATGAACGTCTTTTGTCGCGTTTACGAATGGCAATGCCCTTAATTGGCCAACTTTTTCAATACAGCATTGAAGAGTTTGAAGCCCGAATGAATGAAGTGTTGATGGATAAATTTACCGCGTTACAACCTTCTGTTCAATGGAAGTTTAATGAGGCGGTATGGCATTTTATTCGTCAAAACGATGGCAAAAGTACCTCTAAAGAGATTGATACGGTTAGTTTTAAAGGCTTGTATCCGTTGTTTGGTGCAATTGACATTCGTAACTCAACACTCGAACGAAATAGAGCCCTTCAAGATGATTTACGCGTTTTATTAACGGCGTTAATTGCTACGCTGAAAGAAGTCAGAAAAGAAGTGGATTTAGATCTTATCAATAAACTCTTGTTTAATTGTAAGGATTGGTTTAAACGCATCGATTTATTTGCGACCAATAACGAGGAAAGCTTGCTGAACGAATTCTTAGAAGAGGAAGTGTACCCTTTTCTGAATATTGTAAAAGGCAATAATGCAAAGCTGGAAAATTTAGTTACCGGTTACTTCGATAGCATTATGCCTGAAACAGGTTTAGCTTTTGAAAATCGTCGTAAATTGGAGATTTCGATGCAATCTATAAACACGGAGATTAGCCACTATTTAAGTGCTTCTCAGCAAAAATTGCAAGAATCATATCCTTGTTATTTTGCGAAGTTCAGGACGGATGGAATTGAATACGATATCTATATTGGGCAGGAAATAGCACCTCAAAAGCCCTTTAATTTACTGTATTTAAGGAATATTCGTTTGTGGCAACTAACTTCTATGGTCGAAATTGCACGTTTATCAAAAAATATGCTGAAAGACATGCCTCGTCCGTTGTATACCACGCAAATGATATTCATTCATTCAAACGCAATTGATATTAGTTTTAGAAACGATGAACGTCGTTTTGATGTGGAAGGAGCCTACAACATTCGCTATGAAGTGGTTAAAAAACGTATCGACAAAGTGTTAATAAAAGGAACGACCGAGCGTTTAACCCAGCAGGATAAAATTGCAATGGTGTATTTTAACAGTGATGAAGCCAATGAATACAAGGAATATATTAAATACTTGCAAGCGCAAAATCTTTTAAACGATGATTTGGAAGAATTGGAATTGGATGAACTGCAAGGTGTTTCGGGGCTTAAAGCCTTAAGAGTGGGGGTGAAGTATTTGCCAACGATTGAATCAGAACCGCTGACCACAAAATATATTGCCGAAAAGCAATTGCACTAAAAAAAACCTCATAGGTTTTTAAAACCTATGAGGTTTGAATAATTTAAAACCGTACCCCAAATGTTAAGAAAACATTGTCACGGGTAGTTTTTATTTCAGCTACAGGTTCAGAATAATCGTTTAAAATATACGGGCTATTATTGAATCCGTTTTGATAATTTTGATAAGCCAAATCAATGTAGTAGTTGTTTACACGGTAACCTAGACCACCAGTAAAATACTGACCTTGGTAAAATTTATCATCACCACCTTTAACGCCACTTCCGTTGATTCCATAACCACCACGTAGACTAAATTCTTTACTTACTTTTACCTCAGCTCCAACGCGATAGTTAATCGTTGATTTATAATTGTCTCTAATAAATGCATTGTTTGAATTGATGGTGCTGTAATCTGAATATCCATCAGAAGAGAAGCGGATAGCAGAATAATCAACGAAATCAATATCAGCAGAAATCAAGGCAGTTCCAGCGATAATATAGCTTCCGCCCAAAGATGCTTTTAGTGGTGTTCTTAAATTGTATGTATAGCTATAATTATTGTTAGGGTTGTTTGAATTAAATCCTTGCAATTGGTTGTTTATTACTTCGTTAGTGTTATCTTGAATATTCATCCAGGTAGGTGTTTGAAAATTAAAACCTAAACGTAATCCTTCAACCGGTTTAAAAATCATCCCCAATTTGATATTCATTCCAGAGCCTTTTGTTTCTTTGCTACTAGCAAATTGCATGGTGTAATTTTCTGCTCCCTCAAATGCTTGAGAGGCCTCGTCATATGGATTCAAAACCCCTGATTCGGTGTAATATGCATCACTAATGTAACGCGCATTTACAAAGCTAAAGGCAGCGCCAATGTATACTTTATTTGAGATATTTAAGGCTCCAGCAACGTTAAACTCCGAAGTTGAACCTAAACGCGATTCCGTCCAGTTTTGTTTCGTTGATGTTCCCGTATTTGGATTAGCAGTATAACGATTAGCATTTCCCGGAGTATTATAATTTATTAAATAAGAATTATAGGCATCTCCCATAAGATTGTTGTCGGTACCATACGCATTTGCCTGCTCAGCCATTGAATTTCTAAAAGAGTTAAGCGCATTTGTGCCACTGTAAGTAAATTGATTAAAGAAATCATTGTTTCGGTTGTATCCTAAACCAAATACAGCACTTACTACACCTTTTTGCTTATTCGCTCCTTTTGCACGATACGTTGGACTATAAAAAACAACACCTAAATTATTTAGGTTTAATTGACTTTTTGAGTCTTTGATTGTATTGCCTAAAAATAAACTTTCTGAGCTAACACTATTAAATTCAGGAGTGATATTGAATTCCGATTTGGTAAATAACCCTAGCCCTGCAGGATTAGCACCTAGCGAACCAATATCGCCTCCAACACCTATTTGGGCACCCGCCATACCTTTAAAACGAGCGGTACTACCATAATTTGTTTGCGAAAACCGAAACGCGTCAGTTGCATAGGTTTGTGCATACGATGTTCCAGTAGCGGCTACTGTAGCCACTAAAAAACCTAAAAATATTTTTTTCATGTATGTGTTATACTTGTGTGTCGTAATAATGATTAACCTCTTCCGCCGCGTGAGGTTCTTCCTCCTCCTCCGCCCATGCTGCCACCGCCACCACTACTTCCTCTTGATGGAGATGATGATGGAGTATAGCTAGGCGCAGGACTCTCACTACGGGTAGGTCTGCTTTGTGCCGGAGGAGAATATTGTTGTGGCTGATTTGGCGCATAACCGGAACGAGTAGGACGTGTATTCACGTTGCCATTAGAACTTCCATTCGCTACAGAGCTTCTTGCTGGTCGGCCATAATTTGCACTGCCATTGGGCGCTACTGAGCCTCTCGTAGGTTGATTATACGTACCATTACCCGTTCTTGGTCTAGAATTATAATCATTTCCTCTACTTGGTCTATATGTTCTGTTCGCTACTGCTGCACCACCATAGTATCCGCCTCCATAATAGCCACCTCCGTAGAAACCTCCACCGTAAAAACCACCGCCATAGTAGCCGCCGCCCCAGCCGAAGGAATCATAATACGAATAAGGTCCCCACATGTTGTAGCCATAATATGGATAACCAAAACCACCATAGTATCCGCCGAAATAAGGGCTTCCCCACATAGAGCCATAGCCAAAACCAAAGCCTATGCCCACATTTATGCCATAACCATTGTATGCGCCCATGCCATAACCTAAATAGTTATTGCCATAGTATCCGTAATTATCAAAATAAGGGTCATAATAGTTTTGCCATGAATAACCATTGTAAAAGCGGTTTATTCTCGATGAGTAATCCATGTCGTAATACGGATTACTGGTTCCGTAATATTCATCATATTCCTCGTTTCCTTGCTGTTGCGCTTGGTTCTGTTGCGTGGCAGCAGGAGGAGCAACATAAACGTATTCTTTGGCTTGGGCAACCGTGTTGTACACATCGTCGCCACTAGTGTTTTGAGCCAATTTTTGAGTTGAGCATGATGCAGCCAACCCGGCAACCGCTATCAATGCAATGGGTAAGAATCTAATTGGTTTCATTTTGCTTTATGTTTAGTTGTGTGTGTTGTAAAAAATTAAAGTAGTTCCAATCTAGCTAAAATCTGAATAGTTCGTCAAATTTCGCTTTTTAATTGATTGCAATTACTTCTTAGTCGTTTTGTAGGTATAAATTTATAAATTTGTGACCTAACTTCACATTTTAAATTACACAATTTACGTTCCAAAAACAAATATGAGCAAAGAAATAACAAGCAGAGCGGCAGATTATTCGCAGTGGTATAACGATATCGTACTTAAAGCTGATTTAGCAGAACATTCGGCAGTACGTGGTTGCATGGTAATTAAGCCCAATGGATACGCTATTTGGGAAAAAATGCAAGCCGTACTCGATAAAATGTTCAAAGATACGGGTCATCAAAATGCTTATTTTCCTTTATTCATACCAAAGTCATTTTTTTCTAAAGAAGCTTCTCACGTAGAAGGTTTTGCAACGGAATGTGCCGTGGTGACACATTATCGTTTAAAAAATGATGGAAACGGAAATATCGTAGTGGATGAAAATGCGAAACTCGAAGAAGAATTGATTGTTCGCCCAACTTCTGAAACCATTATTTGGAACACGTACAAAGGTTGGATTCAATCGTATCGTGATTTACCAATTTTAATTAATCAATGGGCAAATGTTGTGCGTTGGGAAATGCGTACGCGTTTATTCTTACGTACGGCAGAATTTTTATGGCAAGAAGGACATACCGCGCATGCAACTGCTGAGGAGGCTATTGAAGAAACAGAACGTATGTTGCACATTTATGCCGATTTCGTAGAGAATTGGTTAGCAGTACCAGTTGTTCGCGGACGTAAATCGCCTAACGAGCGTTTCGCAGGTGCTTTGGATACGTATTGTATCGAAGCCTTAATGCAAGATGGAAAAGCTTTACAAGCGGGAACTTCTCACTTTTTAGGACAAAATTTTGCGAAAGCATTCGATGTGAAATTTACCGGAAAAGACGGAAAGCTCGACCACGTATGGGCAACTTCATGGGGTGTTTCAACGCGCTTAATGGGTGCGTTAATTATGGCGCATAGCGATGATTCTGGATTGGTTATCCCGCCTAAATTGGCACCGACTCAAGTAGTTATTGTACCTATTTATAAAGGAGAAGAAGATTTAGCAAAAATTACAACCTATGTGGATGAATTAATCATCAAATTAAAAGGAGCAGGTGTTTCTGTTAAATACGATGATCGCGATACGCAACGCCCTGGATTTAAATTTGCAGAGTACGAAATGAAAGGAATTCCGGTTCGTGTGGCTATAGGAGGGCGTGATATGGAAAATAAAACGGTCGAAATTGCACGTCGCGATACCAAAGAAAAACAAACCATTCAGCAAGATGGTCTGGATACATACATCATCAATTTGTTAAGCGATATTCAAACCAACATGTTTAACAAAGCATTGGCTTATCGCGATGAACATATTACCGAGGCGAATAGCTACGATGAATTAAAAGAATTGTTAGATACAAAAGCAGGTTTTATTTCAGCCCATTGGGATGGAACACCAGAAACCGAGCAAAAAATAAAAGAAGAAACCAAAGCAACAATCCGTTGTATTCCATTAGACAACAAATTGGAAGATGGCGTGTGTATTTATTCCGGTAAACCATCTACGCAACGCGTATTGTTTGCAAGGGCATATTAAAAAAACAGGCGCTTATGGGTTAAATCGCATAAGCGTCTAAAAATTTGAACCACCTATAACGAGAAACAAAAAAGATGAAATTTGCAACAAAAGCCATTCATGCAGGCCAAGAGCCTGATCCAACAACTGGAGCGGTTATGACACCGATTTATCAAACTTCTACGTATTGGCAAAAATCGCCAGGCGATAATAAAGGATACGAATACTCGAGAGGAACAAATCCTACTCGCCGTGCGTTAGAGGATTGTTTGGCAGCTTTAGAAAATGCAAAATTTGGTTTAGCATTTTCAAGTGGTATGGGGGCTACCGATGCCGTATTACGTTTATTGCAACCAGGCGATGAAGTAATCACTGGAAACGATTTATATGGCGGGTCATATCGGATTTTTACCAAAATTTATTCGAAATACGGCATTAAGTTTCACTTTTTAGATCTTTCAAAACCGGAAAATATTCTTCCATACATCACCGATAAAACAAAATTAGTTTGGATTGAAACACCAACCAATCCAACTATGCAAATTATTGATATTGAGGGTGTAGCTAAAATCACGAAGGAAAAAGGTTTGCTTTTGACGGTCGATAATACCTTTGCGTCGCCTTATTTACAAAATCCGATTGATTTAGGGGCCGATATTGTAATGCATTCTGTAACTAAATATATTGGTGGACACTCCGATGTGGTAATGGGAGCATTGGTAACCAATAATGAAGCTTTGTACAAAGAATTATGGTTTGTGTACAATGCCTGTGGCGCAACACCTGGTCCTCAGGATGCTTTTTTAGTGTTGAGAGGTATTAAAACCTTGCATTTACGCATGAAAGCTCATTGTGAAAATGGCGAAAAAATAGCGCATTATTTGAAGAATCACCCGAAGGTTGATAAAATCTATTGGCCAGGTTTTGAAGATCATCCGAATCACGATATAGCCAAAAAACAAATGCGCGGTTTTGGCGGGATGATTTCAATTACGTTGAAAGGAGCAGATTTGCAAGAAACTTTCCGTATCTCGTCGCAATTTAAAGTATTTACACTTGCCGAGTCGTTAGGAGGGGTAGAATCGTTGGTCAATCACCCGGCAACCATGACACACGGTTCAATTCCGAAAGAAGAACGCGAAAAAGTAGGCGTTACTGATAACTTATTACGCTTAAGTGTTGGCGTGGAAGATATCGATGATTTGTTGGAAGATTTAGAAAACGCTTTGAAATAAAGAAGTTTTACGACAAAGATTATCCCTATGATAATCTTTGTCGTATTAAAAACCCTAAATGGATTTCTTAAGCCTTAAAAATTTTCTGGATGCAAAGGTAGAGCAATACAATCGTCCTGACTTTATTGCCAACGATCCGATTTGTATTCCGCATTTATTTACCCGAAAGCAAGACATTGAAATTGCGGGTTTTTTTGCCGCGATCTTAGCTTGGGGCCAGCGTAAAACCATTATCAACAAGTGCAATGAATTGTTAAAACGCATGGATCATGCGCCATACGATTTTGTTTTAAACCATTCAGATCAAGAGCTGAAACAGCTTCTCAATTTTAAGCATCGTACGTTTAACGATACCGATTTACTCTATTTTATTTCCTTTTTTAAGGCTCACTATACACGTTTCGATAGTTTAGAGGCTGCGTTTGTACCGCAAAGCGAGGTGTTTTTATCAGCCTATATGGAAAGTGGTTCGGCAGATTGTTCCTTGCTTTCGGCCTCTGATGTTTGTATGTCATCAAACTTGAATTTTACACTCGAAACAGCCTTAAATCATTTTCGTGCATATTTCTTTTCATTGGAAGATTATCCATCGCGAACCAAAAAACATATTTCATCCCCAGCAAAAAAATCTACTTGTAAGCGTTTAAATATGTTTTTACGCTGGATGGTGCGTAAAGATACTCATGGCGTTGATTTTGGTGTTTGGAATACCATTCAGCCCAAAGATTTAATCTGCCCTTGCGATGTGCATGTAGATCGAGTTGCTCGCTTATTTGGCTTAATAAATCGGAAACAAACCGATTGGCTCACTGCAGTAGAGCTAACCAATCAATTAAAAGCTTTCGATGCCGCGGATCCAGTAAAATATGACTTCGCACTTTTTGGTTTAGGGGTAGAAAAAGTAGTTTAAAACGGTTTTTATAAGGTAAAAGCGTTAAAAAACTTCTTTTTTAGAAACAATATGCGTATTATTACATTGTCGTTCCGTAAAAATATTGTTTAATCATTTCCTATCTCTAATATGATTGCCGTTCATGTAGCCGAAGAAGACAGGTGGAAAAAATTTAACAACTTTTCTCCATTAATTTCCATTTTTAAAAAAATTCATCCCCTTAATGACGAGATAGAGAAACGAATTAATCAATATACGTTCCCGGTTTCTTTCAAAAAGAATAAATTTCTCATTTCACCACTCGATCGAAACAAATATTTATTTCTGATCTTAAAAGGCGTGGTAAGAGGATTCATTAAAGACGGAAAAGCAGAAATTACCACTTGGATAGCAACGGAAAATGAAATTGTTGGAACGATTCGTAATTTGTGGTTGGAAGGCGATTCAGGAGAATATCTACAAGCCTTAGAAGATGTGGAGCTAATTGCGATTCCACATGCTCTTACCGAATATTTGTACGATAATTTTGCAGAAGCCAATATTGTTGGACGAAAAATTATGGAACTCCATTATCGCACGGCAGAAGAACGTGCATACTTGTGCCGCATCTCTTCAGCTGAAAAACGCTATAAAAGATTTTTGGTTTCCTTTCCGGGATTAATTAATCGTGTTTCACTTAAGCATATCGCATCGTTTTTAGCTATTCGCCTGGAAACGTTAAGTAGAATTCGTTCGAAAATTTAAAAGAAAGAATATTTTTGTTAATTTGACAAATTGATATTGGTCACTTTTTGTTGTGTTAATAATATTTTTAAATTTTTTAACAAAAATTGGTTTGTTTGTAGTTTTATTTGTACAATTGCATTGTTGAATAAATTATAGTGAAAAGGGAGATTATTGCATTTCCGATTTTTGGAGTCGGAGCATTGTTCAAGAAACAAGTAGTTTGTTTCTTTTGAAACAAAAAGCAGAATTAAACCTTATATAAAGTATACAAAAACATTTTAGTACGTGCGCTAGGTTTTATTTTGTGGAGAAAAGAATACGATTGTTTTTGCTAAATAATTGATTTTTTAAAGTAAAAAAATAGAGTATAAAAAAAAATAGCATGTCTAATTAGTATTATATCATGATTAAATTAATACATTAGATAAACTTTTATTAAATTGCATAAAGTCCCTATTTATAACAAAATGAAAACAAAGAATACCGGTATTACTTTTAAAGTATTAATTGCGGATGACCATGAGATTGTTCGCCGAGGCCTAAAAAGTTTAATTTCTGATTTTTGGTCAGGTGTAGAGTTTCTTTACGCATCTACATTTGATGCTGCTTTAACTGAGTTAGAGAAAGCTCCTAATTTAGTAATTGTGGATGTTAATTTACCAGGTGGTAATAACCTTAAAGTGATTGACCAAATTAAAAGTGTGCAAGCGAATGCTAAAATTTTAGTATTCTCATCTCTTAATGAAAATATTTATGCAGTTCCTTATTTAAAAGCAGGAGCATCGGGTTATTTAACAAAAAATGCTGAAGAGTCGGAAATTGTTACAGCCATTACAACTATTTTAGCTGGAAGCCGTTACTCAAGTAAAAATGTTAAAGAAAATATGTTTAACAGCATTTTAGGTAACGATGCGGATAATCCTTTCACAAAACTTTCAGGTAGAGAATTAGAAGTAGCAGAACTTTTAACAAAAGGAGTAGGGGTTTTAGAAATTTCGAACCAATTAAATTTACAAATGGGTACCGTAAGTACGTATAAATTAAGATTGTTTCAAAAGTTAAAAATTAAGAGTATTATAGAACTTGCTGAAAAAATGAGCATTTACGAAAAGTAAGCGACACATTTTTCATTAAAATAGACAATAGCTTATGATTTTTCATAAGCTATTTTTTTTACTAAAATATTTAGTTTATTAATAATTTACTAAAAATATTAGTATTTTTGTTTGTTGCTTTAAATTGGTAACAAACAAGGTATGCAGAAAGATAAGCACATTATTCACATGGATCAGGATGCTTTTTTCGTATCGGTAGAGTTGCGGAAACAGCCAAATTTGATTGGAAAGCCTGTTGTTATAGGTGGAAATGCGGATAGAGGTGTGGTGGCATCGTGCAGTTATGAAGCACGTAAATTTGGCATTCACTCGGCCATGCCTTCCCGAATGGCTAAAATTCTTTGTCCGCAGGCTATTTTTTTAAAAGGTAATATGGATGAGTATTCGGAGGCTTCGCATGAAATAACCGAAATTATTGCCAACCGTGTTCCCTTGTTTGAAAAAGCCAGCATCGATGAGCACTACATTGATATGACGGGCATGGACCGTTTTTTTGGATGTATGAAATTTGCTTCGGAACTGCGCCAAACAATTATTAAAGAAACACGATTACCCATTTCTTTTGGGCTTTCCGTTAATAAAACAGTGGCTAAAGTAGCTACAAATGAATGTAAGCCAGCCGGACAATTAGAGGTTCCTTTTTACGAAGTGCGTTCATTTTTAAATCCTTTGACGGTAAATAAAATCCCGGGTGTAGGCGATGCTACGTATCGAAAATTGAGCGAAATGGGCGTTCGGAAAATTCAAACATTGGCCGAAATACCAGCTGATTTATTATTTAAAATTCTTGGACAACCCGGTTTAAGTTTATGGCAAAAGGCAAATGGGATAGATTTGGCTCCTGTTGTACCGTATCGCGAACGGAAATCGATTGGTACACAAATGACATTTGAGACCGATAGCATGGATATTGCGAAGATGAAGGCCATCTTAAATGGAATGGTAACCAATTTAACGTTCGAATTGCGTAGCCAGCAGAAGTTAACCGCCTGTATTACGGTAACTATTCGATATTCCAATTTCGAAACGGTTAGCCAACAAGCGCGTATTCCTTATACAGCTTTAGATTCTTTTTTAATTACGAAGGCTCAGGATCTTTTTCAAAAAGTATATACAAAACGCATGATGTTGCGCTTAATCGGCGTAAAACTGTCGCATTTGGTTAGTGGTTTTGAGCAAATAGATTTGTACCATACCTCAGAAGAGGAGTATGGTTTGTATCAAGCAATGGACAAAGTGCGCAAACATTATGGCGTAGAATCGGTGGTGAAGGCTTGCATCGTAAATAGCCCTAAAAGAGATGAAAGTGGAAAAATTATCAAGTATAATCCACGGAAAAAACAAGAAGAAGCGCCTAAAAGATCGCGCATTCGAAACTTTGGAAAATAATTGTTTTACTGTTTATTCACGTGAGAAATGTTTATCAATGTTCATTCGCAGTATAGTTTACGGTATGGTACCATTGGCATAAAAATGTTGGTGCAGCAAGCGCGTTTTTTAGGTGTAAAAACGCTGGTACTTACTGATATTAATAATTCTACGGGTGCAATGGAATTCATCCGCGAATGCGAAAAACAACGCGAAAAAATTGAAAAAACAGCACAAGAGGAAGGAAATGAACCTTATTTTTTGAAAGCCCTTGTAGGGATAGAGTTTCGTCTACAGCAGAGCTTGCTGTACATTGGCATAGCTAAAAATAAAGAGGGAATGCGCGAGTTGAACGAGTTTTTAAGCATGCATAATCTACAGAATATACCCTTGCCAACCCATGCGCCCGTATTTGAAAATGCCATCGTGGTGTATCCTTTTTGTAAGGAGCAGCAGCTCCAATTGCGCGAACACGAATACATCGGGATACGATTCAATCAACTGAATCAATTGTATGGATATCCTTTGGATAGGTATAAAAGCAAGTTAGTGGTTTTGCATTCGGTTACGGTAAGTTCTAAAATTGAATTTCGCTTACACGAGTACTTGCGTGCAATTGATTTAAGTACTTTGTTAACGAAGGTGCCAGATGATTTAAAGTGTAAGCCAACTGATGTTTTTATTCAGGAAGATGACATTCGACAGCAATTTGCCCAGTATCCTTTTATTGTTGAAAATACAGAAAGATTGTTGGCAGGCTGTAGTACCGATGGATATGTAAGCGGGGATAGAATGTCAAAAAATAAACTTGCGTACACGAAACGAGGCGTTCGCGGTGATAAAATGATGCTCCGAAATCTTGCTTTTAAAGGGATGGAGTATCGGTATGGGAAAGAAAATGAAGAAGCAAGAAAGCGGATTGAAAAGGAATTAGCGGTTATTGAAGCCTTAAATTACCATGCCTATTTTTTGATTACGTTTGATATTATCCGCTTTGCGATAGAGAAATGTAAGTTTTATCATGTAGGACGTGGCTCGGGCGCAAATAGTATTGTGGCGTATTGTTTGCGTATTACGGATGTAGATCCTATTGAATTGGATTTGTATTTTGAACGTTTTTTAAATGAAAAACGAACCAGTCCGCCAGATTTTGATATCGATTTTTCATGGGATGAACGTGGGACGATTCAAGACTATATTTTTAAGCGGTATCCGGAAAGGCATGTCGCTTTATTGGGGACCATGAGTACTTTTAAAGACCGCGCAATTATTCGAGAAATAGGGAAGGTATTGGGTTTGCCGAAGGATGAAATTGATAGTTTTACCGATCCTACGAGAGAAAAGGAAAATATAAAAAATCCTACGTTTCAAAAAGTACAAAAGCTGCACGCGTGTATGCAGGAGATGCCTAATCAACGTTCGATACATGCAGCAGGAATCTTAATTTCTGAAGAACCACTTACGTATTATACGGCCTTGGATTTGCTACCCAAAGGGTATCCAACGGTGCAATGGGATATGTACGAAGCTGAATTTATTGGTTATGAAAAATTTGATATTTTAAGTCAGCGCGGTATTGGGCATATTCGCGAAGCGGTACGTATTATCAAGGAAAATAGGGGTATAGACATTGATATACATGATTTTAAGAGGTTTAAAAATGATGAAAATTTAAACAATAAATTGCGTGTAGGACAAACGATTGGCTGTTTTTACATCGAGTCGCCCGCCATGAGGCAATTGATTCAGAAATTGAATTGTGGTGATTATTTAACATTGGTGGCTGCCAGCTCCATTATTCGGCCAGGCGTGGCGAGTTCGGGAATGATGAAAATGTATATTCAAAGTTATCACGCGCCCAATGCGGTGAAGTACCTGCATCCGGTAATGAAAGAACAACTTTCGGAAACGTATGGTGTAATGGTTTATCAAGAAGATGTGATTAAAATTTGCCATCATTATGCTGGTCTGGATTTGGCCGATTCGGATATTTTACGTCGGGCAATGAGCGGAAAGTATCGTTCAAAGATGGCTTTTGATAAATTGGTGCAACGTTTTTTTGATCGAGCGAAAGAGCTGGGACGAGATGAAGTAATAACCCAGGAAGTGTGGCGACAGGTTTCTTCTTTTGCGGGTTACAGTTTCTCCAAAGCTCATTCGGCCTCGTTTGCCATAGAAAGTTACCAGAGCTTGTTTCTAAAAACGTATTATCCGAAAGAGTTTATGGTGGCTGTTTTGAATAATTATGGAGGATTTTACAGTCGATGGGTATATGTGCATGAATTGAAAAAAGCAGGCGCGCGGGTGCATTTGCCTTGCGTAAATAAGAGCGATAGCGTGGTAAGCATAAACGGGAATGACGCGTATTTAGGTTTTATTGGTATTCAAGGATTGGAAAATAGGTTTATACAGGAAATCCCGAATGAGCGTAAATTAAATGGTCCTTTTGTTGATTTGGAGGATTTTGTAAAACGCACACAAATTACGTTGGAACAAGCTATTTTGTTAATTCGATTGGGGGCTTTGCGCTTTACCGGAAAGGATAAAAAAGTGCTGCTTTGGGATATTTATTCTTATTTAGGACATAAACGGAAATGCCAGAATCTGACTGAATTATTTACGATTAAACAGAAGGATTATACTTTGCCTGTATTGGAAAATTCGGAAATAGAAGATGCTTACAATGAGTTGGAACTGCTAAACTTTCCCTTGAATTTTAATATGTTCGATTTTTTAAAGACCAACTACAGAGGTGAGGTGATGGCTTCAGACTTAAATCAAAATATTGGTAAAACGGTTAAAATGGTGGGAAATTATGTTTGTGAGAAAACTGTTCGGACAGTTAAAAATACAAAAATGTGGTTTGGTACTTTTTTAGATGCCAAAGGCGATTTTTTTGATACCACACATTTTCCTAACACAACACCTGTGTATCCTTTTAGAGGGAAAGGATGTTATTTGATATTAGGTAAAGTTGTTGATGATTTTGGGTTTGCCAGTGTAGAAGTGCTCAAATTTGCTAAATTGCCTATTTATACGAGTCATGGGGCGGTTTAGGTAATATATTGGAGATGGGAAAGGGAGCGTTTTTCATCATACTTGAACGTAGCGAAGCAATTTCTTAAAGAAAAATCTTTTATCGCCTCATTGCCGGCGGGCTTAGTTCTTTTTTCTTGACAAAAAAGAACGAAAAAGTCAAGGCTTGGATCTGTTGTTGAATAAAGCTAGCAGAAGCTCGATGGCGATAATTTGAGGCCTTGGCTTCGCTCTATTCCTTTCGCTCGGCTGCAAATTCTCTTGAACAGTATGGAGTTGAATGTTTCTGCAAAGCTTCTCGCTGCTTTCTTCGTCCAACACCTCCTAGGCCGGTCCTAGCATGTGGGCTAGCCGAGCAATAGCTAGAATAAAACATGCTAGTAAAACAAACGTTCAAAATTGCAGATATTAACCGAAGGACGCCCGTCGATCCCGAATGCTCGGGATGCATCCCCAGCAGCGGGGAAAAACAAAAACAGTTGCAGCAACATTCGAATCTGTACAACCGAGCATTGTTGTATTCAGTTTTGTGGCAATAATTAAATATTGGTTACAAAACCAATCTCCACAAAACCGCGCGATGTTGTTTTTGTTTTGTGTAATGGCCTTGCGGGCAAAGCTGCCTAGCCGGATCGACAAAGGCTTTTGGTTACTTTTGGCCCACAAAAGTAAATGCCCTGCCGGCAAGAGGCAAGCAAGGGAAAGAGTGCGGGCTATACGAGTGATTTATTTTGGTTATCTCAATAAAACTTAAAGATTCATTATCATGTTCGAGCTTAGTAAGCAATCTCTTAAAGAAAAATCAATTATCGCCTCATAGCCGGCGGGCTTAGTTCTTTTTTCTTGACAAAAAAGAACGAAAAAGTCAAGGCTTGGATCTGTTGTTGAATAAAGCTAGCAGAAGCTCGATGGCGATAATTTGAGGCCTTGGCTTCGCTCTATTCCTTCGCTCGGCTGCAAATTCTCTTGAACAGTAAGAATTTGAACGTTTCTGCACAGCTTCTCGCTGCTTTCTTCGTCCAACACCTCCTAGGCCGGTCCTAGCATGGGCGCTAGCCGAGCAATAGCTAGAATAAAACATGTTAGTAAAACAAACGTTCAAAACTGCAGTCATGAACCGAAGTACGCCGTCGATACCAAGCAGCGGGAGAAAACAAAAACAGGAGCAGCAACATTCGAATCTGTACAACCGAGCATTGTTCTATTCAGTTTTGTGGCTAAAATTAATATTGGTTACAGAGCCAATCTCCACAAAACCGCGCGATGTTGTTTTTGTTTTGAGTAATGGCCTTGCGGGCAAAGCTGCCTAGCTGGATCGACAAAGGCTTTTGGTTACTTTTGGCCCACAAAAGTAAATGCCCTGCCGGCAAGAGGCAAGTAAGGGAAGAGTCGGGGAAGTCGGAAAGTTGGAGATCCCAGATTAGGGGGCAAATGTTTGGAAGTACAAAAAGGTACTTCTGAGGTATTTAAAATGAAATCGTTTGGTCAAAAAGGTACTTCAAAAGTAAATTGTCCTGCCGGAAAAGGAAAGATGGAGGCTATACGAGTAAAGGAAATACTATCTTTTTATCACAGAGCATTCAAACCATATTTTGTAAATTTGATTACAGCATACTTAACTACGAATGATTCACTTTACAGCAGAAATAGAACAATTTGATCGAATGGGCGAAAAAACCGGTTGGAGGTATATTTTTATTCCTGCGGTTTTAGCCAATCAGTTAAAACCCAATTGTAAGAAAAGTTTTCGCGTAAAAGGAAAAATTGATGATTTGGAAATAGCGGGAATAGCCATATTACCGATGGGAGAGGGCGATTTTATATTGGCATTGAAAAGCGACGTTCGTAAGCAGTTGAAAAAAGAAGCAGGCGATGAAATAATCGTTTCACTCGAAGAAGATAAAGATTTTAAAATCGAAATGCCCGAAGATTTATCACTTTGTTTATCGGATGAAGAGCGATTGATGCAAAATTTCTTAAAACAACCGAAGTCGCATCAGAATTATTTTATCAATTGGATTAATCAAGCTAAAACCGAAACAACACGCACGAAACGCATTGCTATGACTGTTCAAGCAATGGATAAGCAAATGAATTATGGAGAAATGATTCGCGAAGAAAAGAAATCGAATTAACGGTTATAATTTCTAAACCAGCTGTTCACTTTCATTTGGATAACGCCTAAGAAGGCTTCACGGAAAATTTTAGTACTCATTTTTGAGACCCCTTCTGTACGGTCGGTAAAGATGATGGGTACTTCTACCACCTTAAAACCGTATTTAATGGCTGTAAATTTCATTTCAATTTGGAAGGCGTAACCTACAAATTTAATTTTATCAAGTGGAATGGTTTCCAATACCTGTTTGCGGTAGCATTTAAAACCGGCAGTGGCATCTTGAATGGTAATACGTGTAATCATACGAACGTACATAGACGCAAAATACGACATTAATACACGTCCCATTGGCCAGTTTACCACATTTACACCTTTTACATAACGCGATCCTACGGCTACATCTGCACCATTTACACATGCTTCGCGTAAACGAACCAAATCATCTGGATTATGAGAGAAATCGGCATCCATTTCGAAAATATAGGCATAATTGCGCTGTGTAGCCCATTTAAAACCGTGAATATAAGCTGTGCCTAGTCCTTGTTTACCGCTGCGTTCTTCGATAAATAAATGCCCTGCATATTCTTCTTGTAATGATTTTACAATCTCAGCAGTTCCATCAGGCGAGCCATCGTCAATAATTAAAACATGAAAAGGTTGTGTCAATGAAAATACCTTGCGGATGATTTTTTCGATGTTTTCCTTTTCGTTGTAGGTTGGAATAATGACTAAACTATCTGACACGTGTGTTGGTTTTAAATGTGTTTTTTTTGATAAAATGTTGTTTTACCAAATAAGTTGCGAAAGTAAATATTAAAAATGAAAAAACCTGCATCAACAGCAGTCGATGCAGGTTAAATTACGTTAAACCGATATTTATTTGACGTCGGCCATTAATTTCCGAATAAGCGAGGAAATGATGATAAGTGCCAATCCTGCAATTAACGAGTAAATGGCCAATTGTTTATATCCTTCGGTATAGGACATTAATTTTGTCATCAGTGATGCACCTTCCATACTCGACATTTCAGCACCTAATTTTCCTGCGGCTAATTGACCAAAGGCACTTGATAAAAACCATAAACCCATCATGGTTCCAAACATCTTTTTAGGCGATAATTTGGTGATAATAGACATCCCGATAGGACCTAAGCATAATTCGCCGAGGGTGAGTAATAAGTACGCTAAGGTAAATACATTTAAGGAACTGATGCCGTTTTCGTTTGCAAAGAAACGCGTGGCATAGAACGTATAAAAACTGATAGCCAACAAAAGGAAACCGATTCCAAATTTAACAACAGTATTGGGTTCTATTTTGCGTTTGTACATAAACAGCCATAGCACCCCCACAATCGGGCTAAATACAACCACAAACAGGGAGTTTACGCTGTTGTTAATCACATTTGGGTCTATGTGAAAAAATAGTAAACTGTCTGATAAATTGTCTTTTGCAAATAAAGAAAGTGAACCTCCACTTTGCTCTGAAATGGCCATGAAGATAAAGTAGCAGAAGATGAATACAAATGCAGCCAATAATTTATAGCGGCCCTGTGCTTCTTTTACTTTAAAAGTTTCATACAGGAAATACAGCAAGGCGATTATCCCGATGGTGTACATAAAGTAATCGGTATAATCGGTGTTTTTTACCATGATGTAAATGAGCGGTATACAGGCAATAGAGCCTAGGTAAACCAAGAACTCACGAACATTGCGTTTCGTTTTACTAAAATGCATTAAGGGAGAATCTCCAATAGGTCCCAGGTGTTTTTTTGTGAAAATAAAGGTCATTAAACCAAAAATCATCACCAGTGCTGCAGAAAGGAAGCAATAATGCCAATTGTAAGTTTTTCCCAAATAGATACACAAACCACCGCCTAATAAGCCTCCTACATTAATGGCCATATAAAAGACACTGTAACCTGCATCTCTGCGGCCATCGGTTTGCTTATACAATTCGCCTACCATGGAAGAAATATTAGGTTTGAAGAAACCTGTTCCAACAATGGATAGGGTGATGCCGATATAAAATAATTCTTGAGGTGAAAAAGCAAGAACTAAATTGCCCACAATCATTAAAAAGCCACCCCAAAAAAGCGATTTTTTAAAGCCCAATATTTTGTCGGCAAAAATACCGCCAATAAAGGTAAAGGCATATACAAAAGCTTGAATAGCACCGTATTGAAGGTTGGATTGCGAGTCGCTGAGGTGCAATTGCTCTACCATGAAAAAGGCTAAAACCCCACGCATGCCGTAGAAACAAAAGCGTTCCCACATTTCTACCAGCGATAGATGGAATAATTGCTTTGGATAGGTGCTTTTGAAATTTTGAATTTCTTCTAAGCTAATTGTTTTTTGTTCTTGCATTTTATTACCAGATACCGTGCATTAATTTTTTAATGATAGGGGTAAGCAGGATAATGAAAATACCCAAACCAACTGGAATCAAGGTGAAAATTAAGAAGAAAGTAGACATAGAATATTGCGCCGTAATCTCATCAATCATACCTCCAGTAGTGCCGGCAATTTTGTTACCAATAGCAATAGCTAAATACCAGATACCGAACATGATACCAATCATACGTCCAGGTACTAATTTAGAAACGTACGATAAGCCTACAGGAGAGATGAATAATTCGCCTAAGGTATGGAATAGGTAGGCTAAAATAAGCCAAATCATACTAACAGAGGCCACTTTTGCACCTGCAGGAATTGAGCTTGAGCCATAGGCCAAGGCAGCAAAACCAATGCCCAATAAAATCATTCCGATACCGTTTTTAACGGTTGCTGCCGGGTTATATTTGCTTTCCCAAATTTTAGAAACCAATGGCGCTAACGAGATAATGAAAAGTGAGTTTAGTACACCAAACCAAGTAGCTGGAACTTCAGCTTTTACATCAGCATACTGGTTTTTTAGCATGTAAATAGCAATGCCCCAAATAAGTACGAAACCTGCTGCTAAAACAATGTTACCCAAGGCAAATCTACCAAATGTTTGTTTAAATAAGCTGAAAAGTACATAGGTGATAATTGCTAATGGAATAATTGTTATTAGTGTATTGGCAATGTTAAATACAATTTTCGCATTTCCAGAAAGTACTCTAGCGGTATAATCCTTTGCAAAAATGGTCATAGACCCTCCGGCTTGTTCAAAAGAAGCCCAGAAAAAGATGGTAATAAAGGCCAGTACAATTACGGCAATCATACGGTCTCTTAACACAGGTGTGTATTGTAAAATACGTTTAATTAAGATGAAAATAAATAAGGCTAATGCCGAAATAATGACAAAGTTACTGCCCGATAAAGAGCCAACAGTAAAGTTGAAAATATTGCTGCTAGTAATTTTAGACAAAGGGTCGTTGATGATCCATGCTAAACCAAAGATTGAAATAAGTGCTATAACGATAGAATCAAAAGTAGAGAAAGGATTTCTTTTTGCTACAGCAGGTTCTTCGTCTTCATCGGTAGTTTGTACGTTCTTTTCTGGTTTTAAACCAATAGAACCAAAAATATTACGTGTAAAATAGAACTGTAACATTCCTACAAACATAAAGATACCGGCTAAACCAAATCCATAGCTCCATCCCCAATCGGCACTTTCGCCAATGTAACCGCACAAGAGCATACCTAAAAAGGCACCTGAGTTAACGCCCATATAGAAAATGGTGTAAGCACCGTCTTTTTTCTCAGGGTGTTTTTTATACATGTGCGATAAAATAGAAGTCATGTTTGGTTTAAAGAAACCATTACCTACAACCAACAAAACAAGTCCTAGGTACATAAACATTTGGTTCGATTCGAAAGCCATTGATAAGTGACCCAAGGTCATTATAAAGGCCCCTACAATAACGGCCCAGCGGTAACCGATTAATTTATCGGCAATGTAACCGCCCAAAATAGGGGTTAAGTAAGCCAACGAAGTATACGAGCCATAAATTGCTAAAGCATGTTCGCGTGGCCATCCCCAGCCTGGGTTGCTACCCATAATGGAAGAGGTTAAGAATAATACGAGTAATGCGCGCATTCCGTAATACGAAAATCTTTCCCACATTTCGGTAAAAAAGAGTACGAAAAGACCTGCGGGATGCCCAAGAACTTTACTACTAAAGAAATCGTCTTTGGTTTCAATTGTTGTTTGCATAAAACTGTGTTGGTTTTAGTTTATGAATTCTGAATGTGTGTTGTTAAAGTCAGTTTGTGGGGCGCAATATAGCGCTTGAATAGCAAACTCACAAATTTTTAGGATGAAGCACTATACGTGATACAATAGGATGCGCGTAAATTTTTAGAATTTTTTTTCTGGTGTGGATTTTAGTTTGGGATCAATATACATTTCGTCAGCTTCATCCGGGTCGTTTATTAACTCAATGTTTTCTTGCAATTTTAAACGTCCTGCAATTATTTTAAAGCCATCAAAACTACCATCAGAACCGTAATATTCGTATTTTCCAACCATTTCCGATTGGAAAGGAGCTAGGTGATCGAAAACAATCATACCGGCTTTTACATCCGTTTTAAGCAACATGGCGTTCGTTTTGGTGTATTCGAAAATGACTCTGTTTTTGTCTTTTAACTCTTTACCATCAAAAACCGGTAAACCTAGGTTAATTGTATTATCCCGATCGAAACTCAATATTTCGATTACCTTTTTTGAAGTTAGTGCATTGTTCCCTTTCCAGCCCAGTAGCACGTAATAGGGAAGTTTCCCGTTCATTTGTACAGGAATCATCTCATAATAACGGGCACCGAACCAATTTTGAGGACTCAATATAGCGTTCGGGTTTTTAATATTATCGGTTTGGTCCATTAGCGGATAAAGCTTTAATGGTTTGCTACCGGTATTCATTTGAATGGCGCCATAATATCGATATTTAGAATTTTCGAGCTCTAGATACCAACTGATGATGCGAAAAACCTGATCGGACGATTTAACGATGGATACATTTTTTAAGGAATCGAAGGGATATTGAAAGGAATTAGGCGTTTTCAGAGCTTCCACTAATTTCTTTACAAAGGCGCTGTTAAGTGCTAATTTTTGGTCATCGGTTTCGGCCTTGCTTATCTGTTTCGTAATTTGATTTAAGCTATCTTGAAACGTAGCAAGGGTAGCAGGCTGGTTTTGTGCTTGACTTTGTAAGCCAAAAAGCCCGAAGCATAAGATAAGGAATGTGGTAAATCGTGTCATTTCTAGAAATCAATTTTCTCGTTTTACCAGGATGGATGAAGGTAAAACGAGAAAATTTTGAAGCAAATTTATATTTTTTCTACAACAATAGCGCTTGCGCCCCCACCGCCGTTGCAAATACCTGCAACACCAATTTTGCCCTCGTTTTGTGTCAATACCGATAATAAGGTAACTACAATACGTGCGCCCGATGCTCCTAGCGGATGGCCTAACGATACTGCCCCTCCGTTAACATTTACTTTTGTTGGGTCGATTTTTAACAATTGATTATTTGCTAACGAAACCACTGAAAAAGCCTCGTTAATTTCAAAAAAGTCTACTGTAGCAGTTGCTATATTCGCACGTTGCAAGGCCAAAGGAATGGCTTTTGATGGAGCAGTGGTAAACCATTCAGGTGCTTGTTGTGCATCGGCATAACTTAATATTTTAGCCAAGGGTTTAATGCCCAATTCGGCAGCTTTCTCTACACTCATTAAAACCAAGGCTGCTGCACCATCGTTTAATGTAGATGCATTGGCCGCGGTTACTGTACCATCTTTTTTAAATACTGGCTTTAGCGAAGGAACTTTCTCAAATTTAACAGCTGTAGGTTCTTCATCGGTGTTCAGTAAGGTTACATTTCCTTTTCTATCTTTTACTTCAATGGCTACAATTTCGTCGTTAAACTTGCCTGCTGCTTGCGCTGCTTGTGCTTTTTTATACGATTCTATGGCAAAATTATCTTGGTCCTCGCGGGTAATGTTGCATTCTGTGGCACACAATTCTGCAGCGGAGCCCATGTGGTAATCGTTGTACACATCCCAAAGACCGTCTTTTACCAATCCATCGGTAATTTGACCATGCCCTAATCGATAGCCGTTACGCGCCTTATCTAAATAGTAGGGTACATTGCTCATGCTTTCCATACCACCGGCCACTACAATATCGTTTTGGCCTAAGGCAATACTTTGTGCAGCTAACATAATGGCTTTGGTGCCCGATGCGCATACTTTGTTAATAGCTGTAGCGGGTAAATCGGGTAGGCCGGCAAATTTTGCTGCTTGTGTAGCAGGTGCTTGACCTAAATTGGCCGATAACACATTGCCCATAAATACTTCTTGAATATGATTGGGATTTAATCCTGCTTTTTCTACGGCAGCTTTAATGGCAAAACCACCCAATTGAGCGGCTGAAAATGAAGCCAATGCGCCTCCAAATGAACCAATAGGGGTTCTTACGGCTGATACAATTACAACGTCTTTCATGTAAATTAAAATTTATGAACTTTTCGGTTAGGCTGCTAAGTTAATTATTTTTATGAGAATGTAGGGGCGTGGTTCGCTTGGTTGACGATGCTTTAATTGATTTGAAAAGCAAGGTCAGGTGCCTGTGGGCTGCTGTAATCCCGCTAAACGCCTATAGTCCTCTACCGATGAAAATCGGGATGCGGGCTATTGGGCTATATCGGGTTTATTTTTGGACCTGGGGTTGCCTTTCGGAAACAAACCGGGTTTGGCGTTTTATAGGAGCAGGCTTGCATGTGTTGCAGAAACCTCTGTGTTCTAAACCTGACAGGCAGCGGTATGCCCTTGGCCTTTCGCCTGGGCATTTAGCAGATGGCAGGACTGCTTTTGCCACAAGGCATTGTGGTACATTTTCAAATAAATATGCGTACCCAACGAGATAAGCGTTTGCTTATAAACCTTGTGGCTGGCTCACTGCGATTGAAAAAAAATGTTAATTTTGAATGATATAAATAGAACGTTTTGGCCAAAATCAAGAAAAATTCACATAAAATCCTGTATCGTAAATACTCATCGAGCTTTAAATACATCATGATGGGGGTTACCGTATTTGTTATTACCCTTTTTTTACCGAAGCAGCCGCGCTTTAGATACGAGTTTGAAAAAG
Source organism: Pedobacter paludisoli (assembly GCF_052344095.1). GTDB lineage: Bacteria > Bacteroidota > Bacteroidia > Sphingobacteriales > Sphingobacteriaceae > Pedobacter. The sequence continues at coordinate 1,431,748 of NZ_CP179926.1, read as the reverse complement.
GTGCCGTATGGAAAAATAAAGACCTGATATCGCCTTTTAGTTTTGCTATTTTGAAAACTACTCCTCAAGTTTCTACCGATAAGCAAAATGCGTTAAAAAATATATTACCAGTCTATCAATTGGATAAAACCATTACGCAAAATGCTTTAGAGGGGTTTAATAATGAATTTGATGTTAAATGGCGCTCGGGTAAATTGGAGGAACATGAACGCACAGCGTACAAAGAACGGGCCTATAAACTGCTGCAAGCGGTTTATACGAAGGGGGTTATTGGCTTAAACGTGAAGCATCAGGGGATTGATAAGGATTACGATTTTTCGCTGTTGGTAAACAATGTAGCGAGGAAAATGAATACGCAGGATGTTTTTACGGTGCAAACTGCCTTGCTTTTTTTTAAGGAAAATTTTAAGTCTAACAATCAGGTTTTAAATGACATGATTACGAGTTTGGCTGAATCGCATTTAACGGCTAATATCTTTTTTGATGAGCGCTTAACGCAAACGATTGAAGATAATACGTTAAATGCCGTATCGACCACCAAAGGGATGGTGCAAAAAGGGGAGTTGATTGTCGCAAAAAATGATGTGATTGATGAAGAGGTGTATCAGAAATTGCTTTCGTACAAGACAACCTACGATGCGCAAACGAAAACCATTGGCGATAAAACCTTGGTTTACATTGGGCAGGTTATTTTGGTAGGTTTTATTTTGACGATTTTAATGTCGTTTTTATTCCTTTTTAGAAAGGATATTTTTGCGGATAATCGTCAAGTATCGCTTATTTTATTGGTCACCAGTGGGATGTTATTGGCTTTAACCTGGGCTTTGCGCTTAAACATTGCCAGTTTATACTACATTCCGTTTTGCGTGGTCCCCATTATTATTCGGATTTTATTTGATACGCGTTTGGCCTTGTATCTGCATATGTTGGTGATTTTAATTGCTGGTTTTTTTGTGGCCAATAGTTTCGAATTTGCTTTCTATCAGGTTACAGCAGGTATGGTAGCTATTTTTAGTATTAAGAACTTTGTAAAGCGCGAACGCTTTTTGGTATCGGCTTTATTTATCTTATCGGCTTATTTTGTTTCATTTGTTGGGATTGCACTTTTGCGCGAGGGGTCTTTTTTAGCTATTGAATGGGTTAACTTTTTGCCTTTCGTTTTTAGTGTGTTACTTTCTTTATTGGCGTACCCGCTTATTTATGTGTTTGAGCGTGTTTTCGGCATAACATCTGACGTAGCTTTAATTGAGTTAACCAATACCAATAATAAGTTGTTGCGCGAACTGGCTTTTAAAGCGCCGGGTACTTTTCAGCATTCGTTGCAGGTAGCCAACTTGGCTGAGGCAGCTATTTTTAAAATTGGCGGAAACTCGGTTTTGGTGCGGGCAGGGGCTTTGTATCACGATATTGGGAAAATGGACAATCCGCAATATTTTATCGAAAACCAGAACACAACAGCAAGTCCGCACGATAAATTGCCGTACGAGCAAAGTGCGCAAATTATTATTCAGCACGTGCACAAAGGGATTGAAATTTTGCGCAAGAACCAAATTCCAGAAGTAATTGTAGATTTTATTCGCACGCATCATGGAAATACGCGGGTGGATTATTTTTATCAGTCGTTTTTAAAAAACTCACCTGAAAAATTCGTGGATGAGAATATTTTTAGATATCCGGGACCGATACCTTTTAGTAAGGAAACGGGCGTTTTAATGTTAGCAGATTCGGTAGAAGCGGCGTCAAGAAGTCTTAAAAATCCGGATGCGGAGAGTATAAATGACTTGGTTGAACGAATAATTAGCTACAAATTGGAACAAAATCAATTAGATGATTGCGATTTAACATTAAAAGATATTGAGACTATTAAATTGATATTCAAGACGATGCTTATGAGCATCTATCATGTGCGTATAGATTATCAAAAACTTTCTTAATTTTTTTTTTGTAGAATAGGTTGTTTTACTATATTTGCACACCGAAAAACAAGTCGGATGACGAAATAAAGCGGTAAAACGGTGAGGTGCCTGAGAGGCCGAAAGGAACAGTTTGCTAAACTGTCGTACTGGTAACGGTACCGCGGGTTCGAATCCCGCCCTCACCGCAACTGAAATAAAATGGTGAAATAAGATTTGAATTTTTGATTTAAAATCTTACCTTTGCCAACCCTTGGAAAAGGGAAAAAGATCGATACCAAAGTTCGGGATGTAGCGTAGCCCGGTATCGCGCCACATTTGGGATGTGGAGGTCGTAGGTTCGAATCCTGCCATCCCGACTAAAAGTTAAACCTACTTTATAAAAAGGTTGAATAAAAAAGATCGATACCAAAGTTCGGGATGTAGCGTAGCCCGGTATCGCGCCACATTTGGGATGTGGAGGTCGTAGGTTCGAATCCTGCCATCCCGACAACAAACATCCATTTGGATTAAAAAGCTTCTAAATATCATTATTTAGGAGCTTTTTTGCTTTAAATAGTTCATATTAATTCAATTTAATCTGGATCAAGCGGAAAAGTTGGGGGGCTATGTTTTAGGCATAAATTTTCGATAGTCTAAACAAGAAAAACTTAATATCCCTAACGCCTCTTGAGGTTGCTCTAAAAGCTTTGATCTTTGCATTGAAAGATTCTGAAGAAGCATTCGTGGCTCTGTTAATAAAGAAGTTTAGGATATACAGGTAATGCGATTGAATTGACCTGGCAACAGTTCTAAAAGAATCAATTTCGCAAGCTTCAACCTCATTATACCATATTGCCAATCTTTTAAAAGCCTGCTCTTTACTTTTACACAGTCTGAATATATCCCCTAATTTTTGGGCTATAGCATACGCCTTCTTTAATTTGGGGTACCTTTCGAAAAGTAGGTCTGCTCTAAGTTTCTGATTTGTAGTCCATTTTGAAGGATGTATTTCGAGATAATCCAGAATACCTTCTGGCAATAAAAAACTGATGAGGCTTTGTCCCGCTTGTTTCAAGGAAATTTGTAATTAATATTGACTATAAAAAAAGAAATTATTCTATTCACCCCAACTTTTCCGCTTGATCCTTAAATAACTATTTTGGTATCGTTCAGAAACAAAAAAAGCCTGCAATCGTGCGATTTGCAGGCTTTTGAAAGGTTTTAAGATCTTTTCAGCGGAAAGCGAGGGAACAGAACCCATCGCTAAAATGCCGCCTGATTATGTCTTAAAGCAAGTTTCTTATTTATGACTCACCGAATCATGCACCGCTTGTTTTAACTGCAAAGTATTAGTGTAAATCTACTTATTTTATTGTCTAAATGCAATATAAGGAAGATTGATTTTAAAGTTAAATACCGCATGCCTCTACGAATTCTCTGAATTTTTCATTAAAATGACAGAAGGTCTTAAACTAATCTTCTCGAGAGGCCTCGAAAATTTTTTCCATGCATGAATCGATACATTCTTTAATCTCTTTTTCGTGCGTTAGCCACATTGTATCAGAACATATAATTGTTGGGTAAGGCTTTTCAGTTTCTACGCAAGTCTGAAATCCTGGTTTTTTACCATCTAGCTGGTTAAAACAGGTTAGATTGACCCCGTCTCGCCAGAAATAAATTCGTTGTAAAATATTGATTTTTAATTTGTTGATAATTTGGCGAATAGGGGGGAGTGGACTGGTTTGTCCAGGCGAGACAGCGTTTAATTACTTTCTTTAGGTTTTTAATGTATTTTACAGCGGAGTTATTATTACATTTCCGAGTTGTCCGAAGGAAGAATTCATAGTCTGCTATAAACAGATGATCAATATTTCTGATGTCGATGTGGAGAATACGGTAGTGATGACCACCTAATTCCGTGGCAATTTGACCACAATTAACTAATTTAAAATTGTGTGCTAATTTACTAGTAATATACAGTTTAAAGTGGTTTAATAAATCCGAAATGAATTGGCTCCTATTTCCGAAATGATAATGTAGACCGAAATCTTCACGTAGGGGATCAACCTTTTTCAAGTGACTCCTCCTCGCTGTGAATTGTGGTAAAATGAAGTTTCGGTGAAACTCAAGCCACAAGTTTGTGTATCTCACTGGTTTTATAATTCGTATGGTAATTCTTCACAATCAACACCTTTGCTATGCACGAAGTTTGATTTTTTCTTCCGAGATTTTTGCAGAGGCTTCTATATGCAAAATTTTATCACAGTCTTCCAAATCAAAATTCAATTCTGAAATAGCGAAGTGTCCGTTAAGTAACTAGGTTAAGTTCCTAACGGACTTTTGATAATTAACGTTGGTTTTAAAAATCAATACTTCTTGGATTAGATTGTTCATATCCCATCCTTTTGACTGATGGAAGTTCTAAATACACACCATTTCTATGAACAAGATTATTACTGTATCGTATAATCTTTTGTCGACACTTCCGATAGTCTGAAATATCCGTAAGGATAATTTTTATCGTTAGTTTGATTGAGAATATTTCCTCTTACAGTACCCGGCGTTGTTGGAAAGGGACCCGTATCAGCTCCCGATGCAACTAATATTTTTCGGAAATAGTCGTAATACCTTTTTGATATTCCATATAGTTTGATGTTGACTAAATCTCCGGGTTTTAAATCTTTACTAGAATAATAAACCGGAACTAAATTACCTTGATTATTTTCATCGTTCTCTGCTTCATAATTAGGGAAAGCAACACGCGGATTTTTAACGCAATAGAGATAATTGTTTTGTTGTGTTCCATCATCTTGATAATGGTAGGTAATTTCCACTTCATCGCCACCCATTCCACCTTTATTATTCTGTTCAATGTTGTTTTCAATAGTTGGAACGCTCATTAATGTTTCACTGGAGGTATATGTTTCTCCATTTAAGGAAACGGTAAGTATGTAGGTTTCTCCGATGACCGGTTGAAAATCGGAGCAGATATATTCTCCTGTTCCGGGTTTTTCGATGAAAAGGAAATTGGTATTCGCTGAATTGGCCACGCGAATGGTTGCGCCCGAAACGGTCGGAAATTCAGGGCTATAATATCCGGTGGTGGTACTCAGTATAATTTTTTGTTCCTTGCCGGAAGTACCTTTTACCCAATCAATAGATGCATCAATAACCAGTCTTGGTGCTGCGGTTGTCAAATCAGGTTCGATAATTTCTTCCGTACAGGAAAGAAGAAAAAGGCTCAAGAGTAGTACGAGATAATTTTTGAATATTTTCATTGTTCGATTTTTTAAATTAGAATTTGAAATTGTAGGTGATACCCGGAGTAATACCAAAAATGGACATCTTCTTTGCTTCGCTGGCACCTGTTTCCGTATTTTGTCCAAACATCACCGAGGCGGCGTTGCTTCTATTGTAAACATTATAAATACTGAATACCCATTCACCTTTCCACCTTTTTTTACTCTCTGGTCTAGGTGTCCAGGTTGCAGATACATCCAAATGATGATAGGCCGGAATAGAGCTGGCATTTCTTTCGCCGTAGTTTGCAATGGTAATGCCTTGATACTGATATTTGCCAATCGGGTAGGTTGCTGCCTTACCTGTTTGATAGGTGAAAATCCCTCCGAAACTCCATTTTTTTGAAAGTTGGTAGGCGGCAGTTAGCGAAAGGTTGTGCGTTTTATCGTAGTTTGCCCGATACCATTCTCCATTGTTGATACCCGGCTCTTCTGCAGTCCTTCCTGGGGTACGTTGTTGTGCTTTGGAAAGTGTATAAGATAGCCAACCGGTCAATTTTCCTGTGTTTTTCTTCAACATCAATTCCAATCCGTATGCTCTTGCTTCTCCATTCAGCATGACCTGTTCGATGGCATTGTTGGCGATAAGGTCCGCTCCGTCAATATAATCCGCTTTGTTTTTAATTTTCTTGTAAAACGCTTCTGCTTCTAGAGAATATTTATCATTGCTGAAATTGCGAAAATAGCCGAGTGCCACCTGGTCTAAAATTTCAGGCTTTAAATACTGGTCGCTCGGCGCCCAAATATCCAGTGGAGACACCGAAGCTGTGTTGGAAATTAAATGAATGTATTGGCTCATTCGGTTATAGCTTGCTTTCACAGATTGGTTGTCATTAAGGGCATAAGAAATCGCAAAACGAGGCTCTAAATTTCCAAAACTTGCAATTTTCTGATTCTTTCCATACTGGATGGTTCCGGTGGGTGTGCCTTCTTCGTAAATTTGTAATTCAGGGTTGAAAACTACGGCTTCATTATTGGCATACGTATTTACTTCCTGCTCGCCTAACCTGAGGAAATTGCTGTATCGAAGGCCGTAGTTCAAGGAGATTTTGTTAGAAAGTTTGTGCTCAGCACTGATATACAAGGAGTTTTCCCAAGCGTATTTTTGCGCAAGCTGTTCGGGATTAATGGGAGAACTAGCATCCATCGGTTTTATGGTTCCGGGATTAAATTGATAATAAATGGAATTGAGCCCGTAACTCAAATTTAGCTTGTCCGATAAATAGTGTTTGAAGTCGTATTTAAGGTTGTAGTTTTGGATAGTTGACTTCCAGTCAATGCCTACCATTTTTATTTTCAATCCGTAATCATAATTGGTGTAAATTGCCGATGCGTTGGAGAATAGTTTATCTGAAAAGATGTGATTCCAACGTAGGTTAAGGAATGAGTTTCCATAGTTGTTAACGAACACATTGTTGAAACTCATGTTGTCTTTACCTAAATATCCCGATATAAACAAGTTGTTCTTATCGTTCCACTTGTAATTCAATTTAGCGTTCAAGTCGTAGAAATAGGCCGAATTGGGTTCGTCTGCCAGTTTCAGTAACAAATGTGCGTAAGACCCTCGACCCGCCACCACAAAGGAACTTTTTTCGTTTACAATGGGCCCCTCAACCAATAATCGGCTTGAAATAGCACCAATTCCGCCATTAACATGGTATTCGTTTTTGTTTCCCTCTTTTTGATAAATATCCAATACCGAAGAGGTACGCCCGCCGAAATTGGCTGGAATTCCACCTTTATACAGTTTCAAATCTTTAATCACATCCGCATTAAAAACTGAGATAAAACCGAACAGGTGCGAAGTATTGTATATCACGGCTTCATCCATCAACACTAAATTTCCATCGGCAGAGCCACCTCTCACGTTAAAACCAGTTGCTCCTTCTTGTGCATTGGCAACACCCGGAAGCGTTAAAATAGATTTCAAAACATCCACTTCGCCCATTACCGCAGGCATTTTCTTGATGGTAGAAATAGGGAGTTTATTCACGCTCATTTCTGGTTTTCGGATATTCGTTCTGGAGTTGTTTGATGAAATTACCACCGCATCCAATGAGGTACTTTTTTCAGTCATAGCGAAATCCCTTTTTATATTTTCCGTCAGCGAAATCTTCTCCTCGAGATTGTCAAATCCTACATAACTGATCAGGATGGTATAGTCCCCTTTTGGCAAGGTAATCGAGTAGAAACCATACGAATTAGTCGTAGCTGATACCTTTGCTTCAGGGATGTAAATACTTGCGCCGATGATTGTTTCGTGATTTGATTGGATGGCGATGGTTCCACTCAATGTAAATTTTTCTTGGGAGTACGCCGTTAATGAAAGGGTTACCAACAGCAAGGCATACATGATTTTGTATTTCATATAAAAAAATAAGATTGATTACAATTTTGGTTGCGAAACTATCTTTTTATGACCATGCATTTTTTTGTATTATACCAAATGGAGTATCTTTTATAGCAAAATGTATGGGGGAACTACCAAAAATTTTAAGGCATTTTTTAGGTATTTGGAGCATGGTTATTTTCGTATAAAAAGAATGCACTTTTGTATAAAACCCCAGATAGCGACAGTTTTAAAGTGTAAATTTGTTTAGTATCTTGTTTTTATATTTTATCGGAATGGAAGAAACTTTACATAAACAGTTTATTTCTGAAAATTGGTTTTTTCAGTTTTTAATATCCTCCAAATACAGAGTGTTTCGGCATTTGTTGCTCATTACGGTTATCGGTTGTGTATTGTATAATAGTACCCCCGAAATTGCAGAACCAACGCTCATTTTGTTTTTCTTTCTCGTATTGTTCTATCTCAATATGTATGTATTGGTGCCCAAGTTTCTGTTTAAAAACAAAAATCTGCAATACTGCCTATATGTTTTGTTTATCATTATTTTATCCGCTATTGGAGGTTACTTTTTTAATTCTGCTTCCAACGAAAACGGGTTGAACATTCCTCTTTTTTCGTTTCTGATTTTGGTGTTGATTGCAGCATCCTCCTCTGTAAAATTGTTTCAAAAGGGGATGGTTGATAGGCAATTGATTGATGAGTTGGAAAAATCGAAAACGTATGCTGAATTGGAACAACTGAAAAATCAAATCAATCCACATTTTTTATTTAATATGCTGAATAATGCGAATGTTCTGACGAAGAAAGACCCTGAAAAGGCCTCGCAAGTGTTAATGAAATTGAGTGATTTGCTACGCTACCAATTATATGACAGTGCGCGAGATAAGGTATTGCTGACTTCTGATATTCATTTTTTGGAAGATTTTTTAAATTTGGAAAAGGTAAGACGCGACAGTTTTGATTTCCTGATTTCAAAAGAGGGTAATTTGAGTGGCGTACAAATTCCGCCTTTACTGTTTATTTCCTTTGTAGAAAATGCGGTGAAGCATAACAATGACGCAACAAAATCATCGTATGTAAATCTGTTTTTTGATGTAAGAAATGATGCACTTTTCTTTACCTGTATCAACTCCAAGCCTGTACAGAAGTCTGTTAATACTACAGGAGGTTTGGGATTAACCAATATTAAACGAAGACTGGAACTCTTGTTTCCGGCGATGCATACGTTATCAATCGAAGAAACCCCGGAAACGTATTGCGTTTCCTTAACGCTAAAATTATGACCTGCATGGTTGTACAGGATGAGGCCTTAACAAGGAACGCAATGGGGGCATGGATGAACCAAATAGCTAACAATGCGTTTGGTTTAAGGAAGAAATGGAGAGGGCGAAAACCAAGTGTAAAATCGTAAGAATAGAAAGTCGAAAATTTTTGAAGATTATTTCGTAATATACTAAAGTAAAGCAGGATGAATTGTATTATCGTAGATGATGAACCATTGGCAAGAGAAGCCATCGAGATGTTGATTAACCAAACCGATGGGTTAAATTTAATTGGGGCGTTTAACAGTCCCGAGACGGCCAGCAAGTTTATGGAAAACAATACCGTTGAGTTAATCTTTCTTGACATACAAATGCCAGGAATTAATGGAATTGAATTTGCACGGACCATTCCAAAGGAAACTTTTGTGATTTTTACGACCGCTTATTCTGAATTTGCTACGGATAGCTACGAAGTAGATGCGATTGATTACCTGATTAAACCCGTAAAATTAGCGCGTTTTCAAAAGGCTGTTGAAAAAGCTCAAACCTATTCCAAATTGCTAAAGGCCGATTATACGAACAACAACATCGAAACGATTACGGATGATTATTTTTTTGTAAAAGCTGACCGTAGAATTTTCAAAGTCTATTTTAACAACATCCTTTTTATTCAAGGCTTAAAAGATTATGTCGTGATGCACACCGAAAATCAAAAAGTAATAACGGCCATGAATATCAAAACCATACACGACCAATTACCAAAAGATGTGTTTGTACGCGTGAGCAAATCCTATATTATCAATGCAAAACACATCAGTTCGGTGGATAATAACACGGTGTACATTGGTACAAACGAAATACCTATCGGCAACATTTATCGGGATTTCTTCTTCAATGAATTTGTAATCAAAAAGATTGTGAGTAGGTAGATGGAATAAGTGTGGGTGGATAAACCATTTTCAAGTGCCCCTCATCGCGAAAACATTTCTATCAAATTCAATTAATTATCAATTCATTTTCAAGTAAATAAAAATTGGTATAATGGGGTCACGTAAATTGGTTTGTCTACCCATAGCTCAGGTTATTCCCTTTTCTTTCAAAGGTTGATCGACTTCAAAATCAGTATCCTGATATGCTCATAATACCATAACCTGTAGCTTATTCTCAAGGTAGGAATTCAATTCACCAGTTCATTTTTCCTACACATTGGTTCAGTAGCTAATTGTCCCACTTGTCCTGTGACATGTAGATTTCTACTTCGGGATGTGCGTCCTCATTCTTAAACGCGGTCTTAAAATTGTTTAAGTAGCTTACCAGACAGAAAGTCTCTGATATTCATTCCTTGGTTAGGGTCTAGATAATAATACCCGCAGCTCTCGATTTTAGCAAGTCTCTGTAACATCCAATTGGCAACAAACACCAATGGGGTTTGATTTTAATTCTTGATTATGAGTGAAAGAAGATATTGTGCACTTCCCAAAATTCAGACCAGTTAAAAGTAGAATTCTAGACCAAATTGATTTTTCGTTGCGTGAACTTGAAATTCTGCAACTCATTGCCGAAGGATTAACCAATTTGCAGATGTCCGAAAAGTTCTTTTTGAGTAAACGCACTATAGAGGGGCATCGACAAAGTCTGTAAGATAAGACTGGTTCAAAAAAATCGGCCTCGTTAATAAGGTATGGCGTAATGCATGGTTTAATTCAGTAAGTGATTTATTCACAAACTATTTGCTGATTCGGCTGTTTTTTATCAAGCAGTATATGGGATGCTGCGCTTGTTAAAAAGAAAGTAATGAAGTCGATTTGGAAAGGAGCAATAGGATTTGGACTTGTAAATATTCCAGTGAAATTGTATTCAGCGGTACAAAGTAGCCATTTGGATTTAGACATGCTTGATGGTAAAGACCTCTCAAAAATCAAATACCAACGTATTAGCGAGAAAAGTGGAAAAGAGGTGCCTTATGAGCGTATTGTAAAAGGCTATTTGTTAAAAGATAACTATGTGGTACTGGAAGATGAAGACTTTGCACAGGCGATGCCTGAAAAAACAAAACTAATAGAATTGGAGAATTTTGTAGATATAGCCGACATCAATCCGATTTATTACGAAACCTCGTATTACACACAGCCAGAGCCACAAGGGAAAAAAGCCTATTCACTCTTATTAAGAGCATTACAAAAATCAAAAAAAGCAGGTTTGGCCCGGTTTGTACTGCGCAATAATGAACATCTATGCATCATGCATCCCTTAGGCAATATGTTGGTAATTACGCGTATTCGTTTTGAAGAGGAGATAAGGGCTTTCAAGGATTTAGAAACTGAGGTACAAACCATTAAGCCAAAAGAACTGGCCGTGGGCATGGCGCTCATTAAGCAATATAGTAGCGATTTTGATATTGGAGCCTTTAAGGACGAGTATACGAAAGAACTGATGAAAGTGATAAGGGCCAAGGCAAAAGGCAAAAAAGTAGTTGTTAAAAAAATGCTGCCGCAAAAAAGTGTTAGCGATGATCTTTACCAACAATTAATGCAAAGTTTGAGCAAGAAAGGAGCTTAAAATGTCTTTAAGCAAGTACATTAAAAAGAGGGATTTTAAACAAACTACAGAGCCTACAGGGGGAAAAACGGACGGTAGAAAACTTTCGTTTGTGGTACAAAGGCACCATGCCTCCCATTTACATTACGATTTTAGGTTGGAACTCAATGGGGTGCTAAAGAGTTGGGCAGTGCCTAAAGGGCCGTCCCTTAATCCCAAAGATAAGCGTTTGGCCATGATGGTAGAAGATCATCCCTATGACTATAAATCTTTTGAAGGAACCATACCGAAAGGAAGCTATGGGGCAGGCGTAGTGAATATTTTTGATGAAGGTACCTATGAGGCCATAGATCACAAGAAAAGTAGCTTGGATAGAGGTTTAGATGAGGGTAATTTAAAGTTTGTACTGCATGGTAAAAAACTCAAGGGAGAATTTGCCTTGGTGAAAATGAAAGACAGTGAGCACAATGCTTGGCTGTTGATTAAGCATAAAGATAAATATGCCGTAGATAAAAAATATGATGTGGAAAATGAGGTATCGGCAAAGATTAAAAAACTGGGAAAGGACTTTAAGAAGGAGAAAGTAATTTCTTCCGTAAAACCTAAATCCAAAGAAAAAGTTCCGCAACCCATGTTGGCAAAGTTAGTTAAACAAGTAGTGGATGATCAAGATTGGGTTTTCGAAGAAAAAATAGACGGATATAGGGGAATCGCGAAAGTGGAGCAGGATAGGGTATCCTTGATTTCCAGAAATGGAAAAGATTTAGGCAAAGCTTATCCAACCCTCATTAATTCCTTGGAAAAATTGAATATCGATGCCATTTTGGATGGCGAAATTGTGGTAAGGGAAAAAAATAAGAGCAATTTTCAAGCTTTACAGCACTACGACCCTTCTGACAAGAAAGTAGATCTACGTTATGCCGTTTTTGACGTGCTCCAAATCAATGGTGCTGATGTAAGTATGATGGCTTTACGACAGCGCAAAAAACTCTTGGAAATGCTTTTGGCCAATAACAAGCAGAAAGCAATAGAAATGGTGCCTTCGTTTAAATTAAAGGGCAATGAATTTTTAGAGGATGCAAGGAAAAATGGATGGGAAGGTGTGATGGCTAAAGACGCAGAAAGTACTTACCTAAGTGGGGTGAGGAGCAGTTATTGGCAAAAAATCAAAATACAACAGTCGCAGGAAGCAATAGTAGTGGGTTTTACCAGACCCTCGGGAGAAAGAAATTACTTTGGAGCATTAGTTTTGGCCGTAAGCGGCACAAATGGAAAACTAAGTTATATCGGTAATTGCGGCACTGGTTTTACTGAGCAGTCTTTAAAAGAAATTACTGAAATTTTAAAGCCGTTTATAACCACAGAAAAGCCGATTGACGAAAAAGTGGCGCAGCAAAAAAAGGTGACTTGGCTAAGGCCCAAAGTAGTTTGTGAGGTAACTTTTTTAGAATGGACGGAAAATCAGCGTTTGCGCCATCCTGTTTTTAAAGGAATTAGAGAAGATAAGGCAGTTTCTGAAATCGTTAAGGAAAAACCCGTAGCCGCTAAAAAAGTTGACACTGAGGAGGAGTTTTCTCTTAAATTTGGTAGGAAAGCCGTAAAATTTACCAATCAGCATAAGTTGTATTGGCCCAATGAGAAAATAACCAAAGGACAAGTGGTCAATTATTATCGCGAAATGGCGGCCTATATCTTGCCCCATCTTAAAAACAGGCCACTTTCCCTCAACAGGCATCCCAATGGGATAGCACAACCAGGTTTTTTTCAGAAGGATTTGAATGTCGCGCAAATTCCTAGCTGGATTAAATACGCAACGCTCCCATCCGAGCATCTTCATAAAAAGATAGATTACCTGATCTGTAATGATGAAGCAACCTTGCTTTGGATGGTAAATTTGGGCTGTATAGAAATTAATCCTTGGATGAGTAGCTATTTGAAACCAGATCAACCCCTGTTTGCAGTCTTGGATTTAGACCCTCATGGAATTTCATTTGATCGTGTGGTTGAAGTAGCATTAACTGCTAAATCAGTGTTAGATGAAATGAACATTACTTCTTTTGTGAAAACTTCGGGCTCTAAGGGTATTCATATCGTAATTCCTTTGGGGAAATACGATTACGAAATCACTAAAAACTTTGTGCATTATGTGGCAGGTTTGGTTTACGAACATCACCCGGATATCACCAGTTTGGAGCGTAGTCCGAGTAAACGAAAGCATAAAATCTATTTAGATTATTTGCAGAACAGAAAAGGGCAAACCATTGTTGCGCCTTATTCCTTGAGACCCAAACCTGGAGCTACCGTTTCGGCCCCTCTGCAATGGGAAGAAGTAAACGAGGATTTGAAAATCGACAATTTTACGATTTTCAATATGAAAGAGCGATTGGAAAAACTGGGCGATATATGGAAGGATATTTACAAAGTGAAGAATAAGATTGAGAAAACGAAAGTTTAGTTTAGTTGTAAAATATGGTTAATTTGATCCGAAATGAGGTGGTCAATTTCCAGCGGAATAGGTGGTCAGTTTAAAACGGAATTGGGTGGTCAATTTCACCGAAATTTCCAGTCCGACCCTTTGATGGATTCCATAATTTAGGTTCACACAATCTTCCTGATGAGAATTCCGAACGTTTACCTTCAACGGTAATCCTTAAATAAATTGGCGCGGGGCCAGTCTTGTAATTTTTTGGTCTCTTCAAAAAGAAGAGTAAGCTGAAATTGGTTTTCATAATGTTTTACATTAATGGTTAACAAATCTAGCTTTGCAGTAGGAAAAAATCAAGATGATTACTGCGTAAACATCTTGATAATCAGTTTATTAATTCGTTATTAGTGCGTCCATCCAAATTCCCAAAATGACTCACCGAATCACGCACCTGTTGTTTGTGATTAAATAACTATTTTGGTATGGTTTAGAAACAAAAAAAGCCTGCAATCGTGCGATTTGCAGGCTTTTGAAAGGTTTTAAGATCTTTTCAGCGGAAAGCGAGGGATTCGAACCCCCGGACCTGTGACAGTCAACAGTTTTCAAGACTGCCGCATTCGACCACTCTGCCAGCTTTCCATCGGCAAAAGTACGAATCTGTTTTATATTTGCAAATAGTTATTTGATTTTTTTTATTTTTTCTGGAAAATCATCGATTCTGGCTCAATAAAGGTGTTTTTTGTTGATTTTATCTTGGTTTATCTTAGTTCTTTTGTTGAGAAATATACAGCTTATCTGAATCGATTACGCTCAAATAAACCTATGTAATCATGGGAATTTGTTGTTTTTTAAAAATAAGTTGTTGGTTTTCAGGTGTTTTAATTCGGATTTACTTTTTTTATAAACAATTTTGAAGTGAAAACGTTTTAGTACGATATCCTATCTAAATGAACTAAACAACCAAGCATGGAACAGGGCCGATCTCCCCAACAACTTGAATCAAGCAGGAAAACAATGACGAAATCTTTGATTTTGTTGCTCATACTGTGCATATTAGCCTATCTAAAGGATTTCCTTTAATGTCGTATTATTTTTATAGAGAGTTCGAACAAAGTAGTATATTTGTTACAAAAAAATACCACTATGAAAAAAAACAATTTAAAAATGCTCTTTACGCTGCTTATTGTAGGTGCATGTAGTTTAGGTTTGAAAGCTCAAGACAAAGACGAAGTACAGGTCGTTCAAGGTCTTTTCGGGATGGAGAAACGTGCTATTATTTATCAGGTTTTAAAATTTACAGATGCAGACAAAGCTAAATTTGATCCAATTTATACACAGTATAGTGATGAATATAAGGCACTAGGAGCAGAGCGAATTCAAATCATTAAAGAATACGCAGATAATTATGCTTCGCTAACAAATGAAAAAGTAGATCCTTTGATGCAAAGTCTATTAAAAAATAACGTTGCCATTGATAAATTACAACAGAAATATTATGGCAAATTGAAATCGGCGATATCTCCAACACAAGCTGCAAAAGTGATGCAATTGGAATTGTATATGCAAACGGCCATTCGTTCTGAATTACAAAGCGAAATTCCAATTATCGGAGAGTTGAAAATGAAATAATCCGTTTAAAGAACTGAGGATGCCTCATTTTACTATGCCCCAAAAAGCGTCTAACTTTTTGGGGCTTTTTTTTGTTTTTAATCGCAATGCGGAACCGTGTAGGTCCATGTTTCTGATTCTCCTGAAGGATGGGTGTAGGCATTGCCTTTCGTATTCTCAAACCACATTTTGCTGCGGATCTTCTCGCGAGTTCCAACTTCATTCATTGTGGCCGAATCGTATAAGCGTCCGTTAATCATCACATATTTTATTTTTTCAGAGTGACGAATATCATCCAGTGGATTTGCATCCATGATAACCATATCAGCCAATTTTCCAGTTTCTAATGAACCAATTTCGGTCTCCATACCTAAATAGCTTGCGCCGTTTAATGTAGCGCAACGAATGGCTTGCAAAGGTGTAAAGCCACCTTGAACCAGCATCCAAAGTTCCCAATGAGCGCCTAAGCCTTGTAGTTGCCCATGGGCACCTAGATTTACTTTTGTTCCATTTTCTGCTATTTGTTTTGCTGCCTTCGCAATGTTGATGTGGTTGTAATCACTATATTCCGAAGTAGTTCTACGGCGCGAACGTTCATCAATAATCGAACGTGGCGTATAGCTTAACAAGCGCTCGTTTTCCCAAACGTTGGTGCGGTCGTACCAATAATTTTCGCCCCATTGGCCACCATAGGCTACAATTAAGGTAGGCGTATAGGCAACCTTGGTATGGTTCCAAAGGTTGATAACATCTTTATAAACCGGTAAAACCGGGATGCTATGTTCAATACCTGTATGTCCATCAACAATCATGTTCATGTTTGTAAAGAAGGTAGAACCTCCTTCCGGAACTACTTCCATTTTTAACTGACGGGCAGCTTCCAATATTTGTTGACGTTGGTCACGTCGCGGCTGATTATACGATTTTACCGAAAATGCGCCTACAGCTTTTAATCGACGTAGGTTTGACAAGGCATCGTCTAAACTGTTAATCACGACTTTAAAATCGCCATCAGCGCCGTATAAAATAGAGCCAGTCGAAAATACCCGTGGGCCAACCAAGCGACCAGCTTTAAGCATTTCACTTTGACTAAATACCATTTCCGTGTTGCTGGAAGGGTCGTGCGCAGTGGTCACTCCAAAGGCTAAATTGGCCAAATAACTCCAATCTGTTTGAGGGCTTATTCCATCAGGACTGGTGCGCAAATGTGCGTGTACGTCGATGATACCCGGCATAATGGTTTTGCCGCTCACGTCCATTACTTTGGCGTTTGCTGGAATGTTTACAGCATTCATTTCACCAATTTCTACAATTTTGTTTCCATCGGTCAAAATAGTTCCCTTTTCAATAACTTCATCACCTTTCATTGAAATAATACGGGCACCTTTTAAGGCTATCATCCCGCTAGGAATATCTGCTTTTAAGGGTATATTTAGCTGGACACGGTTTGGGGTGGTTTTAGGTGTACTGCCATCAAAATTAAATGCTGCTTTTACGTCTATGGTGTAATAATCTGGCCCTAAAGTCCAATGCAGATTCTTACTATCGGCACTCCATTCTATATAAGTTCCTCCATCGGTCGTAATTTTGGCAACAGGAATAGCTTTATTTCCGGCAGAAGCATCTTGTGCAGTACCAACATTAATCATGGGGGTGATGTATACGTTAAACAGTTCATTAAAGGCCAAATATTTATTGTCGGGACTAATCACAAATTGATTCGCGTATTGCGAAGTGAAATGAATACGCTCATTTCCACCATTCAAATCAACACTTTTAAGTGCTTTTTTTCCATCAGCATTGCTTTGAAAATAGATGCGTGTATCGGTGTTGTTAAATTGCGGCTTAATGCCATTGTCAATTACCAATGTTTTAGAACCGCCCGTTGCCGGCATCAGGTAAATCCCTACACCGCGACCATAATTATACCCTAAAACATCGTTTCCACTTCCTTTTCGGAAAACGATTTTATCGCCTTTACTCGAATATTTTGGAGAATAATAAAAGCCTTTTTCATCGCTCAGCGTAATCATTTTACCGGTTTTTAGTTCTGCACGTTTAATAGCTCCGCGCAATTCGTCGTTCCAAGTGGTAAAGACAACAAATTTTCCATCTGGACTAAACGCAGGTTCAAATTCAAAATCTAATCCTGTGGTTAATCTTTCTGGCTTTCCATTTGGTAAGTCTTGTTTATAAAGGTATCCTGCGGCATTGAAAACAACGGTTTTTCCATCAGGCGAGGTTACCAATTGGCGGACCATTTTTGCTTTGAAATCTTCGCGAAAAACAGGTTGTTGAAAATGAAGCGATTCCTGTACTGTTTGAATGGTATTCGCTTGAAAAGGAATAATCTCGGTGCTTAAACTATGAATATTGATACTTCTAATTTTTCCATGTGCATAAAACACCAAACCTTTGTTATCAGGAGTCCAAGCAAAATTCGGATATACTCCAAAAATAGCCCAGGTTTCTTGTTGATCGTGGGATAGCTCATCGTACACAGGCCATTCTTCGCCCGTTTTTAAGTTTTGAATGTATAAAACCGATTTTAGTCGTACTCGTTTAATAAAAGCAATGAGGTTTCCATCAGGGGATACTTGAGGCCGACAAGCTCCGCCTTGTTCGTCAATTAAAGTGCTTAATTTTCCGTTGGTTAAATCCAATCGGCGGATGGCATAAATAGTTCCATTCGGGTCTTTGCTGTATTGAAAAGCAGGACCCGGGCTTACATCTTCGCTAAAATAAACGTATTTGCCATCGGGCGATACATTGGGCTCCCCAGCATCTTGTTGGTCGTTTTTCTTTTTGGTTAATTGAATACCTTCCCCACCGTTGATACTGTACATCCACATTTCTCCAGCGCCAAGCGAGCGTGACGCGGTGAAGTGTTTTCGAGCAATGAGGTATTCGCTATTGGGCAACCAAGTGGCATTGTTTAATAGTCTGAAAGTTTCTTTTGTTATTTGTTTTTTGTTAGAACCATCGCGATTCATAATCCAAATGTTATCAGCCCCACTTTTATCACTCGTGTAAGATATGTATTTTCCATCCGGACTAAAACGAGGTTGTACATCCCAAGCAATACCGCCACTTATTAGTTTTGCACCGCCACCTGTAATCGGAAGCGTATAAATGTCGCCTAGTAAATCAAAAACAATTTCTTTACCATCTAGGCTAACATCCAGATTCATCCAAGTACCTTCATCGGTATTTACATTAATCGTTTTGGTAGGTCCGGCATATTTTTCAATGTCCCATTTTTTCTCTTGTGCGGACGTTTGTCCAAAATAAAAACAGAATACAGGGATAAAAAAGAAGTACTTCATTTAAGTTAGATTAATTATGATGCAATTTAGTAATATCAATAGCTTTTTTATAGTTTTGGTATTGCTGAAATATGACTTCGTTAGAGATTTTACAAAAATATTGGGGACACGCCGCTTTTAGACCTTTGCAAGAGGAAATTATTTGCTCCGTTTTGGAAGATAAGGATACTTTGGCGCTTTTACCTACGGGAGGAGGGAAGTCTATTTGCTTTCAAGTACCAGCACTAGTAAAAGAAGGTATTTGCATTGTGGTTTCGCCTTTAATTGCCTTGATGAAGGATCAGGTTGAAAATCTGAAACAAAAGGGAATTGAAGCCATTGCAATTTATGCGGGAATGGGAAAGCGCGAAATAGATATTTTGTTGGATAACTGCATTTATGGCAAGATAAAGTTTCTGTATTTATCGCCTGAGCGCTTGCTTTCGGAATTGGTACGCACGCGAATTTCCTACATGAATGTGAACTTAATTGCCATTGATGAGGCGCATTGTATTTCGCAATGGGGCTACGATTTTAGGCCGCCCTATTTGCAAATTTCGCAACTGCGCGAAATCTTACCCAAAGTACCCCTTTTAGCACTGACTGCCACAGCAACAGATATGGTTCGGGCAGATATCATCGAGAAATTAACACTAAAAAATCCAGAAATATTTGTTAAAAGTTTTGCGCGTGATAATTTAAGTTATGTTGTTTCTGCTGATGAAGATAAGTATGGGAAACTGCTGGATATTTGCCGAAATGTGAAAGGAACTGGATTGGTGTACGTCCGGAACCGACGTGAAACGGCTGAAGTATCCAATTTCATCAATCGCAACCAGATTAAAGCTGATTTTTACCACGCCGGTTTGGATAGGGACGTTCGTTTTACGAAGCAAGAGGAATGGAAGCAAAACAAAACGCGGATAATGGTCGCTACAAATGCCTTTGGAATGGGTATTGATAAATCCGATGTTCGGTTTGTGGTACATTTAGATTTACCCGAAAGTTTAGAAGCATATTATCAAGAAGCGGGTAGGGCCGGACGGGATGAAAAACGGAGTTATGCCGTACTATTGGCCAATCAGACGGATGTGGATACTCTAGAATCGCGTTATATTGACAGTTTTCCCTCAGCGGATGAGATTCGAAAAGTATATCATTATTTAGGTAATTATTTTCAATTGGCATTTGGTGCAGGCGAAGGTTTAACCTTTACTTTTGATGTGGCTGCTTTTTGTAAGCGATTTAATATCAATGTTTTGAAATGTTTGTCGGCTTTGAAATTTCTCGAACATGATGGATACATCACGCTGTCTGAAAGTGTCTTTATACCTTCTCGGGTGCTGTTTTTAGTTGGGAACGAAGATTTGTATCGCTTTCAGATTGAAAATAGAGCCTATGACAGTTTTATTAAAGTGATTGTACGCTCATATGCCGGTTTGTTTGATGGTTTTGTGAAAATTTCGGAAGCTGAAATCGCTAAACGATCGGGAATATCATTTCGCGATACGGTCAATATGCTGAAGAAATTGAATGATTTGGAATTGCTAACGTACTTGCCTAAAACGGATGAACCTCAACTACAATACATTCGTGCTCGTGTAGATATGGAGCACTTTGATGTGGATGTAAAATACCTGCAGCAAAGAAAGGAAATTATGCTGAAGCAGATTAACGCAACGGTGAAATACGTTTTAACCCCCAAATGCCGTAGTCAGCAGTTGTTGGCTTATTTTGACGAACAAAATGCGCCCAGTTGTGGTGTTTGCGATGTTTGCTTGGCGCAAATACGCAGTAAAAGAGCAGTTGAACTAAACGAACAAATTGAGTTTGAAACAATCACCTACTTAAAACAGACTGCTTTAGATTTAGCTGAACTCGTTGGCTCAATAAAAATTGGAAGTGAAAACCAACGTATTACCATCATTCGCGAATTATTAGATGCAGGAAAAATTAAAAGCGATGGAAAGAAATACTACATTTGAACATAGATAACGATAAATCATTTCCGTAACCATTTAAGAAGTTTTTAAACTCAATGATAGAAAAAGATAATAAAAAGGTTATTCGCTCTTGGGCGTTTTTTGACTGGGCAAATTCTGCCTACAACCTGGTTATCACCTCAACAATTTTTCCGGTTTACTATGCGGCCATTACAACAACCGAGGAACATGGCGATCGGGTAACATTCTTTGGAAAATCATTTATCAATACAGCTTTATCCAATTATGCACTTGCCGTGGCCTATTTAATTATGGTGCTTTTATTACCTGTGTTATCATTTTATGCCGATGCCCGCGGGAGAAAGAAGTTTTTTATGATGCTGTTTACCTACATCGGTTCTTTTGCTTGCATGGGATTGTATTTTTTTAAATTGGAAACCTTGGAATTGGGAATAATCTGTTTTGTTTTAGCCGCCATGGGATACGTAGGCGGGGTGATGTTTAATAATTCCTATTTGCCCATTATAGCGTCGGTCGAAAATCAAGATAGCGTAAGCGCCAAAGGCTTTTCATATGGCTATATTGGTAGTGTTATTTTGCAGCTAATTTGCTTCGTTTTTGTACTTAAACCCGAACTTTTTGGCATTGTAGATAAATCATTTCCAGCACGGTTATCCTTTTTGTTAGTCGGTATTTGGTGGTTTTTATTTGCCCAAATTCCATTTAAAGCACTGAAGAAAGATGAGCCAACGCTGACCCCAACAAATGCTGCAGGCATGTTAAAAAGTAGTTTTGGCGAATTTGCCAAAGTGTGGAAGGAATTAAAAGAAATGACTTTTTTAAAAACCTATTTAATGAGCTTTTTCTTTTATTCGATGGGCGTACAAACCATTATGTTGGCCGCTGCCGGATTTGGAGCCAAAGTTTTGCATTTAGAAGCATCTAAATTAATCATTGTAATTTTGCTCATTCAATTAGTTGCTATCTTGGGCGCTTGGTTGATGTCTGTATTGGCAAAGAAAATTGGAAATATTAACGTGTTATTGGTGGTCGTTTTTGTATGGATAGCTACTTGTGGCGCTGCCTATTTTATTACCAATGAATTTCAATTTTACGGCTTAGCCGTGGTGGTTGGCTTGATCATGGGCGGTATACAATCGTTATCCCGTTCTACGTATTCCAAGTTAATCCCAGAAGGAACAAAAGATACCGCTTCGTTTTTTAGTTTTTACGATGCAACAGAAAAATTATCCATTGTTTTAGGTTTATTTACCTTTGCCTTTATCGAAGAGCAAACTGAAAATATGCGTAATTCAATCATTGCGCTTGCTTCCTTTTTTATCGTGGGATTAATCTTTTTATTTGCATTGAAAAAAATTGGTCGTAAAGAAGCGCGTAATTTGTAATTTTGAATCTTTAAATTTTTGTTGATGAAAGTTGAATTGTTTGTTCCCTGTTTTGTAGACCAATTATATCCTGAAACTGCCTTTAATACCGTTAAATTATTAGAAAAATCGGGTTGCAAGGTAAGCTACAATTCAAAACAAACATGCTGCGGTCAGCCGGCTTACAATGCGGGTTACTGGGACGAAGCCAAAGAGGTGGGAACCAAGTTTTTAAACGATTATAGCGAAAACACGTATGTAGTGGCGCCATCGGCCTCTTGTGTAGGCATGGTGAAAGCGGGCTACAATGATTTGTTTACGAATACCATGGTGCACAATAAATGCCGTTCGTTGCAACAACATATTTTTGAACTGTCAGATTTTTTGGTAAATGTGCTGAAAAAGGATTATTTCGGTGCGGAGCTAGAAGGAAAGGCTGTTTATCACGATGCTTGCAGTGCTTTGCGCGAGTGTAAAATTAAAGAAGAACCGCGTTTATTGCTTTCAAAAGTACATGGTTTAGAATTGCTGGAAATGAAAGATACCGATATGTGCTGTGGTTTTGGCGGTACTTTTGCGGTTAAGTTTGATGGTATTTCATCGGCCATGGCGCAGCAAAAGGTAAATCATGCCTTGGATCAAAAAGCAGATTACATTATTTCTACCGATTTATCGTGTTTGCTGCATTTGCAAGGATATATCGACAAAAATAATTTGCCCATTAAAACCATGCACATTGCCGATGTGTTGTGCAATGGCTGGCTAGAAAGTACAGAGTACTAATTGCGAAAAATTTTCATGTAAAAAAGAGATTACAATGTGCTTTCTTGCGCAGTTTAAGCAGGTGTTTAACATTTTTTAACATGCTTTTTGGGTAATCTTAATAACTTTGCTTTAAACCATATTAAAGCTTTCGACTCAAACAACAAAAGAACAAAACATGAAAAAGATATTCCTTTCTTTATTAAGTGTTATTGCACTGGCTACAGCTGCAGATGCACAAAAGAAAACTTCAGGCGCAATTCAGTTCGAAAATACCATTGATCCTGCCACAATGGCTTCAGCAAGTGGTATGCAGCTGAACGATGCTATGAAAGCACGTATGCCTTCAGCCAGTAAATCAAATTATGAATTATTATTCACGGCAACCAATGCCAGTTACATGCCTGTTGAGGAAATGGAAGATAGTAACGGTGGTGGCGGAGGTGGTGGCGGCTTTGGTCGTATGATGATGCGATTTGGTGGAGGAAGTCGCGAATATTATTATACGTTTGCTGATAAGAGTGTAGCGCAAGTATTTGATGTAAGCGATACTACGTATTACATTCCAACGAAATTAAACCTTTCTGCTACGAGTATGTTGCCTAATTTTAGAATGGGTGGTAGTCGTCAAGATAGTAGCAAAACACCACAAACACCTCCTCCTGCACCGAAAATTGAGGTTGTTGAAACGACGAACACCAAAAAAATTATTGGTTTTGATTGCAAGGAAGTAATTGTAAAATCGACTCGCTCGATGAAAATTTTAGACATGGATAAGGATGTTACAGAAGAAACGCATCTTTGGTATACTACTGATTTAGGTTTCGATTTTTCGCCGAATCCAAATTTATGGACAAAAGGCGCCGTATTGGCCATCGAGGGAAGAGGAAACAGTGTAGTAGCTACCAGTATGGAGTACCGTGGAGTAAGTGCAAAGGATGTAACCGCACCTAAAAAAGCAACTTTAATTACAGAAGAAGCCTACAGAGCAAAAATGGAAGCGCAAATGAAACGCATTAGAAGCAGGATGGGTAACGGAGGCTCAGGCGGAGGCATTCAAATTAGAACATTTGGTAATTAAATCCACATACAAGAGATAAGCCTGGTTAGCAATAATCAGGCTTTTTTTTGCTTCCAGATTAAAATAATATTCTTTTTGCTAGATTAATTCAAGATAGTCGAAAAATATTTATCCAATTACCGACTTCCCGAAATGTTTTTGCTATTTTTGTAAAAGAAGGAAAAATCACGTAGTAAGTGATTATTTGAATTATTAATTAAGCTTTAAATCATAGTTGTAGATGATTAACATTACTTTACCTGACGGTTCTGTACGTCAGTACGAAAAGGGCACATCAGCCCATCAAATTGCCTTGTCAATTTCAGAGGGTTTAGCCCGTAACGTTTTAGCAGCCGAAGTAAACGGAGAGGTTTGGGATTCAAGCCGTCCAATCGAAGGCGATGCCAGCGTTAAATTATTAACCTGGAACGATGCTGCCGGAAAATCAACTTTTTGGCATTCTTCTGCGCATTTAATGGCCGAAGCCTTAGAAGCACTATATCCGGGAACAAAATTTGGCATTGGCCCAGCTATTGAAACAGGATTCTACTACGATGTAGATTTCGGAGATCAGGAATTTTCTTCTGACGATTTTAAAGCCATTGAAACCAAAATGGTGGAACTGGCTAAACAAAAAGAAGCATTTGCTCGTAAAAGCGTTAGCAAAGCAGATGCAATTAGCTATTTTACCGAAAAAGGTGATGAGTACAAACTAGACCTGATTGATGGGTTAGAAGATGGAAAAATCACATTTTATACACAAGGTTCATTTACCGATTTATGCCGTGGACCTCACATTCCGAATACAGGCTTTATTAAAGCTGTAAAATTGATGAATGTAGCGGGTGCATATTGGCGTGGTGATGAAACCAAAAAACAATTAACCCGTATTTATGGGGTAACTTTCCCAAAAGCCAGCGAGTTGACTGAGTATTTAGCCATGATTGAAGAAGCTAAAAAACGCGATCACCGTAAGCTAGGGAAAGAACTGGAATTGTTCGCTTTTTCTGAAAAAGTTGGTATGGGGCTACCTTTATGGTTGCCAAAAGGAACTGCTTTGCGCGAGCGATTGGTGAATTTCTTAACTAAAGCACAAGCAAAAGCTGGATATGAGCAAGTAGTTACACCGCATATCGGTCACAAGAATTTATACGTTACATCAGGACACTGGGAGAAATATGGAAAAGATTCTTTTCAGCCGATTAAAACGCCGCAAGAAGGAGAGGAGTTCTTCTTAAAACCGATGAACTGTCCGCACCATTGCGAAATTTATAAAACCAAACCGCGTTCGTATAAAGATTTACCGGTACGTTTTGCCGAGTTTGGAACCGTATATCGTTACGAACAAAGTGGCGAATTGCATGGGTTAACACGTGTACGCGGGTTTACTCAGGATGATGCGCACTTATTCTGTATGCCAGAGCAAGTAAAGGATGAGTTTAAAAAGGTAATTGATTTGGTGTTGTATGTGTTTAAATCGTTAGGATTTGATAACTACACTGCTCAAGTATCTTTACGTGACCCTGAAAATAAAGCGAAGTACATCGGTTCAGATGAAAATTGGTTGCTTTCAGAAAATGCCATCATTGAAGCAGCAGCTGAAAAAGGACTCAATACGGTTGTAGAATACGGAGAAGCAGCATTTTATGGGCCTAAGTTGGATTTCATGGTGAAAGATGCTTTAGGTAGAAAATGGCAGTTGGGTACCATCCAAGTGGATTATAATTTACCTGAACGTTTTGAGTTGGAATATACTGGAAGTGATAATCAAAAACATCGTCCAGTAATGATTCACCGTGCACCATTCGGTTCATTAGAAAGGTTTATTGCTGTTTTGATTGAACATTGCGCCGGAAACTTCCCATTATGGTTAAGTCCAGAGCAGTTTATTATCCTTCCTATTTCAGAAAAATATGAAGAATATTCAAAAAAAGTTTTAGATACGCTAAATAATTCCGATATTCGCGGACTTATTGACTTCCGTGATGAGAAAATTGGTCGCAAGATTCGCGATGCGGAAGTTAAAAAGATACCTTACATGCTTATAATCGGGGATAAGGAGATGGCAGAAGGAAGAGTTTCGGTACGTAAGCATGGAGAGGGAGATGTAGGAAACATGACGTTGGAGGAATTCAGCGCTTTATTAGTAAAAGAAATAACAGTTTAATTAAAAGATACAAATTTGGCATTAGGAAGACCAGGATTTAACAGGGGACCACGTCCACCTTTTAAGAAAAAAGAAGCAGAACATAACATTAATCAGCACATTAAATCGCCAGAAGTGCGTTTGGCTGGCGATAATGTTGAACAAGGGATTTATCCTTTGGCAAAAGCTTTGGCACTTGCTGATGAGCTAGAATTAGATTTGGTAGAGATTTCTCCAAATGCAGTGCCTCCGGTTTGTAGAATTATTGATTATAGCAAGTTTGTTTACGAGCAAAAGAAAAAGCAGAAAGAGATTAAAGCAAACGCTAAGCAAACAGTTATTAAGGAGATTCGTTTCGGTCCTAACACGAACGATCACGATTTCCAATTTAAATTGAAACATGCAATAAGCTTTTTGGAGAACGGTGAGAAAGTTAGAGCTTATGTACATTTCAAAGGAAGAGCAATTGTATATAAAGAACAAGGCGAAATTTTATTGTTAAAATTTGCGCAAGCGTTAGAAGAGGTGGGCAAGGTAGAATTATTACCGAAGTTAGAAGGAAAACGGATGTTCTTAACAGTAGCTCCGAAAGTAGTAAAAAAATAAAAATAGGTTTATAAATTAAAAAACAGGTTATGCCAAAAATGAAAACCAATTCCAGTGCTAAAAAGCGTTTTTCGCTTACTGGAACAGGTAAAATCAAAAGAAACAATGCATACAAAAGTCACATCTTAACAAAGATGAGCACAAAACGTAAACGCGCCCTTGGAAATGCAAGCATGGTAACAGATGCAGATATGGGTAACGTTAAACGTATGCTTTGTATCGGAAAGTAATTTATTAATTCACCAGGTATCAGGCTTTAAAGATTCCATAAGGAACGCCGCTTACCAAAAAACAACAACAACATGCCACGTTCGGTAAACGCAGTAGCTTCGAGAAGAAGAAGAAAGAAAATCCTTAATTTAGCTAAAGGCTATTGGGGTGCAAGAAGTAAAGTTTATACTGTTGCTAAAAACACGGTTGAAAAAGGTTTGCAATATGCATATCGTGACCGTAAAGTTAAGAAAAGAGAATTCCGCGGTTTGTGGATTCAACGTATTAACGCAGGTGCGCGTCAACACGGTATTTCTTACTCTCAGTTAATCGGTAAACTAGCTTCTAAAGAAATCGGTTTAAATCGTAAAGTATTGGCTGATTTAGCAATGAATCATCCAGAAGCTTTCAAAGCTGTAATTGATGCAGTAAAATAGAAATTTTCGCTTAGGCGATAATCATATTTTAAAAAAGTCCTGGCACAATGCCAGGACTTTTTTTTATGTGTAAGCTTAGTATAAGCCAAGCTCAGCTAAACAAGCAAATTGTGCTCCATCATGTGCTGACTTAGCGATAATTTTAAAATACTGAAAGGTTTGCGCAGAAGGGAAGTTGAAGTATTGAATTCCCGAGTTATTTGCCGCCACAAAATCTCCTTGCGTACTGAAATTGATACCATCGTTACTCGTTAGTATTTCAAAATCTTTAACAGATCGGCTTAAACTGCTTCTTTGAAGTAAACTTAAACCGTTGGCCGTGATAGCACTTGTACCAACTTTAATAACCACTGAATGCGGATAGCTAGCAGCTGATGTTCTCCAGCGTGAGTGCCAAACGGTGGTTGCGTTTCCGTCAATCAAGCTAGTTGCTTTCCCATCGGTACTTTCTTGCGAACTAAATGAATCAATCGACCAGTTCGCTTTGCTCAGTTCTATTTTTGTAGAAAAAGTGAGCACGGGTAAACCGCCAGAGAAAGTATAATTGTAAATTTGTTGCGTAACAGTACCATTATCATGAACGAATTTTACTTTTAATTGGTATAGCATGCCATTACCCTTTTCCACTAGATCGGCAATAGGCATGGCTACATAGAAACTATCGGTTCCTATTTTTTTCGACTCCCAAGTAATGGCATTGTAATCCGTATTTCCACCAGTTCCCTCGTTGTTTACATTGGGGTCGTTGTAGTATAAAATGCTGTTAACATTTCCCGTTGATGTGAATTTTCCAGATAATATAATCGAAGCAGATGATGCATCGTAATTGGCAAATATCTTGGTGATATTGGTAGTTACAGCACCGTAAAATGTATTCGTGTTGTTGTTAAATACTTGGTTCGCATTTAAAATAGCTGCATCAGCTGCCGTTAAAAAAGTAGGACTCTTTCCTAAGGTTCCATTCCCAGCCCACATCAACGCCATTCCTAAAGTGCTGTTTTCTGATACTTTTTGTCTGTTGTGTGGTAAATTTAAACCATGTCCCAGTTCATGTACCATTCCGCCAAACCACACGCTAAAACGATTGCCAACGGCATCTGTTCTTCCCATGTTAGCAATATCCATTTCTTCATAGTCTAGTGCATAGCACCATTTTCCTGTTCCATAGAATGGGCCACCACTTGGTGATCCGTTGGTACCAATAGAGTAACGTGGAAGGATAATTAAATAATGATCACTGGTTTTTTCTGTGGGATGGCTGGCAAAATAAGCATTTACTTCGCTGGCTACAGCCCCACTGCCTCCTGAATAGGGATAGCTGCTTTTTGGTAAAGCCCCCATAATAGTGATAATCTTTACTTTTCCAGTTCCATCATTATCTAAACCAAACGTTTTATTGGAATATCCATTTCGAGTCATTTCTTGTTTTACCCAATCTTGGCTCCAAAGCAAAAGATCGCTTAATCGTTGCTTATAGCCTGGTACACTATCGACATCGCTTGGTATAAAATAGACGACATTCACATTTCGGGTGTGTGTAATGATGCTATCGCCGGTTGTGAGAGTTTCTAAGGTTGAACTGTTTTCAGATAGGGCCAAAGAGTCTTGCAACATATCTGCCTTTTGGCATGATGAAGCAAAGAGCAAACAAGCGGCGACAAGGCCTGTTAAAATTAGATTGTTTTTTTTCATAAAAAATTAAGGTTAGGGTTGTTTTTTGGTGTTATTTATGGTATTGTGTTTAGTTCTGATTAATCATCTAATTCACAATCATGCTGTATTGATAGCATAATTTTTCCAACGGAATATTTTATAAATAGGCATTTACAAGCAAAAGACGCCACTTGTAAAGGTTAAGTTCTAGCCTTATTCTAACGTTTAAGTTACTAGATGAGAATAAAAACAACGCGTTAAACTCAACGCAAACGTTTGCTTTCTGAAAGTGTGTAAACACTTTTTTTTTGCGGATAAAGCCTAATAAGGGTGATTTGTTTTTTATGGAGTATGGGTATAGTTGAATACGTTCTTTTTTTTTAGAACAAACGTTTGATAAGCTATTTAAATTGCTTTAATTATAATGAAGAAAAGGTTATTTTTTTTAAGTGTAGCATTCTTTAGACTAAATTTTCGGATATTTGCCTGCGTCTAGCTATCTTTTTTATTCGTACCTTTTTTTGGCGCTAAATTGGATAAATTGGTTGAGTAAAAGCACGAAGCACCAAGTTTGCATGTCAGCCCGTCTGACGCAAACCTAGCTTGCGAGCTCACCGTAGGTAAACCCGTGTTATGTGTTCGGGCATTTAGTCAAGCGATTTAATCATTTTATAGTTTGTCAATTTTATTCCTTTTCTATTCACAGTTTGTTCTCTTAAAACACTAAAGCCATTTTTTTCAAAAAACAATCTTGCAGTTTTGCTTACGTCAGAAGTCAATCTCATTTGTTTTAGCCGTCTTGCTTCGGTTGTAATGTCGTCAAGTAGTCGTTGTGCAATTCCTTGTCGTTGGTGATCTTTGTGAACATACAAAAGGTCAATGTAATTTCCGTTGTCAAGTGTCGCAAAGCCAACAATTCTGTCTGCGTGTTGAGCAACTAAAACAAATTGCTTTGTCATTATTTCGCCCCAACGTTGCTTGTTATCAACGCCCGAAGTCCACACTTCGATTTGTTGTTCGTCATAGTCAGCGGTGCAAATGGTCTTTACTGTTTCCACAAACAATTTTTGTAGTTCTGTCAAGTCGTTTGTTTGCCCTTGTCTAACTGTGAAATGCTGTTTATTCAATTTGTCAATGCTTTTATTGCTTCCGATTGAGAGCCAACAAAATTGATTTGTTTTCCTTTATTACTTTCGAAAATGAAGTCATTTAAGCTCTTACTTTTAAATTTTGAAAAATCCCCAACAATTATCAAAGGCATTTTATATTGCGCGAATTTTTGAAGTATATCTCCTGCGATTTTAGTTTTTAAATCAAAAAAGTCGGGGGTAATGTTCTTTTCGTGAATAATGATTTTATCAAACCCTTGATAGTACAGGTTACCCAATAATTCTAATCCGTCTTCGGTGGTTCTTAAAATAATTTCGTCCGTAATAATTTCGGCTATTTTTATGTCGTTTATATTGTGAGTTTCAATTTTCATTTAGTCTGATTACTGTCGTTTTGTGATTGTAGTTGCTTGATACATAACGTTTTGCTGGTTTAAGTTGAGCCTAAATTTTCTTACACCAACCCCCACAGTACTAAGGTAAATAAATGGCCTCAAATTTTTGTGTTCGCACTTTGCCCAAGGCTTAACTTGAACCTGTTGTTATAGCCAGTTTGTTAGACCCACATCTTTCTTATATACAACACAGAAAGCTTCCTCAGCTTCTCCATAGAGCTTTTCAAAACCATCTAGTTCATCTAAATATTTAATCAATTTTTGGTTAGTCAACGTATTTTCCGATTTTAATTTATTTAATGCCAAAGGAAAGTTGTCGCGATTCGGATTTGGTGTATGGAGATATAGGGCATCACTAGCGCTGTCGTTATCGAGTATTGTCGCCCAAATTTGATAGTCAGTTTTTAGTTCCGGGGCTTTTTGTTTAAGTAATTCGAAATGTCTGAAAAGTTTGTCGAGGTGTGGCTTTCGTTTGTCAAAACTATGATTGCCATAACCAAACCAGTCGAAATGAGTATGCCATAGGTCAAACCAAGCAAATTTTTGGTCGATAAAATTTAATCCAGACCAATCGTCAACTTTTGATGCAAGGTTTTTGTAGTAGCGCTTAAGTCCTCTATGCTTTTTAAGCCCGTTCATTTACTTTATTTCCAAATCTATTTCCAACGCAGCAACCCAATTATTAAACAGTTTTTTTTCTATTTCGATCACTTCTGCCGCATGTTCTTCCCAGTTAGGAGCAAAGCCAACCAATTGATTAATCATTTCCTCTAAATGCCCTTCTTCTTCTAGGATAATCGATTTCACATTCACTTTGCTTTTGGCTTCGTCAAGTGCAGCTTGATAGATTGGATATAATTCATCGGCACGAACTTCGATAGCATATGTTACAAATAAGTAGGCTGCAAATTTCAAATCGTACCCACTTAAGCTAAAAGTAGTTTTTAAATATCTACATACTTCAATATCAAGGGCATGTAAATAATATTTGGTATAATTAGGAGACAGTAATTCTGCGTTTGTATACGTTTTACAGCCTTGCTCATCTACTTTAGCAATTTGCTTTTTTAAGTAATATGCGTGACGATGTTCTTCCGCTGCATGTTTCAAGATGATCAGGTTTACGTTTTCTTTATGCTCTGATGCTGATATCTTTTTTGCACCTGCATTTTCCATGTAAGATAGTGTGTTTAACCACTTGGCATGCAGTGTATTATTTTTAATGATTGTTTTTAGAATTGAATCTAGCATGTTGTCTTTTACGGGCTATAATCTACATTTATATTTCTCTATTCAAATCCCAACTTTCCAAGTAATCGGCTACTCTACGCACAAACATGCCTCCCAGAGAACCGTCTACCACGCGATGATCGTACGATAGAGAAAGAAACATCATATGACGGATGGCAATCACATCACCGTGTTCGGTTTCCAATACAGCTGGTTTTTTCTTAATGGCACCTACCGCTAAAATGGCTACTTGCGGTTGATTTATAATAGGAGTACCCATAATGTTACCAAATGACCCTACATTGGTTAATGTAAAAGTACCGTTTTGGGTTTCATCAGGTTTTAACTTACTATTTCTTGCTCTTGAAGCCAAATCGTTTACACTTTTGGTTAAGCCTACCAGATTTAATTGATCGGCATTTTTAATAACGGGAACAATTAGGTTTCCACTTGGCAGGGCAGCAGCCATTCCAATGTTGATATCACGTTTTTTGATGATTTGTGTGCCATTTACAGAAACGTTAACCATTGGGAAGTCTTTTATTGCTTTTGCTACCGCTTCAATAAACATAGGCGTGAAGGTTATTTTCTCGTTTTCACGTTTTTCGAAACTGCTTTTTACTTTGTTTCGCCATAGTACCAAGTTGGTAACATCGGCTTCTACAAAAGAGGTAACATGTGGAGAGGTTGCTTTGCTCATGACCATGTGATCAGCAATTAGCTTACGCATTCTATCCATTTCGATTATCTCATCTCCACCACTTACACTTGATGAAACTGTTTTTGCTGGTGCCTCTTTTTCAGGGCTAGCAACTGGTTCAGCTACTTTATTTTCAACTATTGGCGTGGAAACGCTTGTTGGAGCAGTGGTTGTGTTTCCTTTTGTACTGATATAATTTAATAAATCATCTTTGGTTAAACGGCCATCGGCTCCTGAACCTTGAATAGTATCGAGTTCTGCTGATGAAATGTTTTCTTGTGTGGCAATGCTTTTTACCAATGGAGAGTAGAAACGATTACTAGCAGAGAAATCTGCCGTCACCATAACAGGTGTTTCGGGCAATTGTGCGATGCCGGGCACTTGAATCGCCTCAATTTCGCTAGTTTCTTCTACTACAGGAGTTGATATTGTTGTGTTGTCACCAGCAGTTTCAATAAGGGCAATAACATCGCCTACTTGCGCTACTTGATCTTCCTGAAAGAATTGTTTTACCAATTTTCCTGCTACAGGTGAGGGTACTTCAGAATCTACTTTATCGGTAGCAATTTCTAAAATGGTATCGTCTAACTCAATTGAGTCGCCTACTTGTTTTACCCATTTAATTACAGTTGCCTCTGCAACACTTTCACCCATTTTTGGTAACAATAATTCGTATTGAGCCATATTAAATTACAGTATTTTATATTGGTAATGCCGCAAAAATACGGATTTTATTTGTTGCCATGTGCTTCTTTAATCAGTTTTAGCAAAAGAGTAAGGGCGGCAACGGCTGTTCGTTCTATGTTTTGTGTTCTTTTATTGCTGAGCGTAAGTAATTTAGCGATTGTTTTGTCTTTTGAAGAAATTGCAATCCAAATGGTCCCGACAGGTTTTTCCGGAGTGCCTCCATCTGGGCCGGCAATTCCGCTCGTTGCAATAGCATAATCTGTTTTAAAATGTGCTAATGCACCTTGCGCCATTTCAGTCACAGTTTGTTCACTCACAGCTCCAAATGCCTGTAAAGTGGATTCTTTTACGCCTAAAATTGATTGTTTCAAGGTATTAGAATAACTAATTGCCCCACCATAATACACTTGCGAACTTCCTGCATGTTGGGTGAGTTGCTGCCCAATGTATCCTCCTGTACAACTTTCAGCGGTAGAAAGTGTCAATCCAGAAGCCGCCATTTTTCTTAAAATAGCAAGTTCAAGCGGTATATCTTCATCCGTTACAACATAATCCTCCACCTGAGCAACAATCTGATTGGCAAATTGCGTTACCTCATCTATCAAGGTGTTTTCATCATCGCCTGTGGCGGATAAGCGTAAACGAACTTGACCCAATTTGGGTAGATAGGCCAATTTGATGTGTTCGGGTAAAGCATTTTCGATAGATTCAATCTCCTTTGCCAAAAAGGATTCGCCGATTCCAGCTGTTAAAATATTTTTATGATAAATAGAAGGTAGGGTAAAGCGTTTGCTTAGTTTTGGAAGGATTTCTTCTTCCATCAAATACATCATCTCAAAAGGAACGCCGGGCATGGAAACAAAAATTTTTGCTTCATGCTCAAACCACATGCAAGGTGCGGTTCCCATTTTGTTTAAAATAACTTCACAACCTTCCGGAACATCGGCTTGTTGCTTGTTTATTTCGAGTAGGGGGCGGTTGAATTTTGCAAAGATGTTGCTAACAATTTCTAAGGTGGCTTCATCTCTGCGAAAACCCATGTTGAAATATTTCGCTAAGGTATGCTTGGTTATATCATCTTTTGTGGGACCTAATCCTCCCGTAATTAAAATAATATCAGCACGTGTAGATGCCAGTTGCAATGCTTCGGTAATATGTTCGGCACTATCGGAAACGGATGAAATTTGCTTAACGGTGATGCCAATTAAATTTAATTGTTGCGCCATCCAGGCCGAATTGGTATCAACAATTTGTCCAATTAATATTTCATCGCCTATGGTAATAATTTCGGCTAACATCATGTTTTTAATAAGTGTTGTAAAAACCTTGTCTTTTGCTCAGTTTTAAATCTTGTAGAATAGAAGCTTTAACTTTTAAGGTTACGTTGTAACTTTTGTAAGCACCGAAAGGAACCCAGTTTACGCTCATGTCCCAGCAATGCAAATCGCGGTAAATACCCAAGTTCATTGGAGTTAAGCCGTTGTTTTCAAAGTCGTAACCAGAGCTAAAGGTTACTTTCCATTTAGGTGTTAAATTTAAATCGCCGTTAAAATTTAGGGTATTACTGATGCGGCTTGTACCTAAATCATTGCTGTATTGAAAGCTGTATGAGAAAGAGAAATTCCATGGAATGTTAAAGTCGACAAAAGCATTTGGATCGCGACTTATGGCCGCTAATTTACTAGCGTCCAAATCTGATAATCCATCTTTTCCTGCGCCTAGTTTGTCATTTGTTTCATTTTTTCGCCTCAATGCATCTGGATTTAAACTGTAATCGAAAGAAAAACCAAAAGAGGTCAATCTAGGTGCTTTACCATTTTTCCAAGTATACGTGTTGGTTCTATAAACAGTATTGGTTAAACTGTCTATACCAAGCGCATAGGGATCGAAATTTCCATTGTAATTAAGCCCCAATTTATCGGTGAATTGGGAGCGACCGCTAAATGAGATGTTCGATAATTTATGTGTTGTAGCTAAAAAGTTATAGGATCCATTTAAGCTTAGTCCTTGAATAATTGGGATTTTGCGCTCACCTGAACCTGTGGTATCTTTCTTATCTCGCACCTTTAGCTCGACGGTATTGTCTACACCAAAGCCAATAGCCGCCGATTTAGCTCCAAATGAACCCAAATAAGCCATTCCTTCAAAAATGTTGTAGGTTAAAGGTTCCTTCGTGTAAGGATCTACAATAGGATTGCCATTTTGATCAATAGCTGCTAGGAAAGGCCCTGTGCCAGCCTTTGTAAAATCAGGTGAGTACGAAAATGACATGTTTGGTGTCATTACATGTCGCATGGCTTTAATTCGGCCTTCAGGATTGAAATCTCGTCGTCCGTATATTTTGGTCGATAAGCTGGTAGATAGATTATAACTTCCGCCACGTCTAAAGCCTGCAACTGTATCCAATCGTGAGGTATAGGTTCCGTCATCGAACGTGGTATATGTTTTACGAATGCTTTGGAAATTCCATACTTCGTTGTAGGTTCCTCCTAAACTAAAGTTTAAGTACTTAAAGGCCATAAATGACATCGAAATTGGAACGTTATGCTGGAAACCTGATTTTAGTTTACTCAAACCATTATCGCTGAACAACAAACTGTCGTATGTGTCAATACCGTTGCTTGCCTGCATGGCATAACCAATGTTGATTTTTTGATACCATTTTTGTTCACCCACACGTTTTTTAGAATCGAAAGGGCTAAAGGTGGGTACGTTAAAGGATGCATCGGGTAAACGAATCGCAATGGAGCGCGTGCTAAGTGTTTGATCAACACGGCCTGCCAACGAGTAATTTATCCCACTAGCAAAAGATTTTGAGTAACTCACACTACTAGCGGTTGAATTCGTAGATATTGCTTGAATATCATAAGAAGTCCCTGCTGCTGTATTTTTATAGTAACCGGATTGACCGCTGGATACCAAACTCACACTCGCAGAAAAGTTGGTTCCTGGGTTTGCATTAGCATTTTGGGTATGGTTCCAAGAAATACTAAAGTTTTTCCTTGGGTTTTTAAAGGCTTCAGTTCCTTCTAAACCGTTTTTAAAACTAGCGTATGAGATATTCAGGTTACCGTTGTATTTATAACGCTTAGTATAATTACTTAAAAGGCTGGTTTCATAGGATCCATTGGTATAAATAGATCCTAAGATTTTCGCATCCCAGTAATCGTTCAGGCCCAAGTAATATCCGCCTTGTTGCAAGAAGAAACCTCGCGTAGCGTCCTCGCCCGGGGTAGGAAGAATAACCCCGGATGTTCGTTTATTGGGTTTAGGGAAAAAAGCAAAAGGTAAACCCAGGAAGGTAGGAATGTCTTCAATTTTCATGTACACGGGGCCTGTTATGATTTGCTTTTCCGTAACAATACCCTTGGAAATTACTAAACCAAAATGGGGGTGAGGCAAATTACAGGTGCTATACATTACATTTTTTACGTGTAATTCATCGTCAATTTGCTTTTTACTTTGTCCGCCA
Source organism: Pedobacter paludisoli (assembly GCF_052344095.1). Taxonomy (GTDB): domain Bacteria; phylum Bacteroidota; class Bacteroidia; order Sphingobacteriales; family Sphingobacteriaceae; genus Pedobacter. The sequence continues at coordinate 1,395,271 of NZ_CP179926.1, read as the reverse complement.
GAAAAGTAGCCACCCTCTTGTTCAGAAAAAACACCATATATTTTTGCACGGGTTGTGCCGATGTTGTAAAAAATAGAATCGGCAATGACCGTTCCTTCGGAACCAGATTTAAAAATAGGTCGTCCAGAATACCTTTTTGTTTTAGGATCGATAAGTCCTTTGGCAAAAACAGTGTTCTTTTTTTTATCGAATAGAATATAATCTGCATCCAATTGAAAGTCTCCAAAAATTACACGGGCATTTTTTTGCAGTTCAACTAAATCTGAATCTGCTTTAAATTTAATAAAATCAGCTCGAGATTCCACTTTTGCTTGGATATCGCTATTGCTTTTAGCCTTTTTTTTAGCTGTATCAATTTTGGTGGTATCCTTTTTAGCTGAATCTAATTGGATGATTTGCTGGTATAAAATAGCAGGTATTACATTCGCTTTACTAACACCATGCGTTAGTAAAATGACAGAAAATAGTAAAATAGAGCTCTTAAGAAGTTTCAAATTCGTATTTGAATGTTATTTTTGCACTAATGTTTAATCAAAAACGTTCAAAATTAGTGAAAAATATAGCATTGATGTATCTTAAAACAATTTTTACCCTTTTTATTTCTTTTTTAATCTTTAATGTGCTTGATAATGAGGCTTTTGGGCAGGACTATAAAATTAAAACAATTGTTATAGATGCTGGTCATGGGGGTAAGGATGGAGCCACACACGGCGTTTATTCGAAGGAAAAGGACGTTGCGTTAAAAACGGCTCTTAATCTTGGAAAAGCCATAAAAGATAGTTTGCCCGACATAAAAATTATTTATACGCGCGAAACAGATGTATTTATTCCACTCTACGAAAGAATTAATATCGCAAACAATGCGAAAGCAGATTTGTTTATTTCTATCCACTTAAATGATATGCCGGTTCGAACAGTTAAAAATCTTAGCTATTATAAAAAAGTGAAAGGAAAGAAAGTTCCGGTATATACCTATTCAAAAGTAAAAAGTACTTCTACGCGAGGTACCGAAACATTTGTTTCAGGAACAGGACGTTTAGATGAGCAAGATGAGGTGATAAAGCGCGAGAATGCTTCTATGTTTTTAGAGGATAATTATCAAAAAAATTATGAGGGATTCATTGCCAATACGCCTGAAAATGACATCATGCTTTCTTTAATGAAACAAACCAACCGCGAACGTAGTTTAAAATTTGCATCCTTTTTGCAACAAGAATATGTAAATGCCGGACGCGTTAACAGGGGTGTACAAGAAAAAAGTTTAGCCGTTTTAGCGCGTGCCGCTATGCCTGCCGTGTTAACGGAGATAGGTTTTGTAAGTAATCCGGATGAGGAAGATTATATGAATTCGCTTGAAGGACAAAATGAAATTGTTTCCGGCATTATTAAAGCAATTAAAAACTATAAGAGAATAGCCGAATCAACTTTTTAAATTATATGAAGAAAACACTCCTTTTATCCCTTTCGATTGCTTTTTTTTTATTAATCAACCAGGCTTTTGCCCAAAAATACACGGTAAAGACGGTTGTAATTGATGCGGGGCATGGCGGAAGAAAACCGGGGGCTGCAGGTAAGTTTTCGAAAGAGAAAGATGTAGCTTTAAAAGTTGCTTTAAAATTAGGCAAACGCTTAGAAGAAGATATGCCACAGGTCAAAGTAATTTTTACCCGTAAAACGGATGTGGATGTTGATTTATACCGTAGGGCGGAAATCGCCAACGATGCGAATGCCGATTTATTTATATCCATTCACTGCAACTCCATGCCGCCCGGAAATAAAAACATTAAAGGAGTGGAAACATTAGTCGCAGGTACGCATCGTTTAAATGAACAAGATGCAGCTATTCGTGAAAATGCCGATATAAAGCTGGAAAAGAATTATAAAAGCAAATACGATGGATACGATCCGAACGATCCGAGTACATTTATTCTTTTATCGTTATTAAAGAATGCGTTTCGCGATAAAAGCATTAAATTTGCCAAATTAGTACAAAATAATTATGTACAACAGTACAACCGATCAACGAGAGGTGTGAAAGAGCAAGGGCTTTTGGTGCTGCAAAGATGCGGAATGCCTGCCGTTTTAACGGAGATTGGTTTTATCTCCAATACCGAAGAAGAAAAATATATTAATTCGGATAAAGGGCAGAAGGAGGTAGTAGATGCTATTTTTTTAGCAATCGCCAGCTATAAAAAAATGGTGGATGTTAAATAATTGGCATAATAGATGATAATTGTTTACCTTAATAAGACAATTTAACAAATAAAAATACGGATGCTTGCACCGTGAAAATAACGCTTAAACAAGAAGATGTTTTACAGCACTGCTTGTGGCCAAATAAATAACATTACACATGAAAATTAAGAACGAAACGAAGGTAGGCATACTAGCAGCATTCGCCATTGCAGTGCTCATAATTGGATATAATTTTTTAAAAGGAAATTCCATTTTTTCGTCGGAAACTAAATTGTACGCCAAATATATTCGGGTGGATGGTTTAACGGTCTCAAAACCGGTATTAATCAACGGATTTCAAATAGGGCGTGTATCCAAATTAGAATTGCAGCCAGATGGAATAATTTTGGCTACTTTGAACATTAAAAGTGAGTACGAAATTCCGGAGAACAGTATTGCCCGTTTAGAAGGTACAGACCTTTTAGGGAGTAAAGCCATCGTAATGGAATTGGGTAACTCGACTAAAATGGCAATTAGTAACGATACGCTAAATGCCAATGTTTCAAAAGGTTTAATGGAACAAGTTCAGCCTATTCAGAAAAAAGCGGAGCTGATTATTGGTAAAATGGATTCTATTTTATCAAGCGTAAACAATATTTTAAATCCGAATTTTCAGAAAAATATCGATCAAAGCTTTAACAGTATTGCTGGAACTTTAGCATCTTTAGAAAGTACTTCTAAGAAAGTAGATGGATTGGTAGGAACGGAAAGTGCGCGTATTGATGCGATTTTTAAAAACGTGGAAGGTATTACGGCTAATTTGAATAACAACAATGCAAAAATTACCGCCATTTTAGCAAACATTAATACGGTTACAGATAAATTTGCTGCTGCCAATTTTAAACAAACCATTGATAATGCAGATAAAGCAATTGCCGATTTACAAGCAACCATAAACGGAATTAAAACAGGTAAAGGTAGTTTAGGTTTATTACTGAACGATAGCCAGATGTACGATAACTTAAATAATGCTGCAAAAAATCTGGATAATTTAATGATCGATTTAAAAGCACACCCATCACGTTACGTTCATTTCTCGGTATTTGGTGGAGGAAGTAAGTTAAAAGACGAAAAATAAGTAACTTAGCAAAAAAAAGTTTGTCTGCGCTAAGCTTGATTCTATGGAAAAATAGATGTATCTTTGCAGGCAAATTAATTAATTATTAACTTTAATATTATTCAAGAATGTATTTAAGTTCTGAAAAGAAAGCCGAAATTTTTAAAAAACACGGCGAAGTAGAAACCAACACTGGTTCTGCAGAAGGTCAAGTAGCGTTATTCACATACCGTATTGCGCACTTAACTGAGCACTTAAAGAAAAACCGTAAAGATTTTTCAACTCAGTTAGCACTTCAAAAATTAGTAGGTAAACGCCGCGGTATTTTGGCTTACCTATACAAAAAAGATATTGAGCGCTATCGTGCTATCATCAAAGCTTTAGAGCTTCGTGATATCATTAAACACTAATAAGCGAATTTTATCAACAAAAAGCCATTCTTTAGAGAATGGCTTTTTATATTTAGTTGTTTTTTTTCTATTAAATTAGAAAAGATAGCCGTATTTAATCTTATCTTCGTTTGCAAAAACAAAAACATATATAAACAACGGTGTGTAGAAAGAGGAAAACACACCATAATTCTATTTAAATGAATGTAATAAAAAAATCGTTCGATTTGGGCGATGGCAGAATTGTAGAAATTGAAACAGGTAAATTGGCAAAACAAGCCGATGGTTCGGTAGTTGTAAAGATGGGTGATACCATGTTGTTAGCAACAGTAGTATCAACAGTAGGTGCGAAACCAGGTACCGATTTTTTACCGTTATCAGTTGATTATCAAGAAAAATATGCGGCTACTGGCCGTATTCCAGGTGGATTTTTACGTCGTGAAGCACGTTTATCAGATTACGAGGTATTAATCTCTCGTTTGGTAGATAGAGCCTTACGCCCAATGTTCCCTTCTGATTATCACTCAGATACGCAGGTAATGATTTCTTTAATCTCTGCAGATAAAAATATAATGCCAGACTGTTTAGCTGGTTTAGCTGCTTCAGCTGCTTTAGCAGTTTCAGATATTCCTTTTGATGGACCAATTTCTGAAGTACGTGTAGCTAAAATTGACGGTAACTTGGTTATCAATCCATACGCAAGCGATTTAGAGCGTGCAACGTTAGAATTCATGGTTGCGGGTTCTGCAAACGATATCGTGATGGTAGAAGGCGAGTGCGATGAAATTCAAGAGGAAGAAATGGTAGAAGCATTGAAATTTGCGCACGAGGCAATTAAAAAACAATGTGCTGTTCAACTTGAATTAACGGAAGCTACAGGTAAAACTGTAAAACGTACGTATAATCACGAAGATCACGACGATGAATTAAAAAGTAAAGTTTATGCTGATACATACGATAAAGTGTATGCGATTGCAAAGTCAGGTTCAACAAAAGACGAACGTTCTGCTGCTTTTACAGCGCTAATTACGGAGTTCTTAGAGGCTATGCCTGAAGATACTGCTGATTTAACCAAAGCTTTAGCAAAACACTATTACCACGATGTACAGTATGATGCTGTACGTAACTTATTGTTGAATGAAGGCATTCGTTTAGATGGTCGTTCAACAACACAAGTTCGTCCAATTTGGAGCGAGGTAGGATATTTACCAGCAGCACACGGTTCAGCTGTTTTTACACGTGGTGAAACACAATCTTTAACTACCGTAACATTAGGAAGTAAAGATGATGAGCAAATGATTGATGGTGCTTTCTTTAATGGATACCAAAAATTCTTATTGCACTATAATTTCCCAGGTTTCTCAACAGGTGAAGTAAGACCAAACAGAGGAGCAGGTCGTCGTGAGATTGGTCACGGTAACTTAGCACAACGTTCATTGAAAAAAGTATTGCCTCAAGGTGCTGAAAACCCTTACACAATCCGTGTGGTATCAGATATTTTAGAATCAAATGGTTCTTCTTCGATGGCAACTGTTTGTGCAGGTACATTAGCATTAATGGATGCAGGTATTAAAATCAAATCACCTGTGTCAGGAATTGCAATGGGGTTAATCACCGACGAGACTACCGGCAAATACGCTATCCTGTCAGATATTTTAGGAGATGAAGATCACTTAGGAGATATGGATTTTAAAGTAACAGGTACTGAAAACGGTATTGTTGCTTGTCAGATGGATTTAAAAATCAACGGTTTATCGTATGAAGTTTTAACAAAAGCTTTATTACAAGCGAAAGAAGGTCGTTTACACATCTTAGGTGAAATGAGTAAAACCATTAGCCAACCTAACGATGATTATAAACCACATGCACCACGTATTGTATCGTTGACAATTGATAAAGAATTTATTGGTGCAGTAATTGGTCCAGGCGGTAAAATTATTCAAGAAATGCAACGCGAAACGGGTGCTACTATTTCAATTGAAGAAGTAGATGGAAAAGGTATCGTAGAGATTTTCGCAGATAACAAAGCCTCAATTGATGCAGCTGTTACCCGTATTCGTAACATTGTAGCAAAACCAGAAATTGGCGAGATTTACCAAGGAAAAGTAAAATCAATTATGCCATTTGGTGCATTCGTTGAGATTATGCCAGGTAAAGATGGTTTATTACATATTTCTGAAATCTCATGGCAACGTTTAGAAACCATGGATGGTGTATTGAAAGAAGGCGATAAAATCGAGGTTAAATTATTAGACATCGATAAGCAAGGTAAAATGAAGCTTTCACGTAAAGTTTTATTACCTAAGCCAGAAAAACCTGCTGCGCCACAAGCGTAATTAAAGCAATTTTATTTTAGGCATTAGGCCTGATACAGAACCCTTTCAGTTTTTGCTGAAAGGGTTTTTTGCGTCTCGTGATGTATGTTTAAGTAGGAATTTGTAACTTGCATCAACGCAAATCAAAATAGTTGCGTGCGAGAACCAAATCTATAAAAACAGAGAAGTACATGAAATACATGATTGCCCCATCCATACTTTCTGCCGATTTTGGCAACCTACAACGGGATATAGAGATGATTAATGAAAGTGAGGCCGATTGGTTTCATATTGATGTGATGGATGGTGTTTTTGTACCCAATATTTCTTTTGGTTTTCCCATAATGGCTGCAGTGAAAAAGCATGCAACCAAACCACTCGATGTACATTTAATGATTGTTGAACCAGATAAATACATCGAGTCCTTTGCAAATGCTGGCGCAGATAGTATTACGGTACATTACGAAGCTTGTACACATTTACACCGTACCATTCAAGCCATAAAACTAAGCGGTTGTAAAGCAAGTGTTGCATTAAATCCGCATACACCCGTTTCATTATTAACGGATGTGTTGGAAGATTTAGATATGGTGTTACTCATGTCGGTGAATCCCGGCTTTGGCGGTCAGCAATTTATTCATCAAACCTATCAGAAAATACAAACGCTCAGAAGAATGGCACAAGGTATTAACGAGGATTTAATTATCGAAATTGATGGGGGTGTGGGTTTACAAAATATAGCGAAACTCGTGCAGGCTGGCGCTAATGCTTTCGTGGCCGGAAACGCTATTTTTTACAGTGAAAATCAGAAAGAAACCATTGCCGAAATAAAGCATTTGACACGTGGTTCTGTAAACATATAATCCATTATATAGTATGTTTAGCACCTGTTTTAGTGAAAAAAACTAATCAATTTATGCTAAAATTGAAGCTCATACTCCTCCTCTTAGTTGCTGGATGTAGCATGGCTTCAGCCCAACCTTTGGTGCGTATTTCGGGTTCTGTTTACTCCAGCAATAAAAAACCGTTGGCACAAGTAAGTATCCTGGTAATGGGGCAAAATATCTCGACCAGTACTGACCAAGACGGGAACTACACGCTTTATTCTAAAACAAAAACATTCACTGTAAAATATTCACTTTTAGGGTATCAACCACAAATAATTAAGTTTAACGAGAAGGCTGGATCCCGCAAGGTTCAGCATGTTTATTTGATGGATAATGCCAATGAACTGGAACAGGTGAATATTACCAATAAACAGAATCAATTAAGCAACGCCCTGACCTTAAACATTGCAGACGTAAATGCTATGCCGCTCGTATCCGGTAATTTTGAAAGCATGCTGAAAACCTTACCTGGCGTTTCAACCAATAACGAATTGAGCGCACAATACAGCGTGCGCGGGGGTAATTTTGATGAAAATTTAATTTATATCAATGATGTTGAATTGTTTAGGCCCGTACTGATTCGCAATGGTCAACAAGAGGGATTAAGTTTTATCAACCCAGATTTGGTTAGCAAGGCAAAATTTTCAGCAGGTGGATTCGATGCAAAATATGGCGATAAATTATCCTCTGTTTTGGATGTTAAATATGAACGGCCTGATAGCAATCAGATAGTTCTCACGACTAGTTTATTAAATACTTCCTTGTCCTTTAAAAGAAAATCGAAAAATGGGTTTTTCTTGGCCGGTTTACGCTATAAAAATAATTCAAGTGTATTGATTAAGCAAGATGAAAAAGGGAGTTATCAGCCAAATTTTGGCGATGCGCAGCTGATGTATCAATACCATTTTAACGCAAAATTTAGTTTAAATGCATTTGCATTGGGTAATTTAGGACAATTTAAATTAATCCCTACCAGCAGAGAAACCCAATTTGGAACGCTCAATACAACGTTACGCCTCAATGTCGATTACACGGGGCAAGAAATAGACGATTATCAGACGGCTGGAGGAGCGGTTACGGCTATTTTTTCTCCTCAACCAAATACTGTGATGAAATGGATTACGAGTTATTTTAACACGATAGAACGTGAACGATTTGATGTCAAGGGAGAATATGTTTTTGATGAAGTTGGTCCCACTCTTGTTGGGGAGGATGTTGGTTTGGTTCATAAAAATAGAGGAATTGGCAGCTATTACAACTATGGGCGAAACAGCTTAAATACGCAAATGATGTCTTCTGAATTAAAGGTGGATCAAAATTACAATAGCCATGTTTTTTCTTGGGGATTGCGCTTCGATAAATCCATTTATTCCGATCAATTGAACAGTTATAATTATACCGATTCTGCCGGGTATATTTTGCCGAACACGACCAAGGATATTGTACTTCAGGAGGTTGTGAATGCGCATAATAAGGTGTCAATTTCGAATTTCAGCGCCTATATTCAAGATAGTTATTCCATTACTAGTCATAGTGAATTGCAATTGGGTGCGCGTGCAACCTATAATTCCTTAAGTAAACAGGTGTTGATTAGTCCAAGAATGTTATTGGCATTTCGTCCTAGCTCCAACAATAAGATTTATCGTTTATCAGCAGGAGTTTATAAGCAACCACCTTCGTATCGTACTATCCGAAATATAGACGGTACGCTCAATCTCAATCAGAAAGCACAGAGTTCTTACAATGCCTCCGCAGGTTATGAATATGCGTTTGATGCTTTTGGAACGCGTTTAAAGTTTACTTCCGAGGCATATTTCAAATATTCAAATCGTTTAATCCCGTATAAAATTGATAATTTACAGATAAAATACTTGGCAAATGAAACGTCAAAAGGGGTGACCTATGGAGCCGATTTTAGTATTGGTGGCGAGTTTGTGAAAGACTTGGTATCGTATTTCAGGCTTTCTTTAATGCGCGCGAAGGAAGATATTTCGAATGATCAGTATACTGTAAATGGCCAGACCTATTATCCGGGATATATCAAAAGGCCTACCGACCAACGGGTTAATTTTTCGGTTTTCTTTCAAGATAAATTGCTAAACAGCCCCACGTATAAGGTGCATTTAAATTTACTCTACGGCTCTCGTTTGCCCATTGGTCCGTATCAAACCCCACGTTACTTGGATAAATATTATATCCCAGCCTATAAAAGAGTGGATATTGGTTTTTCTAAAGATTTTTTGGATGATGCTGCTTTGCATAAACCGCACTTTCTAGCGAATAATTTTGATTCATTCATTCTGTTTTTCGAGGTGTTTAACTTGCTAAATATCAATAATACAGTATCGTATTTATGGCTTAAGGATGTGGATAATGTGCAATATGCTATACCCAATTATTTAACCAGTAGGCAATTCAATTTAAAGCTCATTGTAAAGTTTAAGACCCAGTAGCAGAAAATTATTAAAATGATAAAGAAAGTTTATTTTGTGCGTTTTTTTTTATCATAATGCTATTTTAAAAGTGAGATTTGTTTATGCAGTTCTAGTGTAAACCAGTAAATTTGAAGCATAAAACAAGATATATAAAATGAAGCATAATTTTGGAGCAGGCCCTTGTATTTTACCTCAAGAAGTGTTCAAACAAGCCGCACAGGCTGTTTTAGATTTTAACGATGGATTGTCAATTTTAGAAATTTCGCACAGAACTTCAGAGTTTGAAGCAGTAGTAGCTGAGGCTGAAAAGTTGGTGAAGGAATTGTTAAATGTTCCATCGGGTTACTCCGTTTTATTCTTACAAGGCGGTGCAAGTTTACAATTTGCAATGGTTCCGATGAATTTGCTTGGCGATGGTCAAACAGCTAGTTATTTAGATACAGGTGTTTGGGCAACCAAAGCATTAAAAGAAGCGAAATTAATTGGTAACGTGAATGTAGTAGCTTCTTCGAAAGAAGCAAATTACACCTACATCCCGAAGGATTATGTAATCCCGGCAGATAGTGCTTATTTTCATTATACATCCAACAACACAATTTACGGAACCGAAATATTCGATTTACCCGAAACTACCGTTCCTATCGTAAGCGATATGTCTTCGGATATCATGAGTCGCGTAATCGATGTTTCTAAATTCGATTTAATTTATGCAGGTGCGCAAAAGAATGTGGGGCCAGCAGGTGTTACCATTGTTATTGTAAAAGATGAAATTTTAGGCAAATTAGACCGCAAAATTCCATCGATGTTAAATTATCAATCGCATATCGATAACGATTCAATGTACAACACTCCGCCGGTATTTTCTATCTACGTAGCCTTGTTAAATTTACGTTGGTTAAAATCAAAAGGTGGTGTAGCACAAATTGAAAAAGAAAATATCCAAAAAGCAGAAGCTTTATATAGAGAAATTGATCGTAACCCATTGTTCAAAGGAACGTGTAAGGTTGAAGATCGTTCAAAAATGAATATTTGCTTTGTAATGGAAAATCCTGAATTGGAGAAACCATTCTTGAAATTTGCAGAAGAACATGGAATTATTGGTATTAAAGGCCATAGAAGTGTGGGTGGTTTTAGAGCATCGATGTACAATGCTTTGCCAATCACAAGTGTACATGCTTTAGTGGATGCTATGCAGTTGTTCCAAGAAAAATACGAAAGCGCTTAATACAAACCCTTTAGATTTACAACCTCTTGAATCACAAAAATTGAAGAGGTATATCATATAGTTAGTTATCATGATTAAAATATTAGCAAACGACGGAATAGACCCGATCGGAAAAGAATTATTAGAGAAGGCAGGTTTTCAGGTAGATACAGAAACCATACCACAAGATCAATTAGCCGAGGCCTTAAAAAACTACGATGCCATTACCGTTCGCAGTGCGACCAAGTTAAGAAAGGAATTAATTGATGCAGTTCCAAATATCAAATTAATTGGTAGAGGTGGAGTAGGAATGGATAACATCGATGTGGAATATGCACGTAGCAAAGGTATTAATGTAATAAATACACCTGCAGCTTCTTCTTTATCGGTTGCAGAATTGGTTTTCTCGCATTTATTTACCGGTATCCGTTTCTTGCAAGATTCAAACCGTAAAATGCCGGTTGAAGGCGCAACACAATTTAATGCTTTAAAAAAATCGTACGCAAAAGGAACTGAATTAAGTGGTAAAACAATTGGTATTGTAGGTTTTGGACGTATTGGCCGTGCAACCGCTAAGGTAGCATTAGGTTTAGGAATGAATGTTTTAGCCTATGATTTATATCCATTGGAAACTGAAATCACGTTAGATTTTCAAGGAGGTGCTTCGGTAAGTGTGCCAATTAAAACGGTTTCTTTTGATGAAGTGATTGCAAACAGTGATTTCATTAGCTTGCATACACCATTTGCAGATAAACCTATTTTAGGTGAAGCCGAATTTGCGAAAATGAAAAAAGGTGTAGGAATTGTGAACTGCTCACGTGGTGGAACCATTGATGAACCTGCATTAATTGCTGCATTAAATGCCGGACAAGTTTCTTTTGCTGGTTTAGATGTATTCGATAATGAGCCAACTCCATTGGTTGATTTATTAACGCATCCGAAAATCTCATTAACACCACACATTGGTGCTTCTACCAACGAAGCGCAAGAACGTATTGGTACTGAATTGGCCAATCTAATTATTGATCATTTTAAAAAATAAAATATCAGGTCTTTTTTAAGCTAACCCTGTTGAATAATTATTATTCAACAGGGTTAGAATAGATCAACTAATCTAAAGCCTTCGTTAATACCCAATATCGGTACCCCAATATAATCTTCTGTACCTGCGTCAATTTTGAGGGGTCTTTTTTATATAAACTTGGTAAAAGCACTTTATTAAGTTTTACCAAGGTTTTGAACACTAATTTTTTCATTTCTTTTTAACTTGAAGATATAATAGAAGCATCCTATTGCAATTACTAGGAGTAAAAATACATTTAAAAATGCTGGAATATTTGTGCCTTTTTTTTCAGCATGCAGTTTTAATGAAGCATTTTGCTCTTGTAGTTTTTTGATAGTCATCTGATATCCGTTTATACGTTCAGACGCTTGGTCAGATTGAATTACTTTTTGCTGATTTTGTAAATCTTTGAATTCCATTAAAGTTTTTAATTCTTTGAAAATCAGGTTGTCCGTTAATACAATTTGCCGCAGAATTTCATTTGAATTTTTAATGTCTTTTTTGGTTTGCCAACCAAAAACACCTGTTTTTTGATTTAAGCTTTCGTCATATTTTCCAAATCGGTTGCTACGTTCCCTTAACAATTGATTTACTTTTGTGCGCTGTAATTCATAGGTGCTGCTGTCGTTTTGTGCTTTGGCACTGAAAGTTAAGGAAACTGAAATGATTAGTAGAATTAATTTAGCCTTCATGCATGACTAACAATCAACCCGATAAAGTTGTTTTCAAAAGTGCCTAGGAAATTCTACAGAATCTCTTCCTTAATGCAGGTTTTTATTTTTGTTGTGAAATTCCACGCGAATAATATCTCCCAAATGCAAGCCCAATAATCCGCTTGCTTTTCCCTTGTTAATGGCAATTTCCAAATGATTACTAATACCAAATAAACAGAGTTTTTCGCCTTCGGCAACTTCGTTATAGTGCCAGCTTAATTGGGTTATGGTTTCGCTCTTTCTAAAGTGCAGGGTAAAGTCGCGGTTTTTTTGAATTTTGGTAAAAAGCTCTTTGGTAATGTTGGTAATTACATTGCAAAAAGTATCAATGTATACAACACTTCCACGGATGGTATCTTTCTCTATAACAGGGTGTAAAAGGGTTCTTTGCTCAACTCCTTCTACAGGTAAACCTATGGTTGATAATTTACCGCCTTTCGCCAAGTGCGTAGCGGCTTTTACAAAAATATCTACCAAGGGAAAATGCAAGTATTTCAAATCTTGCATAATATTTAATTCGACCGCTTCGTCTGGCTGTTCATCAAAAAGCAAAGAGAAAATCCCATTATCGGCACCTACAAAAAAGTGATCTTTGTGTCGAACAGCTAAGTAACGTGTATTTTCACTAAAAACAGAATCGATACCAATTAAATGAACCGTGTTTGCAGGAAAATACGGATATGCATTTTTTAAAACAAAAGCAGCATAGGAAATATTAAAAGAAGGAACTTCGTGGGTAATATCAACTAAAGTGGCAGATGGCATAAGTGTTAACAAACTACCCTTGAGAGCACTTTGATAAAAATCTTTTGAACCTAAATCTGTTGTTAAAGTAATTATACCCATTAAAAAATCAATATTTATGCTTATTCTTGCTTACACGCAATAGCGACTGCAAATATTCAAATTTTAATTAATATTAGGCCTGCAAACTTAAAAATTACTCAAATTGAACGAATTAAAATTAACCCTTGAGAACGTAAGTCCGGCCCAATTTTGGGGTCCGAATAACGAAAATTACGAAATGATTAAAGGCGCTTTTGCTAAGTTAAAAATTGTAGCAAGAGGTACCGATGTGAAGGTTCTCGGTGATGAACAGGAACTTAAGTTGTTTGAAGAGAAATTTACAAATTTGGTACAGCATCTTGAAAATTATAGTTCGTTAAGTAATAACGATGTCGAATCTATTCTAGGAGCGAAGGCTGTTGGTGTTGAAAAAAAGACTATTGCAGAACCTACCGGTGGAGGTGGAGAAGTAATTGTGTTCGGAACCAACGGACTTTTAGTAAAAGCACGCACGGCCAACCAACGTAAAATGGTAAGCAGTATCGCTAAGAACGATATTTTGTTTGCTATAGGACCTGCCGGTACCGGAAAAACCTATACCGCAGTTGCTCTAGCAGTTCGTGCCTTAAAGAATAAAGAAATAAAGCGGATTATTTTAACGCGTCCGGCAGTTGAAGCAGGAGAAAATTTGGGCTTTTTACCAGGTGATTTAAAAGAGAAGATTGATCCGTATTTACGCCCACTTTATGATGCCTTGGATGATATGATTCCGGCTGAGAAGCTTAAATTCTACATCGAAAACAGAACGATCGAAATTGCACCCTTAGCTTTTATGCGTGGACGTACATTAGATAATTGTTTTGTGATTTTAGATGAGGCGCAAAATGCAACCGATATGCAGCTCAAAATGTTTTTAACACGTATGGGACCAACAGCTAAATTTATTGTTACGGGAGATGTTACGCAGGTTGATTTACCTAAAAAACAATTATCAGGTTTGCAAAACGGTTTGCGTATTCTCGATGGAATCAAAGGAATTGATATTATTTATTTGAGTGGAGAAGATGTGGTTCGTCATAAATTGGTGAAAGATATCTTAAAAGCCTACGGCGATATTCAATAAAATATAGAAAACCTCCGAATCAGATTTTACATTCGGAGGTTTTTTGTTTTAAGATCAATTCCCTTGATTTTGTGCGAAATAAATTAGCCCTTCTAGTACGGTTGTTCGCCTTTCCAACTTCCGACTTTTTTCCTATTTTTACAGCCTCATGAAAGCACTAAAAGAAACCCAATTTAATTTTCCAAATCAGAGCAGTTTTTACAAAGGTAAAGTACGCGATGTGTATACCATTGCCAATAAATACATGGCCATGGTGGTATCCGATCGTATTTCGGCTTTTGATGTGGTTTTACCGGAAGCAATTCCTTTTAAAGGTCAAGTATTAAATCAAATTGCTGCTAAATTTTTGTCAGCAACGCAAGATATTGTACCAAATTGGGTATTAGCTGTTCCAGATCCAATGGTAACCATCGGACGTATCTGTGAACCTTTTAAAGTAGAAATGGTTATTCGAGGATACTTGGCTGGTCATGCTTGGCGCGAATACAGTGCCGGTAAACGTACTGTTTGCGGTGTTTCATTGCCCGAAGGATTAAAAGAGAACGATAAACTACCTCAGCCCATCATTACACCAACTACGAAAGCATCGGTAGGGCACGATGAGGATATTTCTAGAGAAGATATTTTAGCAAAAGGTATTGTTTCACTTGCTGATTATGAAAAGTTAGCGCAATATACCTATGCCTTGTACCAACGCGGTACCGAAATCGCCGCAAAAAGTGGATTGATTTTGGTTGATACCAAATATGAATTTGGCAAAGCCGATGGAATCATTTATTTAATTGATGAAATTCATACGCCAGATTCTTCACGTTATTTTTATGCAGAGGGATATCAAGAACGTCAAGACAACAACGAACCACAAAAACAATTGTCAAAAGAATTTGTCCGTAAATGGTTAATTGAAAATGGTTTTCAAGGAAAAGACGGACAAGTAGTGCCGATAATGACGGAAGAAATAGTGAATTCTATTTCAGAACGTTACATTGAATTATATGAGCAAATTGTAGGCGAAAAGTTTGTGAAAGCTGACGCTGATTCGATTGCAAAACGTATCGAAACAAATGTTTTAAATGCTTTGGGAAATTTTTCTTAAAAAGAATTTCATACATTAGTAGAATAAATAAGGTTAGAGATGAAGTTTTCAGTTGATAAGCACGATAAATATGTAACCCTAAAATTAAAGGAATTTAATTTTACGAATGAGAATGCACCTGGTGTAAAATCGGAATTGTATTTGCTAAATGCAGAAGGTTTTAAAAATATTATTGTTGATTTAAGCTTTGTAAAAGAGTGCGATGATGCACAAGATTTAAGCTGTTTATTAGTTGGCGATAGATTGTGTAAAGCTGCAGGTGGTTTGTTTATTGTAACAGGGATTAACGATGAAATCGCGAATATAATTGAACTTTCAAATATCTTTCAATCGATTACTTGTGTAAATACCATTGAAGAAGCAACTGATTTTATTTTTATGGAGGAGTTGGAGAAAGAATTTAGGGGCGAAAAGTAAAAAAATGAAATTAAATTAATTAAAGAGCCTCGTATTTCAGCCGATTTACGAGGCTTTTATATCTCAAGACATGATGAAATTTGAAGTTACTATTTTAGGGAGCAGTTCAGCCACACCGGTATTTAACCGTAATCCAACAGCGCAGCTTTTAAACTGTAATGAAAAATATTACTTAATTGATTGTGGCGAAGGAACCCAGCAGCAACTTCTTCGATATAATTTAAAGGCTTCACGTATTGATTATATTTTTATCAGCCATTTGCATGGTGATCATTATTTTGGCTTAATAGGACTACTTTCTACTTTGCATCTTAACGGACGAACCAAGGCTATTCAAATATATGGCCCGGCAGCTTTGTTAGAAATTCTAGAGATTCAGTTTAAATATTCTGAAACGGTTCTTCGTTATCCAATTGAGTTTTTTGCTGTAGATGCAAACGAATCGCATGTAATCTTTGAAAATAGTGATTTAACGGTACAATCCATTATTTTAAACCACCGCATTCCTTGCACTGGTTTTCTTTTTAAGCAGAAGCAACGTCAACGTAAATTAATAAAAGATAAAGCCGAAGCCGATGAGGTACCAACGGCTTATTATACAGCGCTTAAAAAGGGAAAAGATGTTGAGTTGACAGATGGAACCATTGTGAAAAGTAGTGAATATACGCTTCCTCCAGAAAGTCCAAGAAGCTACGCCTATTGTTCGGATACGTTAATGAGCGAAAGTTATTTTCCTGTTATCAGTAAGTGCGATACGTTGTATCATGAAGCAACATTTACGCACGACTTATTGGAAAGAGCTTTAGAAACCTGCCATACAACTGCATTGCAAGCTGGAGAGGTGGCTAAAATAAACGAAGTAGGTAAATTACTTATCGGCCATTTTTCATCGCGCTATAAGACGCTTCAAATGCTTTTAGAAGAAAGTCAGTCGGTTTTTGAAAATACCGAGTTGGTGGTAGAAGGCAAAACATACCGGCTTTAATTTAAGCTGTTTGTAAAACGCATTTTAATACCTAACTGGAAATCTTTAATTGTTTTAAATATTTCAATTAAGGTAACTTTTTCAATTTTGGTAATGCTGTTCATCTCGATGAAATTATTCGGCTCCACGTTTTCTTTAATGATTTGATGCGCTTGATGTTTTAAACGCAAGGCCATTAAATAATAATACGATTGCATTAATTCGTTAAATTGTTTTTCAGAGAAAACGCCCATTTCCTTGAGCGCTTTTAAACGTTCTCCTGTATTTTCTTTCTGGAAAATACGATTTTGCAGGGCATAAATACGCACCAAATCTACAATAGGAGTCATGGCTTTTTTAATATCGAAAACTTCTTTACTATCGATAGTTTGTGTTCGGATATTTTTGAAAAAAGTTAAGGGAGCTTCGTATTGTAGTGCATTTTTTGCCAAATAAGCATAGAATTTTTCGATGGGTTTTTGGAGTTGCAAGTCTACAAATTCTCTCAGCTCCTGCATAATTTCTTGATTTCCATAAATGGCTCGACAATCAAAAAAAGCAGCAAATTTAACTGCTGTTTCTGGTAAAGAATCTTCAATCCAATACTGATAATTGTACTTCCAATGCGATAAAGAATGGGTCCAATTCGGGTTAGAGGCCATGTAATCGCCTTTGCAATACACAAATCCAACAAAATTTAGTTTGTCTGAAACCTGTTCAGCCAGATCAAGAAAATAGCTTCTTACTGCAGCACGTTCTTCTGGTGGCGTGTCTTCGTAAATGATGGCATTATCCTGATCGGTCTTAAGGCTTAATTCTTCACGACCCTCACTGCCCAAAACCATAAACACGAATTTGGCTGGAGCTGGCCCTAATTTGGCAATTACACTTTCGATAATTTTGGTCGAGATGGTATCTGCAATGGTGCTAACCATTTGATTGACAATTTCTGCATTAACCCCTCTGGCCAACATTTGGGCAACCATGCGGGGTACTTTTTGCCATTTTAATCGTAAATCATTGGCATCTACAGCCGATTTTACTGATTGAATAAAGACTAAAGGTGATTGCGCCTGTTCGCTTAAAAGACGGTTTCGGCTTAAAAAACCAATAAACTGATGATTTTTTTTAACCAATAAATAGCGCGATTTACTGCTGAACATCAGTAATATCGCTTCGTATACAAATGCCTCGGTACCAATGCTTAAGATATTCGCATCCATTACTTCTTTTACGGGTAAGCTAGCATCGAGTTTTTTGGCAATTACCCGATCGCGCAAGGTAATATCGGTAACGAATCCGCTGTAATTTTGAGCCTGATCTTGTACAAATAAACAGCTTGATTTAGCTTGGGCCATTTTTATGGCTGCTTCGAAAATAGGAGTGTCCTCTGAGCAGGAAACAATTTTTTTGTAAGCAATGTCTTGTATCTTGGTCGAATATAATTGTTCGGAGGCTTGATAATTATCCTCGGTCGCATGCGCACGTTTAAAAAAATGCACATTTTCTTCATCCATCATCAGCTTGCCAAAGGCATGTGCAAAATAATCAAAGAATTCTTCGTGCTGTTCGCAAACCTTCTTAAACTCTTTTCTGTTCAAAAAATACAGCTGCGCTCCTTTTTTAGCTAATACATTTTTGAGCGATTTCTTTTTATTGAAGAGGATAGAGATACCACCGTAAATGCTTCCAGATTCAAAGCGTTCTAATTTTTGTTTTCGCTTGGCTGAATCGATGAAGTAGGTCTCTAAATAACCCTCAACAACAATTTCAATGCCTTTCAGTTTTGAGCTTTCTTCCTCGTGAAGGAGCGTGTCTTCTTCATATTGAACATCAACCAATTGCGCAGCAATTTCTTCTAAAATGTTTTGTGGTAAAACATTAAAAGGGACAATTGAGGCTAAAAAGGTTAATTTATCAGTCATTCGACGATCGTTAAAAAAATAAAGAAAGGATGCTTTTTACCAAGCCCACCGATTTATTCTCTTGCATTAAATCGAGCTTTTGATTGTAAATATCGTTTTCTGTGAGCTTATTTGTACGTACTAAATGAAAAAATATTTTAGCGGTGTTTAATGCATCAGATAAAGCATTGTGTTCACTTTCCAAACGCTCATTAAATAAAGTCTTATAAAATTGCTTGAGTTTAAGTTCTTTGTGTATGGGATTTTTAACGTAACTGGCACTGGCTTTCATGGTGCAAAATAGCTGCAAATCTTTAAAAATGTTTGCAATACCAAGTCGGTAAAGCTCAACATTAATCATGTGGTAATCGAAAGTAATCAAATGTCCTACTAACAAAGGTCTGTATTTTTCTACATCAGCACAAAGGATATTGAATACCTCTCGCGATTCTTCTCCGTGTTCTTGAAGATATGCTTCCGATATGCCATGAATAGAAAAAGCCGTCTTATCGATGGAAAATCCTGTGTTTTGAAGGTAATGATTTTCCGTTTTTACGAGCTCGAAATCCCTATTGTAAATAGCCCAAGCAATTTGTACTACATGTGGCCAGTTGTTTTCCTTTGCGTAAGGACTTGACCAGTTTTTAGGTAAACCAGATGTTTCGGTATCAATAACTAAAAAATAATCCTGCAAAGTGTTTCTGGTTAGAGGGAATAAAAAATGGAAACTATTTTCCTTTCAACGGTCAAATATACTGAAATTGTGTAAAATATGTATGCGCTGTGACCGGATGTACGAAGCCATTTTTTTAAAGGTTTTTAGTTGATAGCCTTGTTTAATCTTAAGTAGCGTTCGTTGATTGGCTTTATAGCCAAGCCACCTGCTTTCTCTTTTACCACAGAGTACGCGGAGGATTTTCACATAGGGCACTAAGTATTTTTACCGTGTTTTCTTTTCTAGCTGGGTATCAAAAAAAATAACATTAGGATTGCAAGAAATCGATATTCCTTTTTAATCCAGTGTATTTGGTACGCTTCACAGCAGAGCCTTTAAAAACCCTTTTAAAGACTTCTTCTGTTATCTCTATGAGTTGCTTTTCGTCTAAATCGAGTAGTCCTGTTTGAGGTAAAAAGGCTGCCTCATCGTGTACTTTAGAAAAACGATTCCAAGGACAAACATCTTGACAAACATCACATCCGAACATCCAGTTATCCAACTTGCCCTTAAATTCATTTGGGATTTGATCTTTAAGCTCGATGGTTAAGTAGGAAATACACTTACTGCCATTTACAATTTGCGGTGCAACAATGGCTTGGGTAGGGCAGGCATCAATACAGCGCGTGCAGGTTCCACAGTGATCTGTTTGAAATGCTTGGTCGTACCCCAAGTCCAAATCGACAATCAGCTCTGCTAAAAAGAAAAAAGAACCATCTGTTTTACTAATTAAATTGGCGTTCTTACCAATCCAACCAAGGCCCGATCTTTTTGCCCAAGCTTTATCTAATACAGGGGCAGAATCAACAAAAGCTCTTCCGCCAACTTCTCCAATATTTTCTTCTATGAAATGTAAGAGTGCTTTAAGTTTCTCTTTAATTACCGTGTGATAATCCTCTCCATATGCGTATTTTGAAATTTTTGGCGCATTTGGGTCATGTTGCTTTTGTTCGGTGTAATAATTAAACGATAAGGAGATAACAGATTTGGCATCGTCGACTAATAATCGGGGGTCTAAGCGCTTATCGAAATAATTTTCCATGTACTTCATTTCGCCATGGTAATTGTTTTTTAACCATTTTTCCAGGCGGGGCGCTTCTTCTTCTAAAAACGTTGCTTTGGATATGCCACAAGACAAAAAACCTAAACGAAGGGCTTCTGTTTTTATCAGTTGGCTGTATTTTTCGGCTTGTTTGAACATCGACGCGCAAAGATACGCTTTATTTGTATGCTTGTGCTCTATTATAGTTTAGAAGGATGTTTTGTATGTGCTGGTTAATTCAAAAAAGTCGATAATCGAAACCTTTTTATGATTGCCTTGTTTTAAGAATACATCTATTGCTAACCATAAAATACTAAAGAAATGGAAGATTTAAAACATAAAGATGGCGGAGCAGCTCCAAAATCAATCGAAACCGATTACGAAAAACACAGTGATAATCCAGGGCCAGCACGCCCAGCCGTTACCGAAAAAGACGAAAACGGTGGAGGGCTTGCTTTAAGATGGGTTATCCCCCTGGCAATTATCCTTTTGATGATTGTTTGGTTTTTTTGGCCTAAATAATCATTTAAATAGAATTAAGTTAAACTCCTGTTATTTAAGGAGTTTAACTTCGTATAAATCCGTTCTTCTATCTTTTAAAATCTTCACGGTTCCGTAATGATGCAATTCATCCAAAAGATGTAAATCCACATCTACTACTAACACCATTTCGGTATTGGGTGTGGCTTCTGCTTTCACGGCATTGGTTGGGAAAGCAAAATCGGAAGGCGTAAACACTGCCGCTTGGGCAAACTGTATATCCATATTATTTACTTTCGGTAAGTTTCCAACACATCCGGCTATGGCCACATAACACTCGTTCTCAATGGCACGGGCTTGGGCACAATGACGTACGCGGGTATAGCCATTTTGTGTATCGGTTAAGAAAGGAACGAAGAGGATTTGCATGCCTTGTTCGGCATAAATACGACACAATTCAGGGAATTCGACATCGTAACAAATTAAAATGCCCACTTTACCACAATCCGTATCAAAAACTTTCACTTTGTCTCCACCAATCATACCGTAGTATTTCTGTTCGTTCGGTGTGATGTGAATTTTTCGGTATTCATCTATTTTTCCGGTGCGATGACACAAGTAGGTTGCATTATAAAGCTTCCCATCTTCCAACATTGGCATACTTCCCGTAATGATGTTGATATTGTAAGTAAGTGCATATTCATGCATTTTTTGGACAATTTCTTCTGTTTTTTCGGCCAATTTACGCATGGCTTCCACTTCGGGGAGATGATTGTAAGGTTGTAGCAAGGGTGTATTGAACAACTCGGGAAACATGATGAAGTCGGATTTATATCCACTTATTGCATCCACAAAAAATTCTACTTGCTCATAAAAGGCATCCATGTTTGGAAATAAACGCATTTGCCATTGTACTAAGCCTAGGCGAATGGTCATGGCCGAGCGGGCAGAGGCATCCATTCCTTGGTAGTAGATGTTATTCCATTCTAAAAGCGTCGCATAATCTTTTGATTCATGATCGCCTGGAAGGTAGTTTTTAAGTACTTTACGTACGTGAAAATCGTTGGAAAGCTGGAACGTTAAAGTAGAATCGTAAATTTCTTTGCTTTTAACCTTTTCAATGTATTGTCTCGGTGTTAGTTTTGTGGCATATTCAAAATACCCTGGAATTCTGCCTCCTGCAATGATGCTTTTAAGATTGAGGCTTTCGCAAAGTTCTTTACGCGCTTCGTATAATCTACGCCCTAAGCGTAAACCGCGATACTCTGGATGTACAAAAATTTCAATTCCATAGAGCGTGTCGCCATTTGGATTATGGGTACTGAAAGAATAATCTCCGGTAATCAATTTATAGGTGTGTCGATCACCATATTCGTCATAATCAACAATGATGGCTAGGGAACACGCCACTACTTTGTCATCAACGGCAATGCAAAGTTGTCCCTCGGGAAAAATAGTTAAAAGCTTATTAATACTCGATTTAGGCCAAGTTTGACCGCCTAGGCTGTCGTAGGCTTGGCGCATGGCTTCTTTTAAATCCGAGTAATCTTCTAGGGTTAATTTTCTAAGTTCGATGTTCATGCTATTAAGTTAAGCATAATGAACTAAATTGCCTTAAAAATTTCTTTTAAAATAATTTTCCGGTTTGTCCGGGATAATTTCTTTTTAGGTGTTTATAAGCAGCTTCGGTTACCTCACGACCTCTCGATGTGCGCATGATGTATCCTTCCTGAATCAAGAAAGGCTCATAAACCTCTTCGATGGTTCCCTCATCTTCCCCAACTGCCGTAGCAATGGTTTTTAAACCTACAGGACCTCCTTTAAATTTATCGATGATTGTTAACAAGATTTTATTATCCATCTCGTCTAAACCGTTTTCATCTACGTTGAGGGCTGTAAGGGCATATCGCGCAATTTCTGTATCTATATTTCCATTTCCTTTAATTTGGGCAAAATCGCGTGTTCTACGCAATAAAGCATTTGCAATACGTGGAGTTCCACGACTTCTTCGTGCAATTTCATAAGCGCCCTCATCCGTAATCGGTGTACGCAGAATGGCCGATGAACGCAATACAATCGTGGTAAGTAATTTGGCGTCGTAATACGCTAAACGGGCATTAATTCCAAAACGTGCGCGTAAAGGGGCCGTTAATAATCCCGAGCGTGTTGTAGCCCCCACGAGGGTAAATGGATTTAAAGAAATCTGAACGGAGCGGGCATTTGGGCCACTTTCGAGCATGATATCGATTTTAAAATCCTCCATAGCAGAATACAAGTATTCCTCCACCAAAGGTGATAAACGGTGAATTTCATCGATGAAGAGGATGTCGCCTGTATCCAGCCCGGTTAGTAAGCCAGCTAAATCACCGGGTTTGTCTAAAACCGGACCTGAGGTTACTTTGATTCCTGCGCCCATTTCATTGGCTACAATGTGCGATAGCGTTGTTTTTCCTAGTCCCGGAGGGCCATGCAATAAAACATGATCCAAAGCTTCGCCTCGAAGTTTGGCCGCCTGAACAAAAATTTTCAGGTTTTCCATTACTTTTTCTTGGCCGGTAAAATCTTCGAATGCCTGCGGTCGTAATGCCCGTTCAATATCGCGATCGGTAGGGGTTAAACTGCTTGCTTCAGGATCTAGGTGTTCGTTCATACAGCAAATATACTATAAAATGCTAAAAATATTAGTGTTTTTTTGTGTCGTTTTTACGCTTTTCTGGAAATGTACGTTGTTTTTAAAGCGCGAAGGTTATTTGTTGTTTTTTAGGTAGATAGTTCGGTATTGGCCTTATTTAAACTTGTCGGATACCACTAATTCCTTTGAGCCGGCTGTGTATTGGTAAAATCCTTCTCCGGTTTTTACACCTTTTTTTTCAGCTTGAACCATATTTATCAAAAGGGGACAAGGAGCGTATTTTGGGTTGCCAAATCCATCATGCAAGACTCTTAAAATGGCTAAGCAAACATCTAAACCAATAAAATCGGCCAATTGTAGTGGACCCATGGGATGCGCCATACCGAGTTTCATAACGGTATCGATTTCTGCAACACCTGCAACACCTTCAAATAAGGTATAGATGGCTTCGTTTATCATCGGCATTAAGATTCTATTGGCTACAAATCCCGGATAATCGTTGACTTCTACTGGTACTTTTTCTAAGGTAGCCGAAAGCTGCATGATGCTTTGTGTGGTTTCATCGCTGGTTGTGTATCCTTTTATTACTTCTACCAATTTCATCACGGGAACCGGATTCATAAAATGCATGCCGATGACCTTTTCTGGCCGCTGTGTGGCGGCGGCAATTTGGGTTATGGAAATAGAAGAGGTATTGGATGCAAGAATGGCTGTTTTGGGTGCAAATTGATCCAATTCTTTAAAAATACCCAGTTTGACTACCGCATTTTCTGTAGCCGCTTCAACAACTAAATCAGCATTTTTTACGCCCTCGCTAAGGGCAGTAAAGGTTGTAATATTCTTTAAGGTGTTAGCCTTTTCAGTTTCCGATAAAACCCCTTTATTCACCTGACGGTCAAGGTTTTTTTCGATGGTTTGTAAGGCTTTGTCGAGCGCCGTTTGTTGGATATCAATTAAATTTACTTGAAAGCCAAATTGAGCAAAAGTATGTGCAATACCATTTCCCATGGTACCCGAACCAATAACTGAAATATTCTTTATCATTTTACAATATACGTATTTTGCTTTTTAACGATGGTTTTATGGAGCTAGACGGGTTTTAATCCATTCGCCTTTTTGCTTTTCGTAATTAATTCGATCGTGTAATCGACTTGCCCTTCCTTGCCAAAATTCAATTCGCACAGGTTTTACAATGTATCCGCCCCAATGTGAAGGCTTTGCGATGGTTTTACCTTTGTTTTCTTCGGTCAGCTGAGCTACGCGATTTTCTAAAAAATCTCTATCGGGAATAATCTGACTTTGTGGCGAGGCAACGGCTGCGATTTGGCTACCGATTGGTCTGCTGTGAAAGTAATTTTCAGAGGTTTCTTTATCGAGTTTTTCTACCACTCCTTCAATTCGAACTTGACGTTCCAAATCTGGCCAGAAAAAAACCAAACAGGCGTGTGGATTTTTTTTGAGCTCTTTTCCTTTGCTGCTGAGATAATTGGTGAAAAAACTAAAACCTTTTTCTTCAATTCCTTTCAAAAGTACGATGCGCGCATCCGGCTTTCCTGCGCTATCAACCGTTGCTAATGTCATCACATTGGGTTCGTAAATTTTTGCTTCAACGGCTTGTTCAAACCAGGTTTTGAACTGGACAATGGCATCTTCATCGGTATCGGCCTCCGTTAAAGAAGAGCTTTTGTAATCTTGACGAAGGTTTTGTAAAAAATCATTTGTAACTTGCATAAACAAACTTACGCATCTTTAATTTTCTTACAAATTATTATCGCTATGCTGAATCCAATTAAACCGAAAACGGGAAGATTATTGATCTCTGAGCCGTTTATGACCGATCCGAATTTTAAGCGTTCTGTTATTTTGTTAACCCAACATGATGCAGATGGTTCGTTTGGTTATATTTTAAATCAAGCAGGAAATTTATTGTTAAAAGATGTGATGCGCGACTTATGGGAAGCCAATAACTTGCTTTATTTTGGTGGTCCGGTAGCAACTGATACCTTACATTTTATTCATCGTAGGTACGATTTAATGTTGAGTGGAGAGCCTGTAGGTAATGGAATTTATTGGGGTGGAGATTTTGAAACCTTAAAAATGCTGGTAAATACCAATGCGATAGAAGAAGAAGAAGTGAAATTCTTTATGGGCTATTCGGGTTGGGAAAAAGGTCAGCTTAAAAAAGAAATTGATGAAAATGCCTGGATGATTAGTGATGTTTCTCACCCAGACATTTTATTTACAAATGATGATGAACAGTTGTGGCGCGACGTAATTATTAACCTCGGTACCAAATATGCGCACATCAGTAATTTTCCAAAAGATCCTTATTTGAATTAAGGATTACATAGTTGCAGCGCTTTCTTCGACTTTTTTGCGCAAATCGTCTTTGTAATTTTGCATTTTTACCGTCAAGCTTTCATCAGCTGTCGATAAAATTTGTGTTGCCAACAAACCTGCGTTTTTAGCCGCATTTAATGCAACTGTTGCCACTGGAATACCATTTGGCATTTGTAGGATGGATAAAATACTGTCCCAACCGTCGATAGAATTTGACGATTTTACCGGAACACCAATTACGGGTAAGGTTGTGATAGAGGCCACCATGCCCGGTAAATGTGCGGCACCACCTGCCCCTGCGATAATTACCTTAATGCCACGCTTTTGCGCCTCTTTAGCGTATGTAAACATGCGTTCAGGTGTGCGGTGCGCAGAAACTACCGTAATTTCGAAATCAATGCCAA
This sequence comes from Pedobacter paludisoli, assembly GCF_052344095.1. GTDB lineage: Bacteria > Bacteroidota > Bacteroidia > Sphingobacteriales > Sphingobacteriaceae > Pedobacter. The sequence goes on along the minus strand of NZ_CP179926.1, from coordinate 1,369,070 downwards.
ATTCCTTTAATACATCAGCTGCATCTTGCATAACCGGTAAGTCCGATTTGCTTCCCATGATGATGCCTACTTTCGCGCTGGTGTTGCTTTGTATATCGTTCATTTTATGTGTTTTACTCTTTTAAGAAATGACTTTTAATTCTTTTTGTACATAGCGAGCTTTCTCAATGGCTTTTTCACGGTCGGTATCCATAATGGTTACGTGGCCCATTTTGCGGAAAGGCTTGGTGTATTTTTTACCGTATAAATGCACAAACACGCCGCTAATTCCCAATACTTTTTCCAGGTTTTCGTATTTCGCAATTCCTTCATGACCTTTTTCGCCTAATAAATTAATCATAATGGCGTTTGTGATGGTCGTGGTATCACCTAAAGGTAAATTGTAGATAGAGCGTATATGTTGCTCAAATTGAGATACATAGTTACCTTCTATGGTTTGGTGTCCACTGTTATGTGGGCGAGGAGCTACTTCGTTAACTAAAATCTCACCTGCTTTGGTTACAAACATTTCAACGGCTAAAATACCGGTAATGTTCATCGAAGAGGCAACGGTTTTAGCGATGTTTTCGGCTCTTTGTTGTAGTTCAAAAGGATAGGTAGATGGAGAAATTAGAAACTCCACTAAATTGGCTTCAGGGTTAAATTCCATTTCTACCATTGGAAAAGTTTTTACATCTCCATTCGAATTACGTGCTACAATAACGGCAATCTCTTTTTCAAAATCGACCATTTCTTCAATGATACATGGCGCATCAAAAGCATTTTTTATATCGGCAGCACTATTAATACGCATCACACCTTTTCCATCGTAACCATCTTTACGTAATTTTAAAATATACGGATAGTTAAAATGGCTGTTGAGCATATCTTCCTTTGTATTTACAATTTGAAAAGGAGAGGTTGGAATGTTGTTTTCTTTGAAAAATTGTTTTTGTATGCCTTTATCTTGAATGAGACGTATTACACGCGACTGCGGGAAAACCTTTTTCCCTTCTTTTTCTAATTGTTCAAGCGCTGCAATGTTTACTTTTTCAATTTCAATGGTGATAATATCGGCTTTTTTGCCAAAATTATACACGGTGTCGAAATCAGTTATAGAACCATTTTCGAAATAATTTGCAATGTGTTTACATGGAGCATCTGCATCCGGATCGAGCACTAAAGAAGTTACGTTGTAATTGATGGCTTGTTGAATGAGCATCCGCCCTAATTGACCACCACCTAAAATCCCTAATTTTAATTCGCTTATCTGTTTTGTCATGAGGAGTAAAAATATGCTACTTTTGCACAAAAGTAACCATAATAAATTTATTTGATGGATGCAGATGCGATAATTATTGGTGCAGGGGCTTGCGGATTGATGTGTGCGGTACAGGCGGGCTATTTAGGGAAAAAAGTGATTGTGCTGGAAAAAAATGAAAAACCAGGCGCTAAAATACTAATTTCGGGTGGTGGACGCTGTAATTTTACCAATCAATACGCTACCGATGAGCAGTTTATCTCGAAAAACCCACATTTTGTAAAATCTGCCTTTAAACAGTGGACGGTGGAGGATACCATCAGTTTTTTTGAGACCTACGGTATTCATGGGAAAGAAAAAACATTGGGACAACTATTTCCGGATGAGAAAAACGCAAAGGATGTGGTAGCGGTTTTTACTTCGCTTTGTCAGGATTTAGGTCAAGAAATTCGGTGTAATGCGGATGTAATAGATATCGAGCAAAATGCTGATGGTTTTCAGGTTCGGTATGAGAAGAATGGCAAAACGGTTGTTTTAAAGGCTGATAAAGTGGTGGTTACAACAGGTGGATTACCGATTCCTAAAATGGGCGCCACCGATTTTGCACTGCGTTTTGCACGAAAATTAGGACTGAATATCATTGAAACTGCACCCGCTTTAGTACCCTTAACCATTACAGGTAAAGACGAGGAGTGGTTTGCACAACTTTCTGGAAATTCAGTTTTTTGTGCCGTTAGTAACGATAAAATATCTTTTGAAGAGAATATCCTTTTTACCCATTGGGGATTAAGTGGTCCGGCTATTTTGCAAATTTCCTCTTTTTGGCGTCCTGGCGAAAGCATCAACATTGATTTACTGCCGCATGAAAACATCTCTTTGTTGCTAGAAGAGGAACGCAAACAAAACGGAAAAACACTTTTGTCAACCCTGTTAAACCGATATTACACGCGCAAGTTTACCGATGCTTTACAAAAGTTTTTGCCCTTAACTAAACAAGTGGCGAGTTTAACCAAAAATGAAATAGAATTGATAGAAAAAACGATTCATCATTTTAAAGTGAAACCAGCTGGCGATAAGGGTTACGATAAAGCGGAAGTAATGCGGGGAGGGATTGATACCGATGAACTGTCGTCAAAAACCTTGGAATGTAAAAAAATACCAGGTTTATTCTTTGGGGGCGAATGTGTAGACGTTACTGGTTGGCTTGGTGGATATAATTTTCAATGGGCCTGGGCCAGCGGTTTTGTAATGGCGCAGCACTTGTAAAGAAAAACAAATTGCCATATAAAATGAAACCCCTTTTGTAACAACAGAAGGGGTTTTTTATGCTGTGCCTGCCCAACACGGATCACCCGCTCACAGGACTTTTTTATCGCTTTAATTACTATAACAAGTTACTATTTTAATGGTTTTGTTTTGTGTATAATTTATAAACATCTGTGGATAACACAGCATGCCCTTTGAGTAGATTTTGCGTTAGTTAGCATTTAACGCATAAAACCTGCTGTTTGAGGCAGTTGTAAGGTGTTGAAAAACTATATTTGTTGAGTAAAAGCAGTACTAATTAGCGTTTAAAAAAAGTTTTTTTGACTGGCATTTTTAGGTTAGTCTAACAAATAAATATGTACATTCGAAGTGTATGAAAACACTAACCAAGTATTTAGCAATTGCTTTTTTTTGCGGAACTTCTGCTGTACAGGCACAAACGAAAAAGAAGCCGAATATTATCTTCATTTTGGCAGATGATTTGGGCTATGGCAATGTTCAAAGTTTTAATCCTAGGTCTAAAATTCCGACACCCAATATTGATCAATTAGGTAATGAAGGAATAAAATTTACTCGTTTTTATGCGGGTTCAACGGTTTGTGCTCCTTCAAGGTGTTCTTTAATTACAGGATTATCAACCGGGCACTCTTTTATTCGAGGCAATGCAAAAGCAAAAGATGGTTTAGCGGCACTACGTGCACAAGATTTTAGCGTGGCACAAGTGATGCAACAAAACGGGTATAAGACAGGCATGTTTGGTAAATGGGGTTTAGGTGATCAGGATAGTCAGGGGGCGCCAAATTTGAAAGGTTTTGATCGTTTTTATGGCTATTTGGATCAAAGTCATGCACATAAGTATCATACACCTTATTTATACGAAATTGTTCAGAACAAAACCGTTAAGGTGACGATTGATTCCACGGCTTTTACTGATGATTTAATTATGGATAAGGCCAAGCAATTTATCAGTCAAAACAAGGATAATCCTTTCTTTCTGTATTTGCCTTTAACATTACCGCATGCGGAATTGAAGGTTCCGGAGGTATATATGAAACGTTTTCAAAACGAAGATGGATCTAGTAAATTTCCACCTGAAAAAGCTTTTCAGAAGCGCGGAAACTACGATTACCAAGAGCAGCCACATGCCGCGTTCGCCGGAATGGTATCGAAGTTAGACGATAATGTGGGTGCGATATTGGCCTTGGTGAAACAATTGGGTTTAGATAAGGATACCTATATCTTCTTTACGAGTGATAATGGTCCGCATCAAGAAGGCGGTGCTGATCCCGAATATTTTAACAGTTCAGGAGCTTTTAGAGGTATAAAACGCGATTTATATGAAGGAGGAATTCGCGTGCCGATGGTGGTACGTGCACCCGGAAACATTCCAGCAGGGCAAGTGAACGGTACGGCCTGGGCCTTTTGGGATTTAATGCCTACTTTCTGCGCTTTGGCCAATATAAAGGGCCCTGAAACGATTGATGGTTTATCTTTTGCAGCAAGTTTAAAAGGAGGAAAAGCACCTAAGGAACATCCTTACTTGTACTGGCAATTTAATGAAGGGAATTTTAAAGAAGCTATTACACAAGGAGATTGGAAATTAATTCGATTTAAATCTGCGGATAAACCCGAAGTATATGAATTGTATAATTTGACCAACGATCGTGCTGAGCGAACAAATTTAGCTTCAAAAGAAGGTAAGAAATTTAAAGAACTTATTGCCTTGATGCATCAAGCAAAAACGCCAGCAGAGAATAAATTGTTTGATTGGTCGGCATTGGCAAATTAATCGATTGGATTTATTTTTCAGTTTTACTGATTAATTCAAAATAAATTTACAATTTTAAAAATTGTTTTAAACCAAATAAGAATAAAACCTATTGTTAAAATTTCATGCTTGAAGACGCAAATAAAATCCAAAAGGAACGGATAGATGTTTTGAAGCATCTATATGACCAATACGGCGGCATGGTGATGGGTTACATGTTCGGCGTGGTAAAAGAGCGCAACTTAGCTCAAGAATATTTAATTCAATTTTTCTCTGAAATTTCGACTGATTTCTTTGATGCAAAATTAACATCGGCACAAGTATGGTGTGCCTTGTATAAGCTTGCCAAAAGTTATTTATCGATGGTTTTAGTTAAGGGAATTGGAAATGAGGCAGCTGGAACTGCTATTCCTGTTCAGGGATTGCAGGACTTAAGTTCTGGACATAGAGCAGTTTTTCATTCGGTGTACAATGGAGAAATGGCCATAACAGAATTATCAGACGCTCAAAGCACCCATCCCGACGAAGTAAAAAAAATGATGCGTGAGACCTTTATTACGATGAGAAATGCAGGATAAGATTAAGGAGTATATTGGAAGCGGTATCCTCGAGACCTATATCTTAGGGGAGGCATCTGAACAAGAGATTAACACATTGTTGTCTCTCAAAAAAGAGCATCCTGAAATTCAGTTTGCTTTAACTGAATTGGAGGAAGATTTAGAACGTTTGGCACAGCTAAATGCCATCAATCCGCCTCCGGGAACATGGGATTTAATAGAAGATAGTATTCATGAATTAACACGCAGACCCCCTCAAGCTTTACTGATTGAGGAAGCGGTAGAAAATCGGTCTAATAAACAACAGGACACACCCAACTACATAGATGTGGATTCGAGCTCGAACCATATGCGTGTACATAAATTGTGGCGCTGGGCTTTTATTGCTGTTTTTATTTTGGGTAAAATTTTCTTAGGTTTTGCCATTTACTTCTATTTAGAGAATAGGCAAGCCCGACTGGAGGTTCAAGAGCTTAAACAGAGCATTCACCGAACTCCGTAAAATAAATAAAGCTTCATGATTTTTCATGAAGCTTTATTGTTTAATAGGTAATTACTTGCTCTTCTAAATGTTCTGGTAAATCGCGGTAATTGTATTTTTGGCCACGCAACTGAGGTTCAAAACCAGCATCTCGAATGGATTTCTGAATGCCGCTTGCTGTAAAACGATGGGGTGCTCCTGCAGCTGATACCACATTTTCTTCAATCATAATCGAACCAAAATCGTTTGCTCCGGCATGCAAGCATAGTTGAGCAGTAGTTTTTCCTACGGTTAACCAACTAGCCTGAATGTTTTTTACATTTGGTAACATAATTCTGCTGAGGGCAATCATTCGGATGTATTCATCTGCCGTCACATTATTGCTAATGCCTCTTAATCTTTTCAATAAAGTGCCATCATCTTGAAATGGCCAAGGGATGAAGGCTAAAAATCCATTTGCATCCGCTGGTTTTTCACTTTGAACTTGTCTGATCCAAACCAAGTGTTCAAAACGTTCTTCAATGGTTTCAATGTGTCCAAACATCATGGTTGCAGAGGTGGTAATGTCGAGCTGATGTGCGGCACGCATCACGTCTAACCATTCTTGTCCACCACATTTTCCTTTAGAAATTAAACGACGTACGCGGTCGTTCAGGATTTCAGCACCAGCGCCGGGTAGTGAATCCAAGCCAGCTTCTTTTAATGTTCTTAAAACTTCGGTATGGCTAATGCCTTCTAATTTCGCTACGTGCGCAATCTCCGGGGGGCCTAAAGCGTGTAGTTTTAAATCAGGATATAATTCTTTCAGTTTTTTGAAAAGGTCAGCATAGAAAGCCAAACCTAAATCGGGGTGATGCCCACCCTGTAACAATAATTGATCACCGCCTAAGCGGAAAGTTTCTTCAATTTTTACTTTATAGGTTTCAATATCGGTGATATAGCTTTCATCATGCCCTGGTCTGCGGAAAAAATTGCAGAATTTACAATTGGCAATACACACATTGGTGGTGTTTACGTTACGGTCAATTTGCCAGGTAACTTTGCCGCTTGGAACTTGAATTTTCCGAAGCTCATTCGCCACGAACATTAAAGATGCTGTGTCGGCGTGGTGATATAAGTGTACGCCTTCTTCAAGGCTTAAAAAATCAAAATGTAGTGCCCGTTGTAATAAATCGGCTGTATTCATATAACAAAGATAGATAAAATGAGAACAGGAATAATAAGAATAAGCGGATTATAAAATTTTTGACATTTCAACAGAAATTGGAATCTCAACTGCTTTTCAAATGAAAAAAGCCACAGAATTGCTGCAGCTTTTAAAATTTTCTTTGTGATTAAACTTTTTTAGGAGGAAGGTTGAAAGCTTGTGCCTCATGCTCGAAATTTCCTCTATGTGCACCATCGCAAAACGGTTTGTTTTGTGAAAGACCACAACGGCATAAACCCAATGCAGTTCTTCCTTCTAAACCATAAACCTCTCCGTTTTTATCCACGATTTCAAAATCACCCTCTATTTTTAATGAACCGTTACTGTTAATTGTAAGTTTTGTAGTTGCCATTTTTATGTGTTGTTTTTTGCAAATTTAAAGCGAATGATTGGATGTTACCCCATGGAATGCTAGTTTAGAAACATTCCTTTTAAATTAAGGTTGTGAGCCGGAAATGCAAGCCTTTGTGGAGTATGTTCGTAAAAAATGATTCGTATAGCACTATATTGCTTATGGAATATGAATAATTTCATCATCTATTTCATAAACCTATTAAATTTGATTTTCTAAATCGACATTATGAGACGTTCTCTTCCTTGGCTTTACGCTGCTTTCCTTTTAATTACGTTTATTGCACTACAAGAAAATGCATTTGCTCAAAACTTAAGTTTTCCTAAATATGATGAAATAACATCTATTGAAGTTAGTATAAAGGATAAGAAATTGCTTTTGGAAAACCAGAATCGTTTGATTCAATTAAAGGATGCAGCAAGGAAAGAAAAGGATGACGCATTTCAAGCACGATGCTATGCTAATTTAATTAAAATTGCTGATTTACGGACAGAAGATAGTCTATACTTTCGTAACAGTGCTTTTTTAGACACCTTGATACAAAGTAGAACAAGTTCTTCAGGTTTTAAAGCCATTGCCTATTTGTTGCGAGCGCAACGTTTGGTTAAGTTCGATATGCAGTATCGTAAATTTAATGCGGCTACAAATAGTACAGCAGTTAAAATGGTTGATTATGCAACCTTAAATAAAACTGACCGGCGAACCTTAGCGCTTGCAGATTTGGATTCGGCTTTCGCCGCGAAAGACATTAATTTTAATGGGAATGATTTAGTTTGGTTGTCATCTAATTCGGATGTGTTTTTGTTTTCTCCTACGTTTAAAGATATTGTTTTATCAGAAAGACTGAACTTGATGGCCATTTCTGATGTTTTTACCAATGGACAGCGGCTTACTCATCGATTTCCGCAGGAGATAAATGCGTGGATTGTTGCGCCTTCTAAAGTATTTCAAGACAACTTGGATAGTTTAGCACACAATGGTAAGGAAATTAATCAAGTGCTGTTGACTTATCGTAAATGGTTTTTAGCCAATAAATCGAATACCGGGAAATCTTTATTCATTGAATCGTTATGTCGAAAATACCTCTATGTACATTTGAATCAGGATACCACGCTAGAAAACAAGTATGCCACTTATTTAGAACGATGCCGCCAAACGAATTATCCTGAATTAAAGGCTCACGCAATTTATCAGCTTTGCTTAAAATGGAGTCAATTGGGAAATCAATATTTCAATGTGAACGATTATGCTAGTTATAAAGTATTAACATCTGTTGAGCCAAAATACCAATATTACCCCGTTAAAGTCTTGCAACTTTACGAACAAGAAAAGGCGCTTTTTCAGAAATATCCGGTTTTTGATAAAATCCTCGCCATAATAAAGAATGATATTGAAAATAAGGTGGTCCGGCTTGAATTGGAAGAAAAGTTTATACCTGAACGCGAAATTCCCTTTAAGGTATTTTACCGCAATGCGGATACGTTATATTATCGCATTATTCAAACGCATATGAATGAGCACTCGATAACTAAGGAAAAGTTGTGGTATGTGCCAATTGTTAAAGAAGGTGCCTTTAATTTGCCCTTACCGGCTGATGGCAATAAACATGCTACCTATTTAAAGTTATCGGCTTTGCCAATTGGTCATTATCTTTTACAATTTAGCTACAAACCACTTTCAGCAGAGAATGCCGATGTTTTTTCTGCGCCTTTGCAGATTACGCAACTAGCAGCAATTAATGCTGATGAGCGAATTTTTATCCTTGATCGTAAAAGCGGATTCCCAATTTCAGGCGCAAAGATTAAGGCCTTCCAAAATAACCGAGAGGTATTATTTGTAAAGGAACCAAAATTAGATAGCGCAGGCTCTTTTCTCTTGAATAAAGTTCAATACAAATCATTTTCAGTAAACAAAAATGGTCAAATACTAAAAAACAAAGGGGCCATTGATAGCCTCCTCATTTGTCTGAATCAAGATAGCTTGGGATATCGAATTCATACTAGCCAAGATTATAGCTTAAGCGACGATTATTACGATAAAGAAGAATACGATGGCGATAAAATGGAATATTATGAAGATCAGCTGAAGATGGAAATTTTTACAGATCGGAGTATTTATCGTCCTGGACAAAAAGTGCAGTTCAAAGTCATCTTCTTAACTAAAAATGGACAGACGGGCGAAACGATGTTGTTTACAAAGCATAACGTGGGAAATATCATTTTTAATAATCGTTTGAAAAAATGGTTAAAGGCTGGGAATGACGTACTTTCTTTGCTGAATCCATTCAATAAAATGGTCGATTCGATTGATATTAAAATTAATGAATTTGGAAGTTTTTCCGGAACGTTTCTCCTTCCTAAAACGGCCGCAACAGGCGAATGGAGGATAGAGGGCGAGGTTGAGACTAGTTATGCAAACAATGGAACATTTCGCCTAGAAGAATACAAACGGCCAAGCATTGATTTAAGTTTAGAGAAGCCCAAAAAGACACTTTTTCCTGGGCAAGACTTTGACCTAAAATTTAGGTTTCGTTCATTCAGTGGAGTAAATTTAGCAAATCGAAAGCTCATTGTAGAAATCAAACGGAGCGGATCGCTTCCAGATGAAAAAGGTTTTCCAAGAAACTACTTATCTGTCAATATACCTACTCAAACGGTATATACCAATGATAGTGGCGAAGCAACTTTAACCATAAAAGATGATGTTTTAAAAACCTATGTCTTGTCCGATTCGCTCTCATGGGGTTTTTACTATTCAATAGAGGCTGTGGCGATGGATGATAGCGGTGAAAGTGTTCGTTTAAGTGATCAAGTAAATGTTTCAAGTAGACCAATTCAAATCAATTATGACCTTGCTAAAGTGTACGATAAACAAAAAATTCCCGCATTGAAGATTCATACATCAACCGTTTTACAAGGCAAAATTGATACGAAAGTACAGATGAAACTTTATCGGGTGAATTATTATAACGGAACGGAAGAAAGTAGACATGAAGTAGATCAATGGTTTTATTCCAAGCAAGACTGGAACCGCTGGTTTCCGGAAAAAGCAGTGTTAGCGACTTTAAAAGAAACAAAAAAACTGATTTTTGATACGCTGGTAAACACGGCTAATGGTGGATTATTTAACCTGCCAAAATCAGTGTTAAGTACCGGTGTATACGAATTAGTTGCTACGGTGACAGAGCATGATAAAACCATAGGAAGAACTGCATCTTTATTCAATGTGTTTGACTCGCAGTCAAAAGAATTACCTGAAGAAGATATTGATTATTTGCCTGTTACTGCTTTACAAAAGGGAGAAACGGTAAAATGGATTACATCTTCTAAAACAGATAAAAATGTAATTTATCAGATTTTATATGTCGATAATAATGGTGTTACCAAGGTAGTGAACGACTATCAGGTGAAGTTTGAAAAGGCTGGTTATAATGAATGGAATTATACCGTTCCGGCCTATGGAGTGGAAAGACTCGTGATTTATCGAACTTTTATTCAGAATAATGAATTGTTTACGACTCAGAAAACGATCTACATTCTTGTTCCACCAAAAGATGAACTGGAGATTATTGTTGAAAAGTACAGGAAGATATTAGCGCCAGGTGCTTCAGCAACTTTCGAGTTGTCGGTAAAAACAAAGAATACGAATATTGCAGCAGAATTAATGACAAGCATGTACGATGCAAGTTTAGATAAATTGGAACCACACAAGTGGAATTTGCCCAATACTGCTGTACCGGTTCCATATTTGTATGCCAATTGGTTGAACAATTTAACGCGTACAAATAATTTAGGAAATAGATTCTTTGTTGCGAGATCGTTTTCATCTGATGAGGATAGGTATGAAAGTACTTTGGGTGAAGGAATTGCTTTAGATGATGCTTCCGGTTTGCAAGATGTTGTGTTAGGGTATGGCATCAACCTTCGGAGTACGCTCACGGGTGCTGTTGCGAGTATTTCTATCCGTGGGAACAATAGCTTACAAGATTACGCTCAACCGCTTATTATTTTAAATGGAGAAATTTATACGGGTGGGCTTTCTAGTCTTGATGCTAGTGCAATAAGTCAAGTAATGGTTTTAAAGGGAGCAGATGCGTCTGCGCTTTATGGTTCGCGGGCAGCAAGTGGTGTATTACTCATTAGTACCAATGGCCCCATCGTACTGCCAGGAATGCAAGACCCCGTTGTTAAAATACGGGAGAATTTTAATGAAACAGCCTTCTTTTATCCGCAAATACAAGCTGATAGACGAGGCTATTTTCGTTTTACTTTTACCATACCTGAAAGTGCAACTGAATGGAATTGGATGATGTTTGCACACAGCAAATCGGCAAAGTTCGCCTTGTTAGAGCGTAAAATACAAACGCAGTTAAACTTGATGGTGCAACCAAATATGCCTAGATTATTGTATCAGGGGGATCAAATAAAGTTGCAAAGTCGGATTTCTAATTTGGATACCGTGTTGGTAAAAGGGAATGCCAGTTGTAAAATTGAAGATGGCGTTACCGGAGCGGATATTACCGCATTGTTGCTTGAAAATAATCGACAAGAATTTAGCATTCAGAAGAAAAGTTCAGGCGCTGTTTTCTTTAATTTAAGGGTTCCTCAGGGACAATTAAATCCTTTGAAAATAGTTATTACAGCCAGAACAGGAAGCATTGCCGACGCAGAAGAACATATTATTCCCGTTTTATCTGCAAAAGTGCTGGTCAAGCAAAATCAACCTATTCAATTATCTTCATCTGAGAATCAAACCATTTCATCGGCATCATTGCCGACTGATGCGCAGCTCTATGGTGCGGCTTTGTCCATGCCACAAAAAGCGCAAGCATCCTTAGTATATGCATTGCCTTGGCTGGCCAACTATTCATTCAATTGTTCAGAACAGACTTTTAACAAATTAAAGGCAAATGCATTGAGCTTGAAATTAATGAAAACAGACACCTTGGCACAGCAGGCTTTTAAAAATATACAAACATCCAATTTGCAAGCCGAAACAGAAACAAATGCTATGCCCGATGAATGGGCAAAGGAAACCATGCCTTGGTTGAAGCTAAATGAATCAACAGCAAAGAAACAACATGAATTATATATGCTATTGGATACCATCCAAACAAAAGCAAACATAACGAAATATTTAAGTCGTTTGTATAAATTGCAGCAAGAGAATGGAGGCTTAGCTTGGTTTGATGGCGGCGAAAGCAATTCGTATATTACTTCGTATGTATTGGCGGGCTTTGGTCAACTTAAACGGATGGGATATCAAGTAGAAGCCAGTCAGAAAGAACAACAAAAGGGATTCATCAATCGATTGTATTCCTACCAAGTGGCGCATTTGAATAGCGCTACTCAAAATAATTTGGATAATTTATTTTCATGTTACGCCTTGTCTTATTGGTCAGCGGAATATCCAATTTCAGCAGCATTGAATGCCGATATCCTAACGGTTTTAAAGAAAGCAGGCGGTAGTTTAAATGAAATGAGCATTGGTTACCAAGCGTTGTTTTGTACTTCCGCTTTGCGTCTAACTCCCTCTGAAAGTCCCTTGCATCAGCAAGCCTATGCATTATTGAAAGACTTACGTCAATTAGCCATTGAAGATGATACACACGGTATTCGCTGGAAGGCTATTTCGAATGAGGAGGAAATGGACCGTGCGGCTGAAGAAAATATGGCCTTCATTTCAGAAGCTTTTGAGGAAAGTGGTCAATATGGAGACATCCAAAAGGGATTGGTGAAATGGTTGCTAACAGCCAAGGAAAATGAAAATTGGCAAACCACCAAAGCTACTGCTGCGGCCATTGATATGCTACAAAAAGTAGAAGGAACGGTTGTGGCTAAAAATAATGAAGTTATGGCAACTATTGCTGATAATAAACTACGTGTTTCTGATGGACTTTTAGAGGGTGTTCCGTTACAATTTATCCCAACGGAACAAAAACCAGCTACGATAACGTTGCAGGGCAAAGGGAAAGATGTACAAGGAAATTTAACCTGGTATTATTTTATAGAAACAACCAATTTAGAAAACTTCAATAAAGCCGTAAAATTGAAAAGGGAGCTGTATGTTTATGTAGAAGGGAAGGACTGGACGTTACTGCAACCGAATTCGCTAATCAAAAATGGTGATCGATTAAGGATGAAGATAACCATCGAAAGCTCAAAACCCCTAAAATTTGTGCATCTTTCCGAGCCACGGGCTGCGGCTTTCGAACCAGCTGAAAGTAATAGCGGTTATCAATTTGGTCAAAACCTACGGTATTATCAATCCGTTCGGGATACGGGATTGGATATCTTTTTTGAGGACATCCCAAGGGGGATTTCGGAGCTTACTTACGAACTTATTGCCGCGCATGAAGGTGTTTTTAGATATGGTCCAAGTAAATTAAGCTGTATGTACCAACCAGCGGTTACAGCTTATAGTAACAGTTTTATCGTTCAAACAAAATAAGTGTTAAGGAATGTGTGGGAACCGCAGGTGGGATATACAATTCTAAATCTTTATTGCTAAATTTAAATTGAATTCAAATATGTATCCTGATGAATGCTGAAATAAGTGCCTATAATCAAAAACAGTCTGCTGCAGATGAGCTGATTTGTAATCAATTAGCCCATTGGATAGATGCCGGTTTAAGCCAGGCTGTATCTAAAATTTGGCATGCGCATCCCGTTTGGTTTTTAGATGGAAACCCAATTGTAGGCTATAGTAAGCAAAAAGCCGGCATTCGCTTGATGTTTTGGAGTGGAATGGATTTTAACGAGCCCGAACTAGTTGTTTTGGGTAAGAAATTTAAGGACGCATCAATTTTTTATACCGATTTTTCAGCCTTGGATAAAGATTTCATAGACAGATGTTTGCAAAAATCGGCCGAAATACAATGGGATTATAAAAATATTGTCAAGCGAAAAGGGCAATTGGAAAGATTAAAATAATCAATACTTTAGAAAAAAGACATGACCACCACACCTGAACATGACGCGAAATTCGCTAAAATTACATTCTCTTCTGTGTATCCGCATTATGTTACGAAAGTGGAGAAAAAGGGGAGAACTATCGCTGAATTGCATCAAGTAATTGAATGGCTAACCGGTTTTGATGAAAAGAAATTGCAAGAGTTGATTGACCGAAAAGTAACCTTTGAAACCTTTTTTCAAGAAGCTAACTTAAATCCCAATGCGCATTTAATTACCGGTGTTATTTGCGGGTACCGCATTGAAGACATTACCACGCCTTTAACTAAACAAGCGCGGTATTTAGATAAATTAATCGATGAGTTAGCAAAAGGGCGAAAAATGGAAAAAATTTTACGCAAAGAAGTGTAAGTGTTTGTGACTTTTTTGAATCAAAAAACAATTTAATTTAATCTTCATATCCTTATTTAAATGTTTAAGAAAATAGGTTTTGTACTCGCAATGGCAGCTTGTACGTATGTCGGGAAAGCGCAAGAAAAACGCCTTTTTACAGAAACGACCCAACAAAAAATAGACCGCATGTCTTGGTGGACAAACGACCGTTTTGGCATGTTTATCCATTGGGGTTTATATTCTTTGCCTGCCCGTCATGAATGGGTTAAAAATGCTGAACGCCTAACCAACGAGCAATATCAACCGTATTTTGATAATTTCAATCCTGATTTGTACAACCCACGTGAATGGGCCAGGAAAGCGAAAGCTGCAGGCATGAAATACGCCGTTTTAACCACCAAACACCATGAAGGTTTTTGTTTATTCGATTCAAAATACACTGACTATAAATCGACCAATACCAAATATGGAAAAGATTTAGTTCAGGAATGGTTAGCAGCTTTTCGTGCAGAGGGTATAAAAGTTGGATTTTATTATTCACTAATCGATTGGCATCATCCGGATTTCACGATTGACAAGATGCACCCACAGCGTTTAATTAAGCAAACCAACGAAGGTTATGCAAAGTTGAATGAGGGCAAGGATTGGAATAGATACAAAAAGTACTTACACGACCAAATAAAGGAATTGATGCAGAATTACGGAAAAATTGATATTCTTTGGCTCGATTTTTCTTATCCAGGTGAGTTTGGGAAAGGAAAAGACGATTGGGGTTCCATTGATTTGTTAAAAATGGTTCGGAAGCTTCAACCGGGTATTTTGGTTGATAACCGACTTGATTTAGCTGAATATGTGGATGGGCAGGATTTTATTACTCCGGAACAATCTAAACCCGATAAGCTGCCCATGGGTACAGACGCCATGCCTTTCGAAACGTGTCAAACCTTTTCGGGCTCATGGGGTTACCATCGCGATGAAAATTCATGGAAATCGAATTATGACTTGCTGAATTTATTAATTACTTCGGTAAGTAAGAATGGAAACTTGTTGCTAAATGTAGGACCAACCGCCCGTGGTATTTTCGATTATCGAGCAGATAGAGCGCTGGATAGTTTGGGGATTTGGATGTCGGTAAATAGTCGTTCCATTTACGGATGTAAGAATGCTCCGGACTCTTTTAAAATGCCAGAAAACACCCGTTTAACTTATAATCCAAATACGAAGAAATTATACATTCACCTCATGCAATATCCAAGCAACGGCCGTTTGGTTTTGCCAGGTTATAAAGGAAAAGTAAGTTACATGCAGTTTTTACACGATGCATCAGAAATTAGGGAAGATAAAAAAGAAGCATCGTCAGGAGCGGATTTGATAATTCTTGTTCCCGAGCATAAACCAACTATTCAAATTCCAGTCATTGAAGTAACGCTGAAAGATTAATAGAAATAACGGTTTGGCGGTGATTGTCGTTCAAAAAAAGAGAGAGCATTTTAACTTGCTCTCTCTTTTTTTGTTCTTTATTTTTTTGGGTGAACATCTTTCACACATCTGAAACCTAAGTGTTCCTGTCCCGAATCGTAAGCTGTTGCCATACGGGAGTCGGGGCGATAGTTGCTGCAATATTGATCGCTGCATAAAAAAGAACCTCCTTTTACCACGTGTTTAGGCACTAAGGGCTCATCTGGGTCATAACTCTTAGATGGTCCTTTCGGGTTGTAACACATGCCAGAATTAGAAGCTAATTTATTTTGAACATGCGTATCGGTTCGGTACCAATCATTGGTCCATTCCCAAACGTTTCCAATCATATCGTATAAACCAAAACCGTTAGCGGGATAGCTTTTAGCCGGAGCGGCACCTTCGTAACCATCTAATTTGGTATTATCTTTTGGGAATATCCCTTGAAAATAATTGGCTAAATATTTCCCTTCTGGAGTCAAATTATCGCCCCAGGCATATTTGTGATTCGGTTTTCCACCACGACTGGCATATTCCCATTCAGCTTCTGTAGGTAAGCGTTTTCCAGCCCATTTACAATAGGCCATAGCATCATCATACGCAATTTGAACAACTGGATAATCGTCTTTACCTTCAATAGAACTTTCTGGTCCGTTCGGGTGTTTCCAGTCAGCGCCGGTTTTCCAAGTCCACCATTGTGAAATGTCGTACAAATTGGCAATATCCTTTTGCGGGTCAAAAATTAAAGCGCCTGGAAGTAATTTCGAAGCATCAGGCTTTGGTACTCCGGGAGGCAGTTGTTTTTTAATTTCTTCCCAATCAATAGGACGTTCTGCAACGGTTACATAGTTTGTTTCTTTCACAAATTGTGCAAATTGCTTATTGGTAACTTCCGTTTGATCCATGTAGAAACTATCTAACTCCACACCATAGGCGTTTATGTTATTGGCTCCATTTGGGTCGTTTGATTCGCCCATAGTGAACGTTCCACCCGGAATTAAGACCATTCCTTCCGGTGCATTATGATTCGCTTCGGCAGAATCAGCTTCTTTCGATTTACATTGAAACAGGAATACAGCAAGTAATAGGAATGGGATGTTCTTTTTTAAATTCATTTAAACTTATTTTTTTTGTGGATAAATAGATTTCCAATCTTTTTTCATGTCAACAACCAACCAACCATATTTTGGAGCATCATCCAAGCCTTTTGCTAAAGTGCCAATGTGCGATTCACGGTCGTAAGCCACTTCGCGCGCATCATCGGTATGATGAATATATACACCTAAACGTGGATATCCCTTGCCGGTTGTTGTCCATTGCAACATTTCATAGTCACCATCGGAATTACCAAAAGCAATAATAGGTCTTTTTCCAATATTTTGGTATATCCCAACTGGTTTTTCTGCTTTATCATCGTAAAAATTTAAATCAGGCACTTTCGTAATTTGAGGGTTACCATCTTTATCTACGCTATAAGTAGCCTTGAGCGAGCTTCCAATAATTTGCTCAGTTGGGATTCCATAAGCTTCAGGAGCCCAAGCACGCATAAAATCAACACCACCACCCGAAACGATGAAGGTTTTGTACTTGTTTTCTCTTAAATAGCTTAGCACATCCAACATCGGTTGAAAAATCATTTCGTTGTAGTGTAAACCTGTTTTTGGATGCGTGGCTGTGCTCATCCAGGTTTTTACAGATTTTTCAAAATCTTCAGCAGAAATATTACTATGCGTGGCAGCAACCAAAGCCATTAAAGCAGGTTTTCCTCCAGATAGCACTTTTTTCAAATCACCTTCAATTACCGATTTAAACGGTTCTTTGGTTTTCCATTCGGGATGATTTACCGACATTTCTTTCACGCGGTCGAGCATAAAGGCCAATTGAAAATACATCGGCTGCTCGCTCCAAAGCGTTCCATCGTTGTCAAAAACAGCAATGCGGTCTGCCTCTGGAACAAAATCTTTACTTCCTTCGGTAGTGGTTTTTTTAATGAAATTCATGATGGTATCTTTTGCAGCACCATCGTTCCAGGAACCTAGTGGGGTTTCTGAAGCTTTAGCTACGGTTGTTTCTGTATTTGTTGTCGTACTTTCCGTTGTTTTCGTTTGATTGTTGCATGAAGTTATTACACTCGCCAAAAGTGCAGAACCCATTAAAAGAGAAAATCGTTTTTTCATAGTTAATCTTATTATTAATGAATAGTATGCTTTTTAAACTCTTAAAGTTACAGAATTAATTAAAGGGCGATGATTGGCAGTTTTTTTACTTTGTTGCATCTTTTTGATAATGCGTTTCATTTTTTGTAACATATTGATTGATGCTTCTTTAATAAGGTGCTTAATTCTTTTAAGATACTTTTTAATTCAGGGGCTTATAGGCATCATGCGATTAAGATTATTGGTTTGGTTTTATAATTGGTATTATTGAAAATGGATTTATTTGGTAAGGGTATAGACAAAACAAAAAATTATTTACCCAAAGATGGTACCGTGAATTATTACGGGAAGGTATTTAATCGCGCAGATGCGGATTTCTATTTAAATAAATTATTAGATACCATTGAATGGCGAAATGATGAAGCATTTATCTTGGGAAAAAGAATTGTTACCAAACGAAAAGTGGCTTGGTATGGAGATAAAGCTTTTGAATATACCTATTCGAATACGACCAAATATGCGTTACCCTGGACACAAGAATTGCAGGAATTAAAAGCTGCAATTGAAAAAGAAACAGGAGAATCTTTTAATTCGTGTTTATTAAATTTATATCACAGTGGGGAAGAAGGGATGGCTTGGCACAGTGATGGTGAAAAAGATTTAAAGAAAAATGGAGCCATTGCTTCCCTTAGTTTTGGTGCGGAACGGAAGTTTGCCTTTAAACATAAAGAATCTAAAGAAAAGGTGGAAATGATTCTGGAACATGGCAGTTTGATGGTGATGAAAGATACCACGCAGCAATTCTGGTTGCATCGGCTTCCGCCCACTAAAATGCATAAAAAATTGCGCGTAAATCTTACGTTTAGAACCATCGAAGAATAAAAAGATAATTCATGTCGCATGGCGTGCTCAAAAAGAGTTTTAATGTTTTTTGTATGAAAGTCAAAAATAAGCGTTAATTTCAGTGCAAGATATACAGACTATAAAATCATCTATATAAACACTAAAATGACACCATCACAAAATTTATCCGAGCTAAGCAACGAACAATTATTAGCGAAACATAAAAGTATCAAAACCGAGAAAGTAATGGATGCAGGGCTAATTGGTTTCACGGTTGGTATTTTTGGCTATGCCCTGTACACGAGTGGTTTTGGTTGGTTTACTTTTTTTCCGCTCATCATTACTTATTTTTTTGTGCAAAGCACGAAAAATAAAAAATTGCTCGAAGCAGAAGTGATAAAGGAATTGAATAGTAGAGGGTTAAGCGTGTAATTACGCATGCTAAAACTGATTCAAAAGAACCTTTTCGAAAATCACTGAATAGGAACCTGGCGATTTTATACACATAGTGCTGCGGACATTTTTAGCTACGCTATAAGTACATTACACATTACCTAACACGTACATGTTTTCCATGGTTGGGGTAGGGCTACCTCCCTTTTTCTCTAGGGTAATGGCAAAAGCTTGTGCAGATTTAACGGCTGTCATTTTTTGTACTTCCGTAGCGATGTCCTGATTAAATACGCCAAGGCTCACCGGTTTTCCATCGACTATGGCCCACAATTGATATTGTAAGTCTTTTGGTGCTTTTGGCAGATTTTCCAAGGCTAAATACACTTCATTGGATTGCTTTCCGAAATAGACTGTTGCCTTCATGTCAGGATGTTTTTCAACGCCAAGTAAGGGCACCACATTCATGGTTCCGTTGCGCACTAAATCCCATTTGCTTTTTAGGTTCTGATATGCTAATGCATTGTTTTGGTTGCGTTTCGCTAAATCTGCCAACTGTGTTTCAGCCTCTTTTTGACGGTTGCTGAAATAAACATTTAAGCCAATACTTGCTACCAATAGCACACTCGCAGCAACAGCATACCATTTTACGTTCGATTTTTGGCTGTTTATGCTTGTAGAAGGATAAAGTGGAGTTGTTTTTGCTTCCTCCACAATTGCCTTATCAGTTAAAACTACTGGTTCTTCTTCTTCTGATAATTTGGCCCATATCGATTCTTTAAGCGCTGCCGGAGGGGCAATAGCCTGACTGGAAGCAAAATCTTCTAGGGTTTGCTGCGCATCGAAAATGGCCTGCGTAACCTCAGGACTGTGTTTTTGTACACATTCTAAGATACGCACTTCCTCATCAGAAGCAAGTCCCATCACATAGGCTTCGATAATGCCAGACGATATGTATTCTTTAATATCCAATTTTAACTGTAATCTTTTAACAAACTCTTTAGTTCTATCAATGCATTGCGCGTTCTTGTTTTCACTGTACCTAAAGGCATATCGAGCTTTTCGGCTATTTCTTGCTGGGTATATCCCTTAAAATAGGCGAGGTCGATTAACTCCCTCCATTCGTGTTTCAATTGCAACAGTACTTCTTTCATTCCGATATGGTCTATATTCGGGGCGATTGCATGATCTTTGCTATTGTATACGGATTCCGGGATACTTTGGTTTTTTTGTTCATTTTGAAAACCTTTCGAGCGGAGATAATCAATGGCGGTATTTCTAGCCAAATTAATCATCCACGTGTACAGACGTCCTTTTGTAGGGTCAAATTGAACGATGTTCTTCCAGATTTTCACAAAAACATCCTGTAGCACTTCATCGGCATGCTCTTTCTCGGATACCATTCTTTTGATAATACCATAAATAGCCGGCGCATAGTTATCGTACAGATAACTAAATCCGTTCTGATCCCTTTTTAGGAGGAGGGAAACGATTTCGTGTTCGGCTAACGTTGGCTGGTTCTTCAAGGTTGATAGCAATAAGACAAAAATATAAAATTAAATGAGCCTTGCAATTTAATTCTGATTTAAATCTCAGCGCATGATAGCTGATAAACAGTAAATACTTGAAAAAGTTTAGCAGAACGTGATGATTTTTTCTAATGCTGGGTGAATGTGTTCAATCGATGGCTCAGTATATTTTACGAATTCTATTTGTTTATATTTTAGGTAGATAGCGGTTGTTATTAAAAAAATATTTAAAAAGAAAAACCAAAGGCAGAATCCTACCCGTAAGTGTAGCTATTAAATCAAAAGAAAATTTAACCATAAAATTAAAATCATGAAAAAGTTAACCAGTATGTTCGCCATGGGCGTATTTTCAATCACTGTATTATTCAGCAGTGCAGCCTTCGCACAATCAAGCAAGGAAAAAACAGTAATGGTAGGTGGCGCACCGATGTATCCTAGTAAAAACATTGTAGAAAACGCCGTTAATTCAAAGGACCACACAACCTTAGTCGCAGCAGTTAAGGCCGCAGGATTAGTAGAAACCCTTTCATCGAAAGGTCCGTTTACGGTACTTGCACCAACCAATGCCGCTTTTGATAAACTACCAAAGGGTACGGTGGAAACTTTAGTGAAACCTGAAAATAAAGCGATGCTAACCAAAATTTTAACCTACCATGTTTTGGCTGGTAACTACAGTGCAAAAGCAATCTGGGAGGCTGTTAAAAAAGGTAATGGAAAAGCAGTAATGAAAACCGTTCAGGGAGAGAATGTAACTTTTTGGACAAAAGGAAAAGACTTATATGTAAGAGATGCCAAAGGTAAGGATGCTAAAGTGACCATTGCGGATGTAAACCAATCGAATGGTGTCATCCACGTAATTGATGCAGTTCTAATGCCTTAGTTTTTATTTGATGTAGATTTTTTATGGAAGCCTCGCGAGTCGGGGCTTCTTTTTTTTGTCTGTTTCTTTCCGATTTTTTCATCGGCCTATGCTCACAGAAATAAACTTTTGCAAATAATGCTCTTTTCTAAATCCAAAAATGTAAGGCCTCTCGTAAGTGCCAGTAATCAACCTTTTTAATTCAAACCCTTAAAACCAATGTTATGGATCCTTTAAATGAGAACCAAGTCCTTACATCTTCTGAGCCAACAGGCATCCTGCAAGCCAGGTTGCAACGTAGGACATTTCTACAATATGCTGGCGCAGGCGCAGCAGTAATGGCCCTAGTGGCCGCAGGGTGTAAAAAAGACAATACTCCCGACATGTCCTTCGGCACAACCCTAGATTTCAAAGACGATTTTGGCGTACTGAACTATGCTTATGCTTTGGAACAATTGGAAGCTGCATTTTATATCAAGGTAGCTTCGGCACCACCTTCGAGTTTTAGCCAAGCGCAGGTAACCTATTTTAAAGACGTACAATTTCATGAAATAGCACACCGCGAGTTCTTTAAAAAAGTATTGGGTACAGCTGCCATTGGTAGCTTAGAAGTAGATTTTTCTTCTATTAATTTCAGCGATGGTGCGAGTGTGCTCGCCACGGCAAAAGCTTTTGAAGATCTTGGTGTGGCTGCCTATAATGGCGCAGGAGTGCGCTTAAAAACGGATGCCTATTTAGTAGCCGCAGGACAAATTGTATCGGTAGAAGCGAGGCATGCTGCTTGGGTACGCGATCAGATTAGCAACGGAAGTTTTGCCGATTTGGCAAGTCTGACCGCTTCGGGAGCCAGTGTCTCAGGTGGACTAGATGCGGCATTAACGCCTGATAAAGTATTGGCCGTGGCTAGTAAATATATCAAAACCAAAATCAACATCATCAACCTTTAAACCCAGCAATCATGAATATTTTAAGCATTTTAGATGAAATAGAAAAAGTTGATGGCGAGATTTATGAACGCATCAACCCGAGAAGAAAAGCCATGCAGGATTTCTTTCATATCGGAAAAAAACTGTCCTTGGCGGCTATGCCATTGGCACTTGGTTCTTTATTTAACAAAGCGTATGGACAAACGACCCCCTCGGCAGTAAATGAGGTGTTAAACTTTGCCCTGACCTTGGAATACCTGGAATACCATTTTTATAATCATGCCTTACTTGCAGCGCCTGGGTTGATACCTGCTGGTGCGCCAACAGCTGCGATTACAACCATCAGGGACCATGAAAAAGCACATGTGGATCTTTTAAAAGGTGCGCTGGGTACTGCGGCTAGAACACCACTAGAATATGCTAATTTTGATTTTACTGCAGGAGGAACCTTTAGTGCAGTGTATACCGATTATCCAACCTTCTTAAAAGTAGCTACTGCTTTTGAGGATACCGGTGTAAGAGCTTATAAAGGCCAGGCACCGGTGTTAAAGGGGAATGCAGTACTTACCACAGCTTTACAGATACATTCGGTAGAGGCACGACATGCTTCACACATCCGTCAGATGTTGGCTGCAAACGGTGCTACGGGCCTAAAACCATGGATTAGCTTGGGTGCTGGAGGTGTTTCGAACGATACGGGTATTGCAGCGGTAGATCCGGTGTATGTTCGCGAAAATACTACCGTGCAGGCTTCGTATGAAATAACCGGGATTAATGGCTCGGCGGTAACCAAAGCAGCAGCAGCCGAATCTTTTGATGAGTTTTTAACAAAGGCTGAAGTGACTGCAATTGCTAATCTTTTCCTAAAGACAGGCTTCAAGCTTTAAACTTTCTTTTTAAGTAGTTTTTTGTATATCCCTTATTGTCAAAATGATAGTAAGGGATTTTTGTTGGGTAATATTTCTCCAGACTAAGTTAAGTATCTAAATTAGTGTTATTTTATATTGATTGGGTTTGCTTTCATCGAATACTCGTTTACTCTTTTTGGTATTAAAATTGTGACTTTAACATTTCAAGGCTAAAAAAGATTCTTAAAATTCCCTACATTCAAATAGATTCATAATTATAGTGCGTAAATAAAATCAAAAAATGACAAACGGATTTAAAATCATTGGAATTTCAACAAGAACTACGAATAAAGACAACCAAGCGCAAAAAGATTTAGAGCAGCTTTGGGGAAAATTTTATACAGAAAACACAGTAGAAAAAGTGCTCAATAAAAGTTCAAAGGAAATTTTTTCAATTTATACAGATTATGAAACCGACTACACAGGAGGGTATACAGCGATCATAGGTGTTCCTGTCTCAACGTTGGATGAAATTCCAAACGGATTAATAGGAAGAGAATTTCAGCCTGATAATTTTCGAAAGTTTATCGCCAAAGGAAAAATGCCGGATGCAGTTGTGGAAACTTGGATTAACATCTGGAAAAACGACAAAGAACTGAACAGAAAATATACCTACGACTTTGAAGTTTACGGAGAAAAATCGCAAAAAGAAGAAAGCTCGGAAGTTGAAATTTATATTGCAATGAAATAGGGAAATCTATTAGGAAGCTTATTGTATTCTATTATGTGATAAGCAAAAATCGTCTTTGCAGTCATAAACGAGTGAACGAAGCACTGGAGAACTCGATGATAAAATTCCAATTGTAAAATGACAATATATAAAAGATTGGTATAAGACTTACGACCCTAATGATTGGAATATTTTTTATAGGGGTTCAGTTTTTACTTATCAAGGTGAAAGATTTACCCCTATAATCAGTGATATCGGATTGTACTCTTTTATGTTATGATTACCGACATTACTTACAAGACTAATTTTAGTATGTATAAGGAAGAGAAAAATAGTGCTGAAAACCCCGCCTTCGGCAAGTTATAAAACAGTATAAATAATGTAAAGAAATAGATAGATATAACGGTATAACTATCAGAATGTAATCATTCAAAAAAGTGACTAATAAATCAGTATGAATTTAGAAATCAGCTTCAATTACAGTATATGGATATTTATTGCATCCGTAGTTTTACTTTGGTTTTTTAGTAACAAACTTTCAAGCGTTGTCAACTTTATAGATGATGCGTTCAATTTAGGTAGCTCATTCGGAGGCACAATTATTCTGTCTGTCGTTACTAATTTGCCCGAAATTGCCATAACAGTTAACGGTGCAATTAAAGGTGATGTAGACTTGGCAGTTGGAAACTTGTTAGGAGGAATTGTAATTCAATCCATGCTTTTAGTGCTTTTTGATTTTGCTTCACGAAAAGAACAAAAACCACTTAGCACATTGGTCAGCAACAATGCAAGTATCGTTCAAGGGCTCTTTTTAATCATCATACTAACCTTCGTGATCCTAGGAAAACAACTAAACGAATCGGACATGTTTTTCAGAAGCACCGTACCAGAATTATTAATTGTTTTTTCTTGGATTACGAGCATTGTTCTTTTGAGGAAACTACAGGATAAGAAAGATGTCAAAGCAGAGAAATCATCAGAAATTCAAAAACCGTATACCCGAAAATCGGCAATTTTATGGTTGGGTTCAATATCTGTAATTGTATTGATTTTTGGTGTTTTATTAGAAACAACAGGCGATATAATTGCCACACATTATAACATTAACGGAATTATATTTGGTGCCACTGTCTTGGCCTTGGTTACTTCGTTACCAGAAATTTCTGGCGGATTGGCATTCGTTAAAGCAAAAACATATCAACCCATCATAAGCGATATATTTGGAGGAAACGCATTTTTACCCGTCTTATTTCTAATGGCAACCCTTATAACCAACGATAGCATATTGCCCAAAGCTCACAATATGGATATTTATCTAACCTCTGTATCCATTATTATTACGTTAATTTACGTCATCGGAATGGTGTTGAAATTGCCATCAAGAAAAAAAGGATTGGGCATTGATTCGTGGGTTGTTTTAATCGTTTATCTATTTTCGGTTATCGGAATGATAGCAATACAGAACTAAAGAAATCTGCGAGCCATTACTGTTATTTTAAATTATGCTTATCCAAATAATAATATGAATCAATTCTCATTAGAAAATAAACTGTTAACGTTTAAAGTAGCAAAATCTTCAATTTTTGTACGGATTATTCTTTTCATCGTGACGTTTCTATGCTTCGCGCTTCCGCTTTTCGGAATTGTCCTGAATGTTGTTGAAGGAAATGGACTAAATTTTATAAGTGTTTTAGTATTAGGCGTATTTTCATTGATTGGGTTTTATATGTTGCGCATTAGTTTATGGAATAACTTTGGCGAAGAAATCATTCATTTTAATGATAATCAAATAGAATATTTTGCAGATTATCGCTGGTTTAAAGATGGAATAAAAACGCTTGATAATGATTCAATTACTTATTCAATAAAATCAGTTGGTTATGAAGAGGATAACAATGGAGTTCTTGTAATTTCGAATGGAAAATCAGAAATTGAATCAGTTGTGGAAATTCAACATGAAAAGCTTGAAAATCTTATTAAATTATTACAAAATGGCGGTTAAATGTGGTTTTAGTGCTATGCTGTTTTTCGTGTAAGGCGAAAGGAGATTTTCTCTAATTCCTTTTGCCCAGCTTTTATTCCATTTATCTCGTTTTAATTTAATTGATTATTAAAAAATAAATATCTTAGATACATCTTTCAAAAAAGAAAGTAGCACAACTAAAGAAGTAAACCCTATTAAAAAAAACATGACATCTAAATTAAAACGCAACATTCTGAAAAAGCAATTGTTGATAGCTTTATTAGCTATAAGTGCTATAACTAAAGCGCAAAACAAGACGGAGTCTAAAGAGACGGAAAGTCAAAAAAACATGACCGAATTTTCTAAAGCAAAACGACATAGTCTTAGTCTCGATGTACTTGCTGCGCTTATCGACCCTGCCTTTAACCCAAGGTATGAATACGTACTCAATAAATACAGTGCTATTGGTGCAGATTTAAATATTAGTTTTAATAATACAAAGGAATCGGAAATCTATG
Source organism: Pedobacter paludisoli (assembly GCF_052344095.1). Lineage (GTDB taxonomy): Bacteria > Bacteroidota > Bacteroidia > Sphingobacteriales > Sphingobacteriaceae > Pedobacter. Next base: position 1,342,675 of record NZ_CP179926.1, on the reverse strand, counting down.
ATAAATTTTCATTTTCGCCCTATTATCGCCAATACTTTTTCTCGAAAGAAGACTATGGTGCGAAAGGTTTTTATGGAGAAGGTTTTTTAAAGTTTTATACGTATGAAACAACCAACAGTTTCTACAATGGAAATGTTATAAGTTCAAATACCAATACCTATTTTGAAACAGCGATAGGGGTAGGTATAGGCTGGAAATGGGTGAGTAATTCTGGATTCCTTATTGATTTAAATGGTGGCTTCGGTCGTAACCTTGGTTTTTCAACTGATATAGATAAGCAAGATTTTACCGGGAAATTCGGTCTAAATTTTGGGTGGCAATTTTAAAACTATCAACTGAAGCTTAATGATGTCGACAACAGTTCTTATCGATTGGTATAAAATGATGCCCAATACCAAGAGCAGAAAGAATTTAAATCATAAAAGTACATGTCAAAAAGTAGATTAATAGAAATGAACAACGTTGGTATCGTTGTAGAAAACCTTGATAAAGCAATTTCATTTTTCTCAGAGATTGGGCTAATACTGGAAGGACGAACAATGGTTGAAGGTGAATGGGCTGGACAAGTAACCGGACTTGGAAATCAGTCAGTCGAAATTGCGATGATGGTGACACCAGATGGGCATAGCCGACTCGAACTTTCAAAATTTTTAATGCCTAAGACAATTTCGGACCATAGGACGGCACCCGTTAATTCACTCGGTTATCTCCGGGTTATGTTCAGAGTTGATAACCTTGACGAACTGTTAACCCGACTTAAAAAGCAAGATATTGAAATCGTAGGAGAGGTCGTAAACTATGAGAACATTTATAAACTCTGTTACATCCGTGGGGTAGAAGGACTTCTTGTTGGCTTAGCAGAACAAATTAGTAATAAAACTACGGCAGATATTTTAGAGAATTAAGGGGAATCATTTTAGTATATTACGGGATTTCATAAATTCAAAGTTCGGTTGTTAAATAGAAGCAAACATTTTTTAAGGATGCTTGCGCGCCAAATGCGAAACAAAACAATATTGATTTAAAGTAAAAATGGCTTTCAGAATCGTTCTGAAAACCATTTTTTGTACCCCGGAAGGGATTCGAACCCCTGACCCACGGTTTAGAAAACCGTTGCTCTATCCAACTGAGCTACCGAGGCCCGTTTTTTAATTTCTGCAAATATAGAAGTTCTAAGCAATAAGCGGAAATATATTTTAAAGAATTTCACAATCTCTCTTCAACTGCTTCTTTATGAAAGAAATAAAATGTTTTTTAAGAAAAATGATTTGAGCATCAAAATCCTCCAGCGAAACAGCAAATGCCCTTATTGCAGGTACTCTAAAAGAAATCTCATCATTATGTTGATTTATTATTTGATTAATTTAAAATTAAATTTAGATTTGTCTAAAAATAAATTTAGACAAATCATTCAATGAAAAATATCCCTTTTTTTTTATGCTTTATGCTCGGCATTTCGTCCGCTTATTCTCAAAATGTAAGCCTGTGGGGGAGGGTTACGGCTAATTTAAAAGCACTTGAAGATATCACGGTTCAAATAACGTCGTTGAAAAAAAGCACAAAAAGCGATTCAGTTGGTGTTTTTGTTTTTGAGCAGCTACCAGAGGGAGTTTACGAATTAAAATTTTCGGGCGTTGGTTATCAGTCTCTGAAAAAAGAGTGTCGTTTTAAAGCAGGAGAAAACCAAATGGAGGTCAGGATGCAAGCCATCGAATCGAATTTAGAAGATGTAATCATCACCGGTGTCAATCGGGCTACTGAATTACGGAAAAGTCCGGTTCCGATAGCGGTTTTAAGCAAAAGAACAATGGATCAGAATGTGAATACCAATTTAATCGAAGCTATTGTGAAGGGAATTCCTGGTTTAACGGCCGTTACCACAGGGCCGAATGTGTCCAAGCCTTTCATTCGCGGACTGGGCTACAACAGAGTTCTGACCTTGTATGATGGACTGCGTCAGGAAGGACAACAGTGGGGCGATGAGCATGGGATCGAGGTCGATGAATACGACATTAGTCGCGTAGAAGTAGTAAAAGGACCAGCCAGTTTAACATATGGTTCGGATGCCTTGGCAGGCGTGTTGAATTTAATACCGCTAAACCATCCATTGGAAAACAATAGGTTGGAAGGAGATTTTACGACGAATTATCAAAGTAACAATGGCTTAGTGGGAAGCTCTTTTGGGTTGAGTTATCGACATGCCGATTGGCAATATCATGTTCGGGCAAGTGGAAAAGTGGCGCATAATTATGAAAATAAAATTGATGGTAGGGTGTATGGAACTGCTTTTCGGGAATACAATTTTTCAGGTTCCGCACGCGTAGATAAAAAGTGGGGGTATTCAAAAACAGCTGTGACCTATTACAATAATTTAATGGAAATACCGGATGGAAGTCGCGATTCGCTTAGCAGAAGATTCACCAAGCAAGTGCTAGATGAGCTAGACGACATTAAAAATCGTCCTTTTGTGCCTGAAAACGAATTAAGCCAATATACCATTCAAGCCTTGCATCAGCATATACAGCACAGTCGGTTATACAATCAAAGTCAAATTAAATTAGGAGGGAGCGATTTAACGGTGCTTTTGGGCGTTCAACAAAGTGTCCGTCGCGAATACAACCACCCAACGGTTCCAAGTCAAGCGGGTTTATACGTGGTTTTGAATACGGCTAATTACGATATAAAATATAATCTTCCTGTTTTTGCAGGTTTTGAAAGTACATTCGGCCTAAATGGGATGTATCAAAGCAATCGAAGCAAAGATGCGACTGATTTTCCAATTCCGGATTACAATTTATGGGATATTGGAGCTTTTTATTACGTAAAGAAAAGCATGGGTAAACTAGATTTGTCGACGGGTATTCGCTACGATAAACGAGCCATTCAATGGGATGATTTTTATGTTGGTACAAATCCGGAAACTGGATTTGGACAAGAATCAACAGCTAATGATCTCACAGCAAATCATCAGTTTACGCAATTTCGTAAAAATTATTATGGTTTGTCGGGAAGTTTCGGGTTAACATATAATTTCTCCAAAAAACTGGTCTTGAAGGCCAATATAGCCAGAGGCTACCGTGCACCAAATATTACGGAAATAGGTTCGAACGGTTTGGATCCGGGGGCACACATTGTGTATCTGGGTAATCGAAACTTTAAACCAGAGTTTAATTGGCAAGAAGATTTGGGCTTAATTGCCTATTTGAAAGAGTTTGATTTGAGTGTAGAAGTGTTTAATAATTCCATTCAAAATTATATTTACCAATCGCGATTAACGGATGAAAATGGAAATCCTGTGGTGGTGGTGCCTGGCAACTTAACGTTTCAGTATCAACAAGCAAAAGCGCGTTTGTATGGGGCAGAAATTACAGCAAACTGGCATCCATCTGAGGCATCGTGGTTAAATTTTAACAACAGTTTGGCTTATGTAGTGGGGCTAAATAAAAATGAAATAATGCTGGCTCAATACGGTGCTGCTGCAAAATATTTGCCTTTTGTGCCCCCTTTGCAAGCTCGTTCAGAAATAAAGTTGATGGGACATGCCTTCGGGAAAAATATAGATAAACCCTATGTTAAAATCGATGCACTGTTTTCGGCAGATCAAGATAAATTCTATGCGCTCGACAATACAGAGACCTTTACAGCTGGTTACATTTTGCTGAATGCGGGTATCGGTTTTTCTATAAAAAGAAAGAAAGAAAAGGTTTTTGCGGAGATTTTTGCGCAGTGTGATAACGTATTGAATAAAGCATACCAATCGCATTTAAACCGCTTAAAATATTTCGAATATTACGAAGTATCGCCTAATAATCGGTACGGTATTTACAACATGGGAAGAAATTTTAGTTTTAAAGTAAGAGTACCTTTTTAATGCAGACAATTTATTATCTTTAAAAATGGAAGATACGGAATCGATAAGTGAACAACGATTAAACTTTTTGCGGCAGTCAATCAATCAAACCATTATTAATTCACCATCTCCTTACATGAATTGGTTGGCTCCAGTTTTATTGAAAGCGGAAAGGGGCGTGTTAACATGTAAATACACCATTCGTCATGAAATGACAAATCCATTTCGGATATTACACGGAGGTATTACAGCGGGGATTATCGATGATTTAATTGGTGCAACGGTTTTTACGCTTGGTTTAAACGATCGGTTTACGACGGTTAGCAATTACATCGATTATTTTGCGCCTGCAGAAGAAGGGGATGAAATTGTTGCTGAAACAGCCATTGTGAAACGCGGGAAAACCATCTTAAACCTGCAATGTGAGGTGTTTTTACCGAAGAAAAATAGATTGATAGCAAAAGGATATTCCAATATGCTTAATATTGGCTCCTAACCATTCCAGTCAGAATAACGAGTTTTAGTAATTTGTTTACATCTAGTAAACACAGAGATTATAGTTTAATAGTATTTTACAGCAAAAATTATCCGCTATGTTAGAGAACTACTTAAGTCTGCAATTTAATGTTCGAGGAAAAATCTTTAATGGATTTTGCATGCAAATTAACGATGATTTTCATGAAACGTATGCCGTTTTATTGGATGGGTATCGCTCATTTTGTGTTTGGTTAGATAAAACCAGCAATAAATGGCATACTTCTAAGCATGCGTTAATCGAGTCAGAAGCGATTAATGAAATCATTCATCGTATTTCCAAAGCCTAATTTTTTTAATTTCTTTTTTTGCTGATTTTTTACATGCTATTTGTAGTAAAATGAAGGCTATTTTTTGGCTTTTTTTGCATGTGAGGAAGATCTTTATCGCTGTTGCTTTCCTTTTTTTGTCTGCTAAAGTGTGTCGACGTTTCTTTTTAAGGTGTTTTTGCAGGTTTTTGCGACTTTTTGCTGCTTTGCTATTTTTTAGTGTCTTTATTTTTGGTTTTTATTAGTAATTTAACAAAAATTTAACAACTCTAAACAGAAAAATTATGAACAGAAAATCTTTACTAATTCTATTAGGGATTTTGACCTGTTATGTGGTTTCTTTCGCTCAAACAACCATCAAGGGCAAAGTAACCGATCAGAGCAAAGTTGGAATACCCGGTGTTAGTGTGCTGGCTAAGGGGAGTACCGCTGGTGCATCTACCGACGGAGATGGGAATTATAGCATTTCTATGCCCGCAGGTGTAACCACCCTTGTTTTTAAATCAATTGGTTTTACAACACAAGAGATTGTGGTAGGTAGTAACCAAGTGATAAACGTTTCTTTAGTTAGTACAAACAATACCTTAGATGACGTTATCGTGGTGGCATACGGGACGGCAAAAAAAGGAAGCTATACTGGAGCTGCTTCTGTATTAAGTGAGAAGGTTGTAAAAGATGTTCCTGTTACATCGTTTGAAAATTCATTGAACGGTAGAATAGCGGGCGTACAGGTTGCTGCAACTTCGGGGCAAGCAGGTTCCACATCGAGTATTCGAATTAGAGGTATTGGCTCCATTAATGCATCTAACGAACCCTTGTATGTAGTTGATGGGGTGCCTGTTGTATCGGGTGATTTAAGTCAGATGGGTTCTTATACACGGGCATCAAACAATGTTATGAGTACCATTAATCCAGATGATATTGAAACTTTTACGGTATTAAAAGATGCTGCGGCATCGGCATTATACGGTTCTAGAGCAGCAAATGGAGTAATTATCATCACCACCAAAAGAGGTAAAAAAGGAAAACCCGTAATTTCGTTGAAATCGGCTGTAGGTTTTACACCGACTTGGGCAACAGATAATTACGAAGCAGCAAGCCCGCAGGATCAAGCTAATTTAACCTATCGTTTATTCCACGATTTACGCACACAGAGTGGACAATCGGAGGCGGCAGCAAGTGCTTATGCAATCGGACAATTAAATACGAGATTTAATAAACACGGCTATAAATTTTCAGTAGCGGGCACAGGCTTAGCTGAAAATGTAATTATTAGCGGTATGACAGATGGAATCGAAAATAGAGAAGGACAATATTTCGATTGGGAGGATGCTCTTTTTAGAACAGGTGTTTTTCAAACGCATGATATTTCGGTTAGTGGTGGCGATGATAATACCACGTATTATTCATCTTTCTCGTATACAAAAGATCAAAACAGGATTCGAATTAATGAGTTTGATCGTTTTTCAGGAAGAATTAATTTAAATCAGAAAGTCGGAAAATACGTTGATTTTACAACCAATGTAAATATTGCACGTAATAATCAATCGGGCTTCAACGATACACGAAGCACCGGTGCCAATTATTTCTTGCAGACCAGAAATTTACTTTGGCCTTTTTATTGGCCAACCGATTATAAAACAGGTGCTCCCTGGAATGCTCGCTACGGTAGTTTAGCACAAAATAATGTGTATTACGATAATGAGTGGGAGAATAGTTCAATCACGAAAAGAATATCAGCTAGTGAAACTTTAAATATTAAAATTTTACCGGAGTTAAATTTTAAATCGGTGTTCTCTTATGATAATACAGATGTTAAAGATCATTTGTATTATAGTGCTTTGCATTTTTCAGGGGTTGCTGCAAAAGGATCTGTTGATGAAATGGCTACCGACATTACAAAGATTGTTTCTTCAACAACATTGAATTACAATAAGAGTTTTGGCTTACACAATGTGACATTATTAGCTGGTTTTGAAGCAGAAGATAACACCACGAAATATCAACGTTCTTCGGGTACAGACCTACCTTCAAGTAGCTTACATTCGGTAGCCACTGCCGGTTTAACGAACGCGTCAGCATATGAATGGGGAAACTCAATTGTTTCGTTCTTATCACGTGCTGAATATAATTACAATCAAAAATACTATTTATCAGGATCGTATCGTCGTGATGCATCATCGAGATTAAGTCCAGAAACCCGTGGAGGTAATTTCTGGTCAGTAGCCGGAGCATGGAAAATCAATGGCGAAGATTTTATGAAAGATGTTTCGGTAATTAGTAATTTAAGATTAAGAGCTTCCTATGGTGTAAATGGTACATTGCCATCATCAGAATATGGTTGGCGATCGTTAACGGGATACGGATCAAAATACATGAATCTAGCGGGTGGAGCTGTAACAGGTATCGGTAATGAGAATTTATCGTGGGAAACAAGTTATACCTCTAATATTGCCTTAGAATTTGGATTATTTAATCAACGGTTAACGGGAACAGTAGAATTTTTTAATCGCGATTCTAAAAACTTATTGCTAGATGTGCCAATTTCAATGGTTACAGGATTTAGTACCTCACTTAGAAATGTGGGTGAAGTAAACAATAAAGGTTTTGAATTGGAAATTGGTGGTGATATAATTCGCAATGCTAATTTTAGATGGACTGCTTCGGTAAATGCAGCATTTATTAATTCAAAAGTAACCAAATTGTATAGAGCAGAAGGGCAGTCGACCGGGAATGATATTATCTGGTACGATCCAACTGGAGGCGATGCAAGAGCGCAGTATATTTATCGTGAAGGTTCGTCTATGTTGAGTTTTTATGGATACGAATGGGCTGGCGTTGATCCTTCAAATGGTAGAAATGTATGGTACGTAAACGATCCAAATAATGGATCAGCGGGAGATTTTCAATACAATGGAAGAGGAGCAACCTATACGTATGGTAAAGCAAATTATAAAATTATTGGAGATGGAACACCTGATGTATACGGTGGATTAAATACCGATATAGAGTATAAAGGCATTACCTTAGGTTTAAACTTTACGTATAAAATTGGTGGCGATTTATACGATGGCGCATTTAAAGATGTGGCTGATGATGGTTATTACTTTGAACGTATCAGATCGCAATATTATGTCGATAATATGTGGACAGCCGAAAATCCAACAGGTTCTTTACCTAAAATACAAGGAGTAGATTTAACAGATCCAATACAATACAGTACGCGTCAAATGCACGATGCAAGCTTTTTACGTCTTAAAAATATCACGCTAGGATATAGCTTGCCTAGGAAACTGATTGGTAAAATAGGCCTGTCAAATACCCGTATATATTTTAACGGATCTAATTTGTTAACCTTTTCAAAGTATAAAATTGCCGATCCGGAGGTAAATCAATTTAGCACAAGAGGATGGGAAACACCTTATGGTAAAACCTATACTTTCGGCATTGAACTTGGTTTCTAATTTTTTAAAGACTGTACAAAAATGAAAAAGATAAAAATATTGATAGCATGCTTAATTGTTTTAAGTCTGTCATCGTGCGAGAAGTTTCTTGATAAAGAGCCAACCAATGCTGCCGATTCCGATGAAGCTGTTAAAACGCCAAATGATGCCTTGGTTATGATTAACGGTATCATGAGGAATATGACAAGTTCTGAATATTACGGTAGAAACTTTATGTTGTATGGCGATGTAAAAGGAGGCGATATGACTATTTTCTCTCAAGGTAGAGGATCCGATGGTTTATATGTTTTTAATCATACCGCAACAGCAGGAAGTAATTCGAGCTATTGGTCAAGAATTTATTATTGCATAAGATTAACGAATAGCTTGTTAGCAAATATTGAAAAGCAAGAAGCGGCTGGTGTAACGGGTTTTAGTACGTATAAAGGACAGGCCTTAACCTTGCGAGCCATGATGTATTTCGATTTGGTGCGAATGTACGGTAAAGCCTATACGGATGATAAAGATTCATATGGTGTACCAAACATTACGGTTCCATTAGATGCCTCAGCTCAACCGCTTCGGGCAACAGTAGCACAAAATTATACGCAAATTTTAAGCGATTTAAAAGTAGCAGCTCCCCTCATGTCGAAAACTAAAACAGGAGGCTACATTAATTATTACGGTAATTTAGCGATGCAGGCGCGCGTTTATTTGAACATGAACGATATGCCTAATGCATTAAAAGCTGCTGAAGAAGTAATTACCACTGGTGGGTATACGCCTTATACCAACGCCAATTGGGTAGACTCTTGGAAAACACAGTTTGGAACAGAATCCATTTTTGAATTAAGCATATTTCCATTAGAAGGCGATTTAGGTGCAGCTTCATTAGGATATTACTTAAGAAGAAAAGGCGATGGGGGTGGAACGGTTTTAGGTTGGTTTATGGGTAGTGATTATTACTTATCACGCCTGAATCAAGATCCAACAGATGTGCGATGGGGTGTATTGGCTGCTGATGAAAGTTCTGCCACACACAAAGGCGCACTTTATAAATACAGTGGTAGTGTATCGCTAGCAGGCGATGGAAAGGCAACCAACAGTGCAGTAAATATTAAAGTAATTCGAGTTTCTGAAATGTATCTAATTGCGGCCGAAGCGGCATTTTTAACCGATAAAACTAAATCCGCTACCTATCTAAACATGGTGCGGAAAAGAGCACCTGCATTAGCAGCAGCAACAGCCGCAACGGTTACGATTGATATGATTTTGGACGAAAGAAGTAAAGAGTTATTTGGAGAAGGTCAACGCTTTTTTGATATGATCAGGCTAAACAAATCAATTACTTTTAACGACGAATTTGGTGCTTTAATTATTCCAGCCACCAATCGTCCTAAAACCATTGATAGAACTTTTTATAAAACCAGATTGCCTATTCCACAAGATGAGATTAATGCAAATCCTGGATTAAAACCGCAACAAAATACCGGATATTAGTTTATCTGAATGTTTAAACAAAACAAAAGCCTCTTAATGAAATATTTAAGAGGCTTTTGTTGCTATATGCTATAATTTTACTTCCGTTAATTCATCCGTACAGAACAACGTTTAATGATAAATCCAGCATGTTTCGTTCAGCAACGTGATTGCTATTTAAGCTTAATTACTTTACGCGTATTTTTCTACGCAACGCCACCAAAAAATAAATATGTTAACGAAATCGCGGTGATAATACCAACCAAATCGGCTAATAACATAGCGCCAACCGAGTAACGTGTATCTTTAATGCTTACTGCACCAAAATATACAGCAATTACATAAAAGGTTGTATCCGAAGAGCCCTGTAAAATACACGATAAACGACCTGCAAACGAATCGGCACCATACGTAGTCATGGTATCAATCATCATTCCGCGAGCGCCGCTACCGCTTAAAGGTTTTATGAGCGCGGTTGGAATACCATCGATAAAGCGAGAATCAAGTTGTAAAAAAGTACAAACGCTTTTCATTCCATTAATTACAATTTCGAAGGTGCCGCTAGTACGCAATAAACTGATGGCAATAAGCATTCCCACTAAGTAAGGAATGATTTTAATAGAGGTTTCAAAACCTCCTTTTGCACCGTCTACGAAAGCATCAAAAACGTTTACTTTTTTATAGAGTCCGCCCAATACAATGGATAAAAATATAAACAGCAATAAACCATTGCTTAAAATACCCGAAAAGGAGGTTAATTCGTTCATGCTTAAACGCGTTAAGTAGAACACCAAGCCAGCAATAATGGTTGATAGACCTAAAACCCAGGTTAAAATGGCAGGTTGAAAAATGTTAATCTTTTGTTTGAACGAAACAATAAACATGGCAGCCATCGTAGCTACAAACGTAGCAATCATGCACGGTACAAAAATATCTGTGGGGTTGGCGGCAGGTATTTTTAAAGATGCACGCACCGCAATGATACTCACTGGAATTAAGGTTAAACCAGATGCATGCAGGCATAAAAACATGATTTGCGCATTCGATGCACGTTCTTTGCTTGGATTCAGTTCTTGTAAACTCTCCATGGCTTTCAATCCAAAGGGAGTTGCGGCGTTATCGAGCCCCAGTAAATTGGCAGAGAAATTCATCACCATGTGACCTACAGAGGGATGTCCTTTTGGGATTTCTGGAAAAAGCTTTGAAAAAAATGGACCAACAATTCTAGATAACAAGCGAATGCCTCCTGCTTTTTCAGCAATGCTCATAAAGCCCATAAACAAAGCCATCACACCAATTAGACCAATACAAATATTTACAGCATTTAAGCAGGTTTGAATAACGCCATCAACATGCGTACTATTTAAAGGGTCATCGGCTTTGCCAATAATCATCCAATTAAATATATCGCTTTGCCCGAAGAAAAAACACTTGATACACGCAACTGCAATTGCGGCGATGATAAATCCAGACCAGATTTTGCTTAATGCCATTTAGGATTGTTTAGTTTATTTGAAGCGTCCAAATTACAAATTTTACCAGAATAAAATAGTCCCCGAAAAAGAAAAGCAAGACGATTTTTTTGTCTTGCTTTTCCGTATTTTAAATGGATTTCTAGATGGAAATCTTCCTGATTAGAGATGCTTAAGGTTTGTCATCTGTTAATTCGAAGCCCCACGATTTTCCTTTTTCTGTGGCAGGAATACCCGTCGACATCCATACCGGTGCTTTCGCACCTTTTAAATAGTAATCAAAAAATTGTTGCTCACGAATTTGAATGTCTTTACGGTTTTGACGCAAAATTAAGTTATGCGCTTCGTTATTGTAATTCAACATCCAAACCGGTTTACCTAAGCGACGTAAACCTGTGAATAATTCAATACCTTGATACCAAGGCACCGCACCATCGGCGTCGTTCGCCATAATTACCAAAGGCGTATTTACTTTTGGTAACATAAACAACGGTGAGTTTTCGATGTAAAGTTCAGGTTTTTCCCAAAGTGTTGCACCAATTCTACTTTGTGTTTTTTCGTATTGAAACTGACGATTCATACCACTTTCCCAACGAATACCACCATACGCTGATGTCATGTTCGCTACCGGAGCACCTGCCCAAGCAGCTGCATACATATCGTTTTGCGTAATTAAATACGCAACTTGGTAACCGCCCCAACTTTGGCCTTGTATACCAATTTTACTACCATCAACCCAGCTGTTTTTCTTTAAACTCTCTACACCAGAATTGATGAAATCAACAGCCGATTGTCCCGGATGACCGGTAGTGTAGCTAATATCTGGAGCAAAAACCAAATAACCGTTGCTTACGAAGAAAGAAATGTTCAAACGTGAAGGGGTAGGAGCCGGTGCTTGATATGCATATAAACCTTCCGAAAGTTTTTCATAGAAATACACAATCATCGGATATTTCTTGTTCGGGTCAAAGTTTTCTGGTTTATACAAAATACCTTCACTCGAAAAGCCTTTTGGCGTATTCCATTTTACCAATTCGGCCGTACCCCAATTGTAGTTTTGTTGTTGTGGATTCGTCGCCACCAATTTATTTTCAGTTTTAAAATCGCTTGTGTAATAAATGGCTGGTGGAACCGCATAATTTGCTTTATCGTACAAGTACACTTCAGCATCCTCTGCTTTTACGAGTCCTGAATATTTCATTTTAGCCATTACTGCTAACTCGGGCGCTTTTAGGTTGCTCACATTTTTGCGGTAAAAACCGTTTTCCTTCGTGGTGTTGTTAAATCCACTCAACCAAATGGTTTGATTGGATTTAACAAAATTATCATCCGCATTGCGTTCAAATCTATTTTCTGTTTTTGCATTATCGTAGCGGAAAGTGATTTTATTCGCGCGACCAAAGCCGCCTGTTAAATTTTTAGCAGGAGTTTTACCATCTGGCGAAAACGACCAAATATCGTAGCGGTCATATAATAAAACAGCTTTATCCTCTTCTAACCAAGTTGCCAACCCATAAGGCGATGCATAATCAGGAACGTCGTTGTCTTCGTCAACAAATTTTACGCTCATGCCTGCGGTTAACGGTGTAGTTTTTCCGCTAGCAACAGTATACGAACTCCAATTACCAGTCACACGGTCAAAGAAAAGGATGTATTTTCCAGTTGGCGAAGCACTTGCATAGCCATTTAAGTCTTCCATAATTTTCTTGCGCGCACCGGTTTTCGTATCAACTAAATAATAGTCTTTTGAGGTGCTGCCACTCCATTGCGATTGAACTCTGCGACCATAATCGGTAGAAGCCAATACAAAATCAGCATTCCCAGCATTTAATAAACTGGCATCCGGTAATTTTACATCTGTTAAAGGCAAAACTTTTGGGTCTGCACTATACACATCAATGACCGATAGGTACGATTTTTTGCTATCCCTATCTGCATTTCTCAACTGCATCGGTTGTAAATAATCGTCTTTGTAGTTCCAAACATCAACTTTTGCCACTTCAAAATCAACAATGGTGGTGTCCTTTGCTTTTTTAATAGGAGCAATGCCGAAAAATAATTTCTTACCATCCTTGCTGAAATTTAAACGACTATCGCCACTGATAGACCATTTATCCGGTAATCCGGGCATATCAAAATCAACGATAATTTGAGCGGTATCCAGTGATAAAGAATTGTAATAAATGTTATAGTCTTTAATTTCTTGTTTTTCAGGGCTTTGTTCTCCAATAAAGGCCAAGTGCTCACTTTCTTCGTCGAAGGTAAAACTCTTAAAGCTACCCTTTCCTTTTATCAAGGTTTTCAAGCTTCCTTTTTCGGTGTTTAATAAGTACACACCCTGTGGTGCCGTTTTATCCTTTTTAGAGCCACTGCAAGCAAAAACCAGTTGTTTTCCATCTTTGCTAAAGGCATAATCGGTAACATATTTATACGTTTTCTCTACGCCTGTGCTTAAGTTCCGTACAATTAAATCGGTACCTTCCTCTTTTTTATCTCCCGGACGTGGTTCGTCAGCAAAATCAATTGCTGCATCTTTTTTTCCTGCCTGATTAGCTTTTTTCGCTGTATCCAATTTATCCAATTGGTAGGCTAAAAATCCAAAGCCTTCTTCCGCAAATTTAAAAGATTTTACGCGCGGCACTTTTACCACGTTGTTGGTACTTAAATTCGCAATTCCCAGCGTGTCTTTTGGCATTTCCTCAGGCTTTTTCTTTTTTATTTTAGCCTGACGGATGGCGGCATAAAAAGGGCGAATGGTAAAAGCAGCGTATTTAGAATCGGCACTGAATTGTCCATTTAAAGCCCTTGGTATCGTTATTTTAGCATTGGTTTTTAAATTAGAAAGATACAATTTGGCATCTCCTTCTTGCTGTAAAACACCATACATAGCCCATTGACCATTCTTTGCCAATGTTTTTTGTCCTACAGACTCCCATGAATCATACACCGTATGGTCAACCGGTTTTTTTTGCGCATAAGCAAAACTAGCAGCTAAGAGCATGAGTACAGTTAATCGTTTTTGCATTTTTTGGATGATTAATTTGTTAGTTATGTCTTTATAAGTCCGAAAATTAGATTTTTTTAAGTGAAAATTAAAATTGTAGGCTAAATATTACAATTGTCGGCTTTAAAAATCCTTGGTTTAAGCAATCAAGCTATGGGCATTATTTATATCTTTAAAACATGAAGTATTTTTTCTCGTTCCTTTTATTTTTTGTACAAATGCTAGCTTTTGGTCAAAAAGCACAAGACATTCACGATAAGGCAATCGTAATTGACACGCATGGCGATATTTTGTTCAATCTAATTAAGTCGGGAATTGATATCGGCCAAGAGCAAACCAAGGGGAATTTCGATTTGGTGCGCGCCAAACAAGGCGGTTTGGATGTGCAATTTTTTTCCATTTGGTGCGACGAAACCGGAGGCTACGCCCAAGCCAATCGCGAAATAGATTCGCTTTACAGTTTAATCAAGCGATATCCCAATAAAATTCAATTGGTTAAAAATGCTACTGAATTGCAGCAAGTTGTAAAATCCAAGAAAATGGCAGCCATGATAGGCGTAGAGGGCGGGCACATGATTGAAAATCGATTGGATTATATCGATAGTTTAGCCAAACGCGGCATGAAATATCTCACCCTAACCTGGAATAACAGCCCTTCTTGGGCCAGCTCCGCTGCTGATGAAAGCGCTGGAAAAATCAAATCCGAAAACGCGGGGTTAAATGCTTTTGGGAAACAAGTTGTACAGCGCTTAAACGAGTTAAATGTTTTGGTCGATTTATCGCATGTAGGCGAACGGACCTTTTACGATGCCATAGCTACTTCAAATAAGCCTATCATCGTATCGCACAGTTGTGCCTATCGTTTAAATCCGGTGCCACGCAATCTGAAAGATGAACAAATAAAAGCGGTAGCAAAAAATGGCGGTGTTATTTGTATAAATTTCTATAGTGGTTTTTTAGATAGTACCTTCGATACAAAACAAAAAGTTTTTTTAAACAAATATGCCGAAGAGCTAAAAGACTTAAGTGCAAAACTAGGCAGAAGCACCGCAATTGATACACTTCTGGCAAAGTATCCGGACGAAGCCGATTTAACGCGTCCGCCAATTGATTTATTGGTAACCCATATCAATCATATTGTAAAATTAATTGGAGTGGATTACGTGGGGTTGGGAGCCGATTTTGATGGTGCGGAATCTTTCCCACTGGGTATAAACAGCGTAGCAGATTATCCAAAAATAACCGCCGCATTGTTAAAAAACGGGTATTCCGAAAAAGATATCGATAAAATAGTGGGGGGCAACGTGATTCGCGTGTTAAAGGGGAGTAAACCCTAGTTTCAAGCACTTCTACTCATATTGAATTTGACTGACACAGGGCACTTGCCTGTGACTTTAAAATAAACTAAATTTGCATTCAATTCAAACACAAAAGAAACAATGTCAACAGAAAACGAACACGTACAGTGCTTAATTATAGGCTCAGGCCCGGCAGGTTACACAGCAGCAATTTATGCCGCCCGTGCAGATTTAAAACCTTTAATGTACACCGGTATGCAAGCTGGTGGGCAATTAACGCAAACAACTGATGTAGAGAATTTCCCTGGCTATCCGCAAGGAATCATGGGGCCAGAAATGATGGAAGATTTCCGTAAACAAGCAGAACGCTTTGGTACAGAAATTCGTTTTGGTTATGTGAGTTCAGTAGATTTTTCAGCAACACCACACAAAGTAGTGGTAGATGATATTAAAACCATTACAGCCGACACCGTTATTATTGCAACTGGTGCAACCGCTAAATGGTTGGGTTTACCAAGCGAGCAACAATACAACGGTTTTGGTGTTTCGGCATGTGCCGTGTGCGATGGTTTCTTTTTCAAAGGACAAGATGTGGCTATTGTTGGCGCGGGTGATACTGCTGCAGAAGAAGCAACTTATTTAGCTAAATTATGTAACAAAGTACATTTATTGGTGCGTAGAGACGAGTTCAGAGCGTCAAAAGCAATGGTAGCACGTGTATTGGCTACACCAAATATCGAAGTACATTACAATACCGAAACCCAAGAAATTTTAGGAAATGGTAAAAATGTAACCGGTGTACGTGTTTTAAATAATAAAAACGGCAACGAAACAGAACTTCCAGTAGAAGGTTTCTTCGTAGCAATTGGTCACAAACCAAATACCGATATTTTCAAAGGGCAATTAGATATGGATGAAACTGGTTATTTACTAACCAAACCGGGTTCAACACTAACCAACATAGAAGGTGTTTTTGCCTGTGGCGACGTGCAAGACATGTATTACCGCCAGGCAGTTACGGCTGCAGGTTCAGGTTGTATGGCTGCATTAGATGCAGAAAGATACTTGGCTGCAAAAGAACATCCAGTTGAAGCATAGATTAAAATAATCATCAAAATAGAAAAGAGAAATTCGATAAGGGTTTCTCTTTTTTTGTAAAGTAACTTCCTGCTTCGGTTCCAATACAGTCCGGCTTTCTGCTAAATCTTTTAAAATAATTCAACTTAAAGAGCATTAGTGGTTTATTTTAAAAGGATATCGCTGCAATCCGGTTTAGGCTTGAATGGAAGAAGCCTGAATAAGCAAGCCTCTTACTAAATGCAGGTCTAGAATGCTTAATCAAACGTTTGTGTTGGTTTGTAACGAAAATGTGATAATATCAGCCAAATTCGAATCTCTATCTTAGGTTTTATTATCTATTAAAAAAAACAAATTATGAACAAGATTCTGTCGATTGTTTTTTGTGCATTTCTCAGCGGTTCAGCTCTGGCGCAAAACGATGCAAACCTTGGTATTATTCCAGCACCCGTGAGTATCAACAAAGCAAGTGGAAATTTTTTACTTAATAAAACGGTGGTACTTCAATCAGAAGGCACGGAAGGAGCTAGAATAGCCGATTTATTGAATGCTTTTATCGTTGCAAAAGGAGGTTTTTCGCTTCGCGAAGTAAAAACACTAGCAGCCAATCAAAAAGCAATTGTTTTAACATCTGCAGGAGCCGATAAATTACCTGCTGAAGGGTACACGATTAAAATTAGTCCCACTAAAATTGTGTTAACAGGAAAAGGTGCCGGCCTGTTTTACGCGGTTCAATCGCTGATGCAAATGATGCCTGCGAAGGTAAATGAAACCATTACCTTACCTGCAGTAACCATTAACGATTACCCACGCTTTAGCTACAGAGGAACCATGTTAGATGTAGCACGTAATTTTTTCCCGATTTCATTTGTTAAAAAATATATCGACCAATTAGCCTACTATAAAATCAACACGTTTCATTGGCATTTAACCGATGATCAAGGTTGGAGGCTTCAAATTAAAAAATATCCAAAGTTAACAGAAGTTGGGTCGGTTAGAAGCGGAACCATTATTGGTCATCATCCTGGAATTGGGAATGATTTAATGCCTGCCCGTGGTTTTTATACCCAAGAAGAAGCAAAGGAAGTGGTAAAATATGCCGCTGAACGATACATTACGGTTATTCCAGAGATTGAATTACCTGGGCATGCTTCAGCAGCCATTGCGGCTTACCCCGAGTTAAGTTGTTTTCCAGACAGTGATACAGTTGTTTTTCCGAAAGTAGCATGGGCCGGAAGTAAAAGCGGTAAAAATGTACAACAATCATGGGGCGTTTATCCGGATGTATTTGTGCCTTCAGAAAATACTTTCAGCTTTTTGAAAAACGTTTTAGATGAGGTAATAGCTATTTTTCCTTCGAAATACATCCATATTGGAGGCGATGAATGTCCGAAAACATACTGGAAAAAATCAGCATTCTGCCAAAACTTAATCAAAGAAAAAGGCTTAAAAGATGAACACGAATTGCAAAGCTATTTCATTCAGACTATTGAAAAACACATCAATAGCAAAGGCCGTTCAATTATTGGATGGGATGAAATTCTCGAAGGCGGTTTAGCGCCAAATGCAACGGTAATGAGTTGGAGAGGAGAAGATGGAGGTATTGCTGCCGCAAAAGAAAGCCATGATGTCATTATGACACCGGGTTCAAAAGGATTATACATTGATCATAAACAATCCAATTCACCAGATGAGCCTGTAACCATTGGAGGTTTTGCTCCATATACGAAAATATATGCCTATGATCCGGTTCCAGCAGTTTTAACCGCCGAGCAAGGTAAGTTTATAAAAGGCGTTCAAGCTAATTTATGGGCTGAATACATTAAAACCCCTGCCAAAGCAGAAAATCATGCTTTTCCACGGTTATTGGCCTTAGCTGAAATTGCTTGGACACCAGTAGCACGGAAAGATTTAAAGAACTTTCAAGAAGAGCGCTTGCCTGCACATTTAGCATATTTGGATACAAAAGGTATCAATTTTTGGGTGCCTACGCCAATTGGCCAAACAACGGATAAAATTTCGGCAGCCGAATACGAATTAAACCTAAAGTCGCCAGTAACCGGCGCCAAAATTTATTACACCATTGATGAAGCAAGACCATCTGAAAATGGCTCTTTGTACGATACACCCGTAAAAATTAAAGTGCCAAAAGGCGAAAAAAGAACGCTGAAAACAATTGTAGTAGCACCTAGTGGACGCAGAAGCGTAGTAACAGAAACCGTAATTGAAAATAATTAAAAAGAAAATCTGTAAATGACACAAGTGAAAAAGCAGTTGATGGGTTTAATCGGTGTACTAATGGTGTGTTTATCTAGTACAACAGTTCGTGTATTTGCTCAAGAAGATCCCAATTTTGGAATTATTCCGGCACCCGTGTCTATTAAGACCAACCATTCAACTTTCAAAATTGATAAAAATACCGTAATTGTAGCAAATGGCACCGAATGTAATCGGATTGCCCAACTTTTTCAAAATTTCATTCTAAACAATACGTCACTTCATATGCCAATCGTTCAGCGTTTTACGGCAAAACAAAAGGCGATAGTTCTTACAGATGAAACCGATAGTACATTACCTGAAGAAGGATATACAATTGCCATTCAAGCAAATTTAATTCGGGTGAACGGGAAAAATGCGGGACTTTTTTATGGATTGCAGACACTCATGCAAGTCATCCACATTGAAAAGAATGCAGCCTCCTTTGCAGGCTTAACCATTCGTGATTATCCACGCTTTAAATATCGTGGGTTGATGTTGGATGTGGGTAGGCATTTTTATCCAGTGTCGTACCTGAAGTCAACCATCGATGTATTGGCGTATTATAAAATTAATCGCTTTCATTGGCACCTAACTGAAGATCAGGGATGGCGAATTGAAATTAAGAAATATCCAAAATTAACCCAGATAGGATCGAGTAGAAATGGTACTATTATCGGACGAAAACCAGGTTTCGCAAACACAAATACAGTTTATCAAGGTTTTTATACACAAGATGAGGCCCGCGAAATTGTGCGCTATGCGGCCGAACGATACGTAGAAGTGATTCCCGAGATTGAGATGCCAGGTCATAGCTCAGCGGCCATAGCATCCTATCCCTGGTTAAGTTGTTTTCCTGATCGAGATAGCTTTGTAGCCGATTTTACGCCTTGGTCTGGTTTTAAAAAAGGAAAGCAAGTTCAGCAAACCTGGGGCGTAACAGAGGATGTGTACGTACCTACTGAACAAACTTTTGCTTTTTTACAAGATGTGTTGGAAGAGATAATGGCCATATTTCCATCGAAGTACATTCACATTGGAGGCGATGAATGCCCTAAAACGTATTGGAAGGAATCGGATTTTTGCCAAAATTTGATGAAAGAAAAAGGTTTGAAAAATGAAGATGAATTGCAAAGCTATTTCATCACTCGGATTGAAAAATTTGTATCCAGTAAAGGCCGAAAAATTATTGGTTGGGATGGGATTCTAGAAGGAGGATTGGCACCTGAGGCTACCGTAATGAGCTGGCGCGGTGAAGTTGGGGGGATTGAGGCTGCTCAACTCAAGCATGATGCAATTATGACTTCTTATTCCGGAGCTTTATACCTCGATCATCGTCAATCGGCTAATGCCGATGAACCAGTGTTGTGGGGTGGTTTAGCGCATTATAAAAAAGTGTACGAATACGATCCTGTGCCAAAAGTTTTATCTGATGAGCAGAAAAAATTTATTATTGGTGTACAAGCTAATTTATGGGCAGAGTATATGGTAAACAGCCGCTTGGCCGATTATCAATTATATCCGCGCTTAATGGCGCTTGCCGAAATAGCATGGACGCCACTTGAACGTAAAAATTTGCAGAATTTTCAAGAACAACGCTTAGCAAAGCATTTGGCAGATTTTGATAAAAACGGACATAATTTTTGGGTTCCTACACCTATTGGGCAAGATGAAGGTTTACAAAATGGCGATTTATTTGCCATCAAGCTAAAATCGCCCATTAAAGGTGGTAAGATTTATTATTCATTGGATGAGTCAAGACCGTCTGAAAATACCCTTATTTATATGAATCCTTTTCAATTACATGTACCAAAAGGTGAGAAAAGAATCCTTAAAACAATTGTGGTAGCACCAAGCGGAAGAAGAAGTGTAGTGCAGGAAACGATTTACAACAATGGGGCGGGAGACGTTAAAATGGATAAAAAATCTTAATTCTTTTGTTTTTTTCAGTTAATGCTTATTTTGGTACACCAAACCTATTATTTATCAGTATGAAATTAGCTCAAGCTATCAACTGCTTTTTTTTAGCCTCAGGTATGCTATTTTTAGCATCCTGCAGCAATGATTCTGAACCAGCAAAAGTAATCGATTCGCAACTTAGCACAACGGTAAAAAGTCCTTTTAAGTTTTATAAAGATATCGAAGTTAAACCCGGTTTAAACTTCGAATTTTTTAGCTGGGGTAAAGGGGTTGATTCTATTGGTGCGTACCAAATTTTGATGTCGGATTCAGCACGGAATGCCTTTAAGTCAACATCAGTGGAGCGCAAAGGAATTTTGACGGACGTGTGGAACATGGATTTAGACAATGACGGAAATCCTGAATTTTATATTCAATTGCTCAGTAAAAAGAATATTTCCGATTTAAACGTATTTGAATATGCAGGTGGATCTTTTAATAAAATTAATTTTCCATCCCTTACCAGTAATCAAAAAAAGGGGTATTCGGGAGAGGATAAATTTTTCCAGAAAAACGGAGATTTGTTCCGTTCTTTTCCGATTATAGATCCTGCAGACAGTACAAAAAAAATAATAAAAACCTATCAGTACAAGTTTAGTGGCAATAGTTTTTCCATGCAAGAATTGCAAGGAGTAGAAACCAAAAAATAAACGATCTTGGTTATTATCGGGTTAATACTAGAGGATGAAAAAGAATTTTTCTGTACGTGACCGGATTAAAAGTTTTAAATACGCTTTTAATGGCCTCTTTTGCTTCTTTAGGCAAGAGCACAACGCACGTATTCATGCCGTAGCAGCAGTAGGAACTATTTTACTTTCCTGGTATGTGGGGCTTTCCCGAATGGAGTGGGTGGCTATTTTTCTGGCTATAAGCCTAGTAATCATCACGGAAATACTCAATACCGCCATAGAAAAATTGGCTGATGCTTTTACCGAAGAATTTCATCCCAAAATAAAAGTAGTAAAAGATTTAGCAGCAGGAGCGGTGCTCTTTGCTGCTTTTTTTGCGCTTGCGGTAGCGTGCATGGTGTTTATTCCGAAGGTGGTGTAGTTACGGATTTAATACGGCATCCAATCGTTCTTGAATAATTTTATCCCAGCGTGCTTGCATTTTATGATTGCTACCATGTTCGGTTTCCTCATCGTAATTGCGTTGCATGGTGTCGTAAAAATTGCTGATGCTATTGGCTAAATCGGCAATTTCGGTTTTGTAATTTTTTACAGAATATGACCGGTTTTTCATTACGCGATCTGCTTCTTTCAATAAAATAAATTGGATATTCACGTGTCCTTGCTCGTGATGCAAGAGTGCGTTGCGAACTTCTTCATTTTTTATCTTTTCCCACTTTACCCACGAACGGCTTTTGTCTACATAAATATCATTTTGGAACCTAATACTTACGCGGTTGCGGTGTAGGGTATAATCGTAGCTGTATTTCCATGTCAGCGCGGTTAACGCTAAGAACGGAGAATTTTTATCGGCTTTGCCCTTGTAATAACTTTCCCAATTTACTTGAACAGGTCTTACATAATCTTGTTGCGCATTGACATGGATATAGCAACCAAAAACGAAAACTAAAAGGACAATTAATTTCTTCATTGCCGAAATAGTGAAAAAATCATGCCTAAATTATTGCGGTTGCGAAATTTGTTCGCTGATGCGCTCAAATTTTTCAATTAACAAAGCAATACGTTCTTTTTCTCTTTGGATAACTTTTTTGCGTAAAATGGTAGAACAAAAGATCATCCAAGCTGCCGTAAAAGCAATGGTAATTACTTTTTGTAAAGGGGTAAAGTACGGCAGAATTTCAATAAAATAGAACACAAAGCCTAATGAGATCGCGCCGGCATACACCCAATATAGTTTTGTGTAGAGTTTGTATCTGTTTAATTGATATGTTTTTAAGGTTTGTAAGTATTCTTTCGGATAAACGGTAAAATCCTTTCTAGCCAACAATCGATGGTCGCGATAAAGTAGCCAAGTATATTCAGCGATTGCACAAATAATAATGCTAATACCCAAATGTGTGCTCCACGATTCGAATTTAATAAATATCCAAACAGCAGCGATGGCCAGAAAAGCACTCACCATACCTAAAATGTTTAAGATGGACTTAAATTTTAAGTTATTTACTTCTTTTTTAGCTTGTTGCAGCATTTCATCAGCAGAAACTTTTATGTCTACCTCGTGCTTTTGCCACAACTCTTGTATTTGATCAAACGCTTGCATATTGGCTATATAGTTCTGTTAATTTTTGTTTTATGCGGTGGATTTTTACACGCAGATTCCCCTCGCTAATACCCGATATTTCTGCAATTTCATTATAGGGAAGTTCATCCAACACCATGGTGATAATCAAGCGATCGTTCTCTTCTAATTTTGAAATGCAGGTATATAGGAGTGCCACTTGCTCATTCTTTTCCGAGTATTCTTCAACCTTGGTTTCAATGATGTTATCCGTCAATTCATCTTTCGATTGTCTTTTTTCTGAACGCAGATAGGTTAGACAGGTATTGACCGCAATGCGGTAAATCCAAGTAGAAATAAGGGATTTATTCCGGAATTTATCTAGGTTTTGCCATACTTTTAAAAAAGTTTCTTGCAGCAGGTCGTTGGCAGCATCACTGTCGCCGGTATAGCCATAGCATAAATGAAAGATCTTCTTAGAATTAGCGTCGAATATCTGCTTAAATAACTTGTCTTTGTTCTCCATTAAAAGGTGGATAATTACCTGTTAGATACAGGATGGAATACAATGTTACAAGAAAAAGCAGAGAAATTCTGCTTTTTCGGAGAACAAGTGTAAATAATAAGCATGTGAAAAGTAGAGTTATCCCAATTTTTCTAAAATTTTTTGCATTAATTTTATCAGTACTTCTTGTGCATCTGTATCTTTCGTTGTAGCAGAATTTAAAAATTCAAGTTTGCTGCTATTATCCACATGCTTCCATGAATTTTCAAAATAGCTTTCTGAATCAAAGGACAGAATGCTACCAACAGAGGTTTGTAGGATATCAGCAATCCCAAAGAGATATTTCGTATTAATTGTTTCGTTATGTTCTAGTTTTCCATATTGGACAATACTTAAGCCAAGTTCGTTTGCAACGTACTGCTGTGTGTAATTCCTCAGTTCTCTTAATTTTCGGATGTTCGCTCCAATGTTAGGGTGTATGTTTTTTATTTTCATAGTTGATTATAGCATGTGGTAGGATAAGCCTACCAACAAATCTTTTGACAAAAGTTGTGCTTAATTATTTTGTAAATTATGATGTTTAATTAGATGTTATAGTCTTATTTTATTTTATATCATTTTATGATTCTTCGAATATCGTGGGAAAATCACCAAAATTTTAGATTACTATTGATGGTTTCTTATTAAGTTTTTTTATTAAAATGTTAAGTCTATTAAAATACGATAAAATAAAGGTAGTTTTATGATTACTTATGGTATTTTTAAATATACAAATGTAATGTTTTTTAAAGTATACTGCAATTTCGTTAATCTTTCAAAGAAGGTGTTGATTTATGAGAAATTCTAAAGGACTTTTTACGGAGCAATTGGTTGTTTTTTTGTGATATTTTTTATTTCCTTAGCTTCAAAATTGTGTACACAAAGTAATTATTGTAGTTTTACCAATTAAAGCCGACAAACTTTATTATTGGTTCATGAAAAAAAACAAACTCACTTTATTCATTTTTATCGCGTTAATTGCAGGTATAGCATTAGGATATATTTTAAATGTGAACTCCATAAGCACTTACAATCAAAATATTCTCAATGCTGATGCTAAAATAAAGAGTATTGAAGTATCCATAGCTAAAATAACGGATACTACAACCGCTCAATTTAGCACGTTAAAAGCAGAGCGAAAAGCCACAGCCAAAGTAAAAAAGGAGAATGAGGAAATTCGCGAGAAAAAGTTAGAATACTTTACGTTGTTAAGCGATATCTTTCTTCGCTTAATTAAGATGATTGTTGCGCCTTTAGTCTTTACTACCTTAGTAGTAGGGGTAGCAAAAGTAGGAGATATTAAGTCTGTAGGTCGTATTGGAGGGAAGACATTGGGCTGGTTCATGGCCATGTCATTAATGTCTCTTATTTTAGGGATGATTTTAGTGAATGTATTTGAACCGGGTAAACACATGAATTTGCCTTTGCCGGATCATTTGACGAATACGGGTATTCAGAAAGCGGCCATGAGTGTAAAGGATTTTATAGCCCACGTATTCCCTAAAAGCATTGCGGAGTCCATGGCTACCAATGAGATTCTTCAAATAGTTGTTTTTTCTTTGTTTTTTGGTGTGGCAACAGCAGCGATTGGTGAAGCCGGCGAAATTGTGATCAAGGTTTTTGATGCAATTGCGCATGTAATTCTAAAAATGACAGGTTACGTAATGAACTTTGCACCCTTAGCTGTTTTTGGTGCGATGACAGCTATCATTGCCAAGCAAGGTTTAAACGTATTAAATACGTATGCTATTTTTATTGGAGAATTTTATTTCGGACTAGCTATTTTATGGGCTATCTTGATTTTCTTAGGATTTTTGATTGTAAAGAAACGTATTTTCAAATTGGTGAGCGACATGAAAGAACCGGCTGTATTGGCATTCAGTACCGCTAGTAGCGAAGCCGCTTATCCGAAAACCATGTTGTTATTAGAGCGTTTTGGCTGTAAAGACAAAATTGTTAGTTTCGTTTTGCCTTTAGGTTATTCTTTCAATTTAGATGGATCCATGATGTACATGACATTTGCTTCGTTATTTATTGCGCAAGCATACGGCATACATTTAGGCTTTGAACAACAAATTTCCATGCTGCTCATTTTAATGTTAACCAGTAAAGGTATAGCAGGTGTACCACGCGCATCGTTAGTGGTAATTGCAGGTACCATAGCAAGCTTTAATATTCCAGAAGCAGGCTTGGCTTTATTAATCGGAATTGATCCTCTTTTAGATATGGGCCGTTCAGCTACAAACGTGGTAGGAAATAGTATTGCAACTGCAGTAGTAAGCAAGTGGGAAGGTGAATTAAAAGAAAGCGCTTAAGTCAAGTTTTAAAAAACGGAATACAATTAGTTATCAATTTAATATAATATCAATTTACGGTGTCAAGTTCAGGGAAAAAATTATTTCTAGTCATCACCATTGTGGTGCCAATGATTATTTATTGCTACGTTTATTATAAGCCCATAATTCAAAATGCTCCATTTAGGAAAGATGAATTTGTGTCAATGGAATACCATTGGGGATTAAAGGATACCCTTGAAAACCATTATTATTCAACTTCGGGGGAGTATGAATTTTTAAATACGAGAGATTCGCTCATTAAAAAAACGGTTCGTTTAAATAATTCAGACATTCTAACCATTCACTATCAAGCAAATGAATTGGGTTTGTGGAATTTTCCTGATACCATTGGAAGAAAAAGCAAAAAATCGATGTCGGTTCCTCGTTATGAAATGATTTTTAATTACAAGCGAAAATCAAAACATGTAGTGATTTACAGCGATTTTGATGGGAATCCGAAATTAATGTCGTCAGCAGTTGCGATGAGAAAAGCCATTGAGACGCAGTTGGCTCTTGCTGAAAAGCGCTCAGGTAAATAATTCTGGTCTTTCAGAAACTAGCATAGAAAATAGCTATAAAAAAGCAGGACAATGGTTGTTCTGCTTTTTTTGTGTAATTTGTGCATCCGCCAAATGAACTTCATTATCGAACTCATTTGGCAATTCCGGGTTTAAGAATTTTACGTACTTTTAGGTGTAACAAAACATAATTAATTGCATTCTAATAACTAAAAATAAAACGCCTTGGGAATATTTGACACCATCCGCCAGAAGTTAAGCAACGAATTCATTGACATCATTGAATGGCTTGACAATACAAACGACACCATTGCTTATCGCTTTGAACGTTACCAAAATGAAATTAAAAACGATGCTAAACTCATTGTTCGAGAAGGACAAACAGCTGTTTTTATAAGCGAAGGAAAACTTGCCGATGTATTTACGCCCGGTACGTACACCTTAAACACACAAAACTTACCGATTTTAAGCACGCTTCAAGGCTGGAAATATGGCTTTAACAGTCCATTTAAAGCTGAGGTATATTTTGTCAATACACGCTTATTTACAGAAGAGAAATGGGGAACCAAGAATCCGATCATGCTGAACGATGAGCGATATGGTTTTACCGAGATTAGGGCTTTCGGAAGTTATAGCTTTCGCATTTTGGACGCCGGAAAGTTCATTATTGATGTTGTGGGAACGAATGCTAATTTCATCAATACGGAGATTAATGAGCATTTAAGGAGTTTAATTGTTACTCGATTTACGAATACAGTAGGCAAAGCTAATTTACCTTTAGAATTGTATGCTGCGAATACCACCGAGCTTTCAAATACCTGCAGAGAAGTCATGCAGCCTGAATTTGCTCGAATTGGAATTGAGTTGGAGAAATTCTTTATTGAGAATATTTCGCTCCCTGATGAACTGAAAAAGGAAATTTTTGAATACAGCCGTTTAAACAAAATTGATCTTCAAAAACTGACACAGTTTAAAACTGCACAAGCCATTGAAGAGGCCGCTAAACAAGAGGGAGGAGCTGCTGGAACCGGATTAGGAGTAGGTATGGGATTTACCATGGCTCAGCAAATGGCAAATAGTTTAAATCCTGCACAACGGTCAAGTGACGCTACACCACCACCGATGCCGGTTGAAGCACAGTATTATTATTCACTCAACGGTCAACAAATGGGACCGGTAAGTTTAAACCAATTGCGTGATTTATATTTGAATAAATCCATTGGCAACGACTCACTTGTTTGGAAACAAGGCATGAGTGCCTGGGCTGTTCTGCATACTATTGAAGAGTTAAAATCTTTCAGTACTTCAAGTACTCCACCACCGCTTCCAAATCCTTAGTTTTTTCTTCATTATATTTAATTACGCTCATTTATGGAGAAAATAATTGAAACAGAAATTAATCGGACCTGCAATCAATGCGGGGCCGAACTTACATATAAACCCGGAACACAGCACTTAACCTGTGCTTATTGTAAAAGCGATGAACGAATTGAATCGAGTACCCATAATTTTAAGGAACTTGAACTAGATCATTATCTGAAGCTTGTGGGTGAAAGTGCGTATACGCAAACCATCGATTTACTTCAATGTAAAAATTGTGGAGCGAATCAGCACCGTGAGGAAAATGTAAAATCGAGCTTGTGTGTATATTGTAACGAGCCCTTAATACAAGCCGATGAAGTCAAAGAAGGTTGGATTCTTCCGAGCGCGCTAATTCCATTTCAGCTTGATCATCAGCATGCAAAACAAATTTTTGCCACATGGGTTAGAAAAGGTTGGTTTTCTCCGAGTAAACTGAAAGTGGCAACGTTGGATCCAAAAAAAATACACGGCATTTACCTGCCTTATTGGACTTTTGACGCCGATATGAACGTAGATTACGATGGACTTCGGGGCGAATATTATTACGTGACAGAAAGTTATCAGACAAAAGAGGGCACCAGAACGCGGCAGGTTCAAAAAATTAGATGGTATCCTGTAAGTGGAAGTGTGGATGGTTTTTTAGATGATATTTTAATCAATGCTTCAGTAAAGAAACAAACGGAAATACCGGCAGGCATTGCTAATTGGAATTTAACACAGCTATGTGATTTTAATTCGAAATATTTGGCAGGCTTTACTACTGAGAAATATTCCGTATCGTTAAAAGATGGAAATCATTTGTCGTTCCAACGCGCGGAAGAAATTGCCAATAATTGGGTTCATGAGGATATTGGTGGGGATTTACAACAAGTTACACACGCATCCATTACGTTGAGCAATGAAACTTTTAAGCATATTTTATTGCCTATTTATTTCAGTTCGTATCAGTTTAACAACAAAGAGTATTTCTTTTATATCAACGGACAAACCGGACAAATTGATGGAAAAAGACCCTATTCTTTCTGGAAAATTTTCTTCCTTGTTTTACTGATTATCGTAGTCATCCTGCTGGTGTCGATGTTTGCAGGTTAATTCCAAAAAAAATGTCCAAACAATTTTTGTTTGGACATTTTTATGTTTTAGCTTAAGGAACTATTCGTAGTTGTAGGTTCCTTTTTCGCTGATGATGGTTACTTGTTTTTTATCGCTTTCCTCAACACGACCAATGATTTGCGCATCGATGTTAAAGCTTTTTGAAATGGCGATAATTTCTTCGGCAATTTCTTGAGGAACGTATAATTCCATGCGATGACCCATGTTAAACACTTTGTACATCTCTTTCCAATCGGTACCAGATTCCTCTTGGATTAATTGGAATAGCGGTGGAACAGGAAATAAATTATCTTTAATGACGTGAATGTTATCGTTTATAAAATGCAATACTTTGGTTTGTGCTCCGCCGCTGCAATGAACAATTCCGTTAATTTTTTTACGATGTTGTTCTAAGATTTTCTTGATAACAGGAGCATAGGTACGTGTAGGTGAAAGTACTAATTTTCCAATGGTGGTTGGTCCAAATCCTTCGATATCAATGGTATCAGTCAGTTTCTTTCCTCCAGAAAATACGAGGTCAAATGGAACCGCTGGATCAAAACTCTCTGGATAGGCCGTTGCGACTGATTTATCAAAAACATCGTGTCTTGCAGAAGTTAATCCGTTTGAACCCATACCGCCATTGTATTCCGTTTCATAGCTAGCTTTGCCTGAAGAACTTAAGCCTACAATTACATCGCCAGGCTTGATGTTATCGTTGCTAATGATATCTTCCCGTTTTAAACGGCAAGTTACTGTTGAGTCAACAATAATGGTTCTTACTAAATCGCCCACATCGGCAGTTTCGCCACCTGTTGAATAGATTGAAATTCCTTGTTCGCGTAAATCGCTTAAAATAGCTTCTGTTCCGTTAATCACTTCGGCAATTACTTCACCTGGAATGAGGTTTTTATTACGGCCAATGGTTGAAGACAATAAAATGTTATCGGTAGCACCAACACAAATTAAATCGTCGATATTCATGATAATGGCATCTTGCGCAATTCCTTTCCAAACCGAAGCATCGTTTGTTTCTTTCCAATAAACGTAGGCTAAAGACGATTTTGTTCCTGCTCCGTCTGCGTGCATAATGTTGCAATATGCATCATCATTTCCCAATATATCGGGGATGATTTTACAGAAGGCTTTCGGGAAAATTCCTTTGTCGATATTTTTGATGGCATTGTGCACATCTTCTTTTGAGGCAGAAACGCCACGTTGATTATACCTGTTATCACTCATGTTACCGCAAAGATAGGGTTTTAAGCTTAAACACTAAAGTTGAAAAGGATTCTCTTTTGCAAAAATTATGCGGTTGATTTTTCGGCCTTATCGACCTTACATATTTACTGTAGAAAAAACTAAAGCAAGGCTATTTTTTACAATAACATTGCCCAAAATTTTATCCAAAATCATCTACATAAATGGACTCTTCTTTGACCTGTAAGGATATTAATATACTTTTCATTGAGCGGATAAATTCGCGTGTTCCCACCAGGTAATAGTCAGAATTTTGAATATCTTGCACCTTCGATTTTACATACGTTTTATCAATTCTGCTTTCTTTTCCCGTTTCAACCAAATGATAGCTAAAATTGCTGAGTTCCAGTCCGCCTAATTCTGGGTGATAGGCAGCATGTTGTGCACATTTGTTGCTATACAAAAGACTAATTTTGCCTTCATGATTTGATTTCTCCAGTTCCATCAGTAATGGAATAATTGGTGTAATGCCAATACCCGAGGCTAAAAATACAATAGGTTTGTTTGGGTTTTGGATAGAAAAATTACCCATTGGGCCATAAATGGTGGCTGTATCGGAAATATTCATTTCGATGCAGCTCTTTTTAAAACTACTTTTACTTAAACGCATGACAAAGTCGAGCGTTCGAGACGATGGGTGAGAGGCCATTGACAATGCGCGGAAAGGCATGTCTAAGTCGGTGTGAGCAGGATTGTTTAACCTTACAACAGCATATTGCCCTGCCTTGTAATGAAAATCTTTTGGCCTTTCAAAACGGAGTAACATGGTGTTTTTAGCCACAATTTTTTTGGCGATTAGCTTTACGGTTCTTTCATCAGACGGATTTCCGTGATTAAGCACTTTCCATTTGGTGTTTTTAACTAATTGTGAAGCGGTCATATATCCACCGATTATGGCACCAGAAAATCCTCCACCTGGAAATCCCCAGGCAGAAGCAAAATGTAAATTTTTGATTTCAGGGAAGCGAGTTAATCGTTTAAAACCTGATTGTTCGGGTGTTTGTGCAAATCCATATGGTGTGCCTGATGGATTTTTAGTATAGTTTTGAATAGTTTTAGCGCTACCTACCTCATAATACTCAAGATGTGGGCATATTCCCGGAAAGGCAGCTTCTAATCTTTTTAAGAAAATTTGTGCCACTTCTTCTTTTTTTAATTTATAGGCTACTTCTGTTAAATTCTCCCAATCGACGAGGTAATCTGCCGCCGTAATTGTAGCGATGCTTTTTCCTTGAGGAGCTAAATTGGAATCAATTTGACTATAATCGACTAAAACAAAATTTCTATTCTCCCAATTCCCTTGGTAGTTATCCTTCAAATCCTTTATAGAATGAATGTCAGCACCAGCTATAAAAGTTGAGTAATTTTTTACACCCAATTCTTTCAAGGGCTTATTGAAGCCCAAGTAAATAGAAATTAGGGAACAACTCACTTCTTTATTTTCAAAATGCCTACGAACAGCATTTTTATATTTTTCGGGTAAGAGATCTGCTAATAACGGAACAGCAGCATTTCCAATAACTGTATCAGCTGTTACTTTTTTCGTTTCACTATGGCTATTATAGGCATCTTGATACATAACGCCTGTTGCGGTACCGTTTTCAACTAAGATGTGATTTACCTTTTTTCCAAGCAAAACTTGTCCGCCATTTTTTTCAATAACAGCAGCTAAGTAATTTGATAGTTGTTGTGAACCACCCTTAATGAAATGACCTCCACCGGTTATGTACGATGCTTGAGCAGCGGAAAAGTACAGCATGGAAAGCTTGGAGGTATCGTCTCCGTAATATAGTAAGTTGGTGGTTAAAATCAGTTTTAGCTCTTCATTTTTTAGGTGCTTGTCTAGCCATTCTCCAACCGTTTGCCTTGATGCTTTCACGACATTTGGAAATAAAATAGGCATGAGGGGATACATTAATTTGCTTTTCCATTTACCGCCTGGGAGCTTGGGTAATTCTGATAGGACAGCCGTAATCGTGTTAAAAAACAACTGTAATCCAACCGCTTCATTGGGGAATTTTTGTATTAAGGAGGCTTTTGCTTCTTCAACTCCATGCGGAAATGTAAAAGATGTTTTTGGGGATTTCAGGTGAAATAACTCAGGTACTTTTAAGAATTCAAGGTGTTTATCAACGCCTAGAAATTTGAATATTTTAACTTTCGCATCTTCTTCATGTAAGCCATCCATTTCATGCAGGCCTACTTCCATGACGAAATCTTTCCGCTTAAACGAGGAAGCGCAACCTCCGGGAATATAGTGCTGTTCTAAAAGCAATACTTTTTTACCGTGTTTAGCCAAGGTAGCTCCGGCAGTTAAGCCTCCTAAGCCACCACCAATAATTACAGCGTTATAATGTTGATTACTCATAGCTTTAAATTAATCATGCAAAGGTCTGAGTAATAAAGTGCTTAAAAAATTGATTTAAGTTAAGAAATAATACGCTTGCGAATGCGGCTTAAGGCTTCTGGCGTAACTCCGATATAGGATGCAATGTATTTTAAAGGAATCGTTTGTAAAAGCTGAGGTTCTTCTCTCATTAATTTTAAATAGCGGTCTTCAGCCGATTCATTTAAAAGCGAGATGATTTTTTTCATGTTTGTTTTAAAAAGTCCTTCACTAGCCATTCTGCCAATTCGGTCTCCCATGGCTGTAGTATTATAAAGATCTTGTAAATCTGCATACTTGATGCTCCATAGGATTGTTTCGGTAATGGATGTTACACTGTATTCGCATGGCGATTGGTTTAAAAAAGAATCGTAAGCAGAAACAAAGCTTCCCTCTAAACCAAAAGCAAATGTATTGTCTTTTTCTTCGGTTAAAATATGGAAACGAATACTGCCCTTTTCAATGAAAGATAAATAACCTTCGATATTTCCTTGTTTAAGAATGTTGGAGTTCTTTGGAAATTTGCGCTTAACCATTTTGGAAAGAAATTCCACATCCTCATTGGATACTGGTACGATACTTTCAAAATATTCTTTAATCAGCTCCATGGAATTTTCATGTTTTTGATAAATAGCCACTTATCAATCGGAAATCGATTTGTTTTATGCTTGCCTATAAAGATACAAATAATTTTATGCCCATGCGGCGGATACATTTCCAAAGTATTTATGATATCGTTATTAGGATATGAAAGGAACTGCAGAATCGCTTTGTGCTAAAAAACAAAAGGCCTAAAGTGCAATACTTTAGGCCTAAGCTTAATAAATTATGTGTAATTATTATTTTAAGAATAATAACTCTCTGAATTTTGGTAACGGCCAAACGCTGTCATCTACAATTTGTTCCAATTTATCTACGTGATAACGAATGGTATCAAAGTATGTTTTTACTTTCTCATCGTATGCAATTGCTTTCTCACGTGTATCTTCAATTTTGTTCGTTACTTTACGTTCTTCTAACATCGCATCGATATTCGTTTTAACGATATCTAAGTGGCTAGATAATTTTTTCACGATTTCTAATGAAGATTTGCTATCTACACCAAGTTCTTTTAATCCTTTTACGTTTTCGATTAATGAATTTTGGTAAGAAATAGTTGCAGGAATGATAGAAGTATTAGCTACTTCGCCCATTACACGAGCTTCAATTTGTAATTTTTTGTAGAAATTCTCTAACATAATTTCATGACGGGCATGAATTTCGCGTTTGCTATAAATGTTAGTAGTTGCATATAAATCTAAAGATTTTTCGCTTAAGTAAGCATCTAATGCTTTAGGCGTAGTTTTGATGTTTGATAAACCACGTGCTGCAGCTTCGTCTTCCCACTCTTGGCTGTAACCATTACCTTCGAAACGAATTGATTTTGATTCTTTGATGTATTTTTTGATTACGGTTAATAACGCGATATCTTTTTTATCACCTTTCTTGATCAATTTATCAACTTCAGCTTTAAATTTAACCAATTGCTCAGCCATGATTGCATTTAAAATGGTCATTGGAGCAGAAGAGTTTGCAGATGAACCTACAGCTCTTAACTCAAATTTGTTACCCGTAAATGCGAAAGGAGAGGTACGATTACGATCAGTATTATCCAATAAAATTTGTGGAATTTTAGGGATACCTAACCATAAAGCATTATCTTCTTTGATTTTTTTGCTGATACGTGAATGCTCAATCTCATCCAATACATCGTTTAATTGCGATCCTAAGAAGATAGAGATAATTGCAGGAGGAGCTTCGTTAGCACCTAAACGGTGATCGTTGCTTACCGATGCAATACTTGCACGTAATAAATCTGCATGCTCGCTAACAGCTTTAATTGTATTTACAAAGAAAGCTAAGAACATCAAGTTGTTTTTAGGCGTTTTACCTGGTGCTAATAAGTTTTTACCAGTATCTGTAATTAACGACCAGTTGTTGTGTTTACCTGAACCGTTGATGCCAGCATATGGTTTTTCGTGTAATAATACACGGAAGTTATGGCGACGTGCAACTTTTTCCATTAAATCCATTAACAATTGGTTGTGGTCAATTGCTAAGTTGATTTCTTCGTAAATTGGTGCACACTCAAATTGAGAAGGCGCTACCTCGTTGTGACGCGTTTTTAATGGAATACCTAATTTTAAAGCTTCGTTTTCGAAATCTACCATGTAAGCAAAAACGCGCTCCGGAATAGAACCGAAATAGTGATCTTCTAATTGTTGACCTTTAGCAGACATGTGTCCGAATAAAGCACGACCTGTTAATAATAAATCTGGACGCGCGTTAAACAACGACTCATCAACTAAGAAATATTCTTGTTCGATACCTAATGATGCATTTACTTTCGTAATGCTTTTATCGAAATACTGACAAACGTCAACAGCTGCTTTATCTAAAGCTGATAATGCTTTTAATAAAGGTGCTTTATAATCTAATGCTTCACCTGTGTATGAAACGAACACAGTTGGGATACAAAGTGTTTTACCCGCTGGGTTTTCCATGATAAACGCTGGAGATGAAGGATCCCAAGCAGTATAACCACGTGCCTCAAATGTGTTACGAATACCTCCGTTAGGGAAACTAGAAGCATCTGGCTCTTGTTGTACTAAGGCAGAACCTGCGAATTTCTCGATTGCTCCATCGCCACTTGGCTCAAAGAATGAATCGTGTTTTTCTGCAGTTGTACCTGTTAAAGGCTGGAACCAGTGTGTATAGTGAGTTGCACCAGCACCCATAGCCCAAGCTTTCATAGCGTTAGCGATATGGTTTGCGTCGTCAATATTAATTAATTCACCTTGATTGATTGATGAAATTAATTTCTCGTATACGTCCTTAGATAAGAAATCTCTCATTTTTTTCTTATCAAATACATTCGAGCCGTAAAAATCAGAAATTTTTGAAGAAGGTGCTTTTACCTCTGGAGAAATTCTGTTTTGAGCCTCTTTTAATGCGATGGTTCTTAAGCTTTTCATTAATTTATTAAGTTTTTTGTCAAAAATAGTATATTTTCTCAGTTTTTATGAAACAAACGTACTAAAAAAGACAATTTTATTGAAAACGAAATAAAAAAATGATTTTTAGGTGTGAAATTTCAATTTTCGTAAGAAATGAAGTTTTTTTTGAAAGTTTTATGGAATTACGAAAAATAGTTCATCGTATACTAAAACTTAAGCTATGTTCAACTCATCTATTAATGTATACAAAATCGAGTGGCTCGATCTTGTGTTTAGTAACCGCAACAAGAATTATGGTGCGTATGCACTGCGAAAAGAATCGTCTAGTATTTTAACCAAAGCACTTTTTGCCGCGAGTACCGGATTTATCTTATTGTTTACCGCTCCATTAGTTTACAGCAAATTAAGTGGACCTGAAATGTCTAGCTTACCTGTAACCACTACCACTGTAGATTTGTCGAATCAGATCCATGAAATGAAACCTGAGAAGAAACCTGATCCGAAACCAGAACCTGCCAAGAGCGATCCTGTGAAAGTGAAAACGGTGGCAGTAAGTTCTAATATTGTGGTTACCGAACAAGCAAAGACACCACCACCAACGCTTGATGATATGCGAGATGCTGTGATTAGCAATGTTACACAGGATGGTATCATTGCACCAGACGCGGTTATTCTTCCCAAATCGGATGGTAGCGGTAATGGTACTGGAACGAGTGACGCCGGAACTGGAACTGGAAGTAGTGATATGGAAATTTATTTAGGTGCAGATGAAAATCCAGAATTTGCAGGCGGTATGAAAGGTTGGGCTAAATATTTACAAAAAAACTTGGATTACCCGACCCTTGCGCAAGATGAACAGGTTCAAGGAAGGGTAGTTATTAGTTTTGTGGTTGAGAAGGATGGTTCCATTACCGATGTGAAATTGATTAAAGGTATTGGATTTGGGTGTGATGAGGAAGCGATGCGTGTGATTAAAAAATCGCCTTTTTGGAAACCAGGCAAAAATAGAGGTACGCCCGTTCGTGTACGCTATAATATGCCCATTACGTTTACCATCAATTAGTTAAAAAGAAGGTTGTTAGCGCTCTCCATTGTTACATACTTTAATACAACACCAAAAGGCAGATGAAATAGTAATAGGTTAGGGTTTAAATGCTGCAGCCTGGGTAATTGCTCGGGCTGTTTGGTGTACAGCCAGATCGTGCTATTTAGCTAGTGAAAGGCGCTGCGCTTTGCAGACAGCGCCTTTTATACAGCAAGCCCATATGATTCGGGCTGAAATTTATCATGGGTAGATGAGGGCTTTCGGATACAAAGATATCCGTTCACTTACCAATTGAAATACTTAAAAAACAGTATTTTAAACGAATGTTGTTGACATTTGTCTAGATTAAACCTTGTCGAACACATTGCGTGATGAGTTGCGCGGTGTTTTTGCAATCCGATTTTTCGAGAATGTTTTTTCTGTGTTTTTTTACCGTTAAATCGCTGATAAAAAGTTTATCTGCAATTTCAATACTGCTTAAACCTTCGGCCATCCATTTTAATACATCAAGTTCTCTTTTTGAAAAACGGATAGTGTTTTGCAGCGTGCTATTTGGGTTTAAGTTCATAAAAGAAGGTTCGCCATCGAGACCGATTAAGGAATATTGATAACTATTTACCGCCGTTAGGTGGTCAATACAGGTGTGGATGTTTAGGCATTTTCCATATCCGCCATTGCTATCCAAGGTAAGCATAAGCGCTTGGTGATTAAACAAGGAATAACCACCACTGGCATTTCGGCCACGGATATTGTAACACTTCTTGTATTTTAGCAATTTTTCGCGGGCGATGTTCTTGTGAAAAAAATCGGCAATAGTAGCTTCTGCTTTGGCGATGAATGCTTGATCATCCGGGTGTATGGCATTTAAAACATCGTCAAACGTAACTTTTTCAGGGTCAAATCCGTGTAAATCTTGAATAGATTTACTTACATGTGAGAGCGACATATCGTAAAAATCAATCACATAATAATAAAATGGACCAGTACTGATAATCGCATTTGTTAAATCGTTAAAAGTTATTTGCGGAAGTTCAGTATTGTTGATGCTTTTATTTTCTGGCAATAACCAGACGTTACGTAATTTATCTAATTCTAACGACATTTTTCCGGGATTTTTTTACTAAATAAATCAATATTCTCTGATTTTTCAAAAAATGACTAATTATTGTCAAAAATGAATCATCCCAGATTACTGGACAAAAAAAATGGATAATGCTTTTGATTGCAGTATCCATTTCATTTTAAAGATTAATTATACTTTTTCTTCAATCCATTTTCTGGCGTTAACAAAAGCTTCCATCCACGGAGAAACTTCATCTTTTCTTCCTGCTGGATAATGAGCCCAGTGCCATTGGAACAATGAACGCTCAATGTGCGGCATCATTACCAAGTGACGGCCAGTTTCATCACAAATCATTGCCGCATTATAGCCTGAACCATTTGGATTAGCTGGATAGCTTTCGTATCCGTATTTTGCAACAATTTGGTATTGGTCTTCCGTTTTAGGTAAGTGGAATTTACCTTCACCATGCGATACCCAAACACCTAACGTGCTTCCCGCAAGGGTAGATAACATGATTGATTTGTTCTCGGCAATGGTTAACGATGTAAAGATACTTTCGTGTTTTGCACTCTCATTATGCAGCATTTTAGGTTTTTCATCGTGGTTTTTGTTGATTAAACCTAACTCTACAAATAATTGACAGCCATTACAAATACCTACTGATAAAGTATCTTCACGGTTAAAGAAGTTTTCTAAAGCGACACGTGCTTTTTCATTGTATAAAAATGCACCTGCCCAACCTTTTGCCGAACCTAAAACATCAGAGTTTGAGAAGCCACCAACAGCACCGATGAATTGAATATCTTCTAAAGTTTCACGACCAGAAATTAAATCCGTCATGTGAACATCTTTTACATCAAAACCGGCCAAATACATTGCATTTGCCATTTCACGTTCAGAATTACTTCCTTTTTCGCGAATGATAGCTGCTTTTGGACGAGGTTTTGACGCATCGATAACTGGTTTCTTTCCATCAAATGAAGACGGGAAAGTATATTTTAACGGTTGGTTTTTATAGTTGTTAAAACGCTCCGTTGCTTTTTGTTCACCACTTTGTTTCTTGTCTAATAGGTAAGAAGTTTTAAACCAAACGTCGCGTAAATGATCTACATCAAATGAATATTGAGCACCATTGTTGCTGATATTTAATGTAGCGATAGGGCTTACCTCACCTATTTTAATGAATGCTACATTGTTATCCGTAAGTACTTGTTCAGCACTTGCATCGGCTTGGAAAACGACTGCGATATTTTCTGCAAACAATGTTTTAATGATATCATCGCCTGCTAAAGCCGTTAAATCGATGTTTGCGCCTAAATCGCGATCAGCGAAACACATTTCAAGTAAGGTTGTAATTAAACCACCGCTACCCACATCGTGTCCAGCTTGAATTTTGTCGTTTTTAATTAATTGTTGTAAGGTGTTAAAGGCATTTTTAAATTGAGCAGCATCATGCACATCAGGCGTTTCGCAACCAATTTTGTTTAAAATCTGCGCAAAAGAAGAACCACCTAATTTATAGGTATCGTTTGAAAGGTTGATGTAATAGATAGAGCCACCATCTTTCTGAAGTACAGGTTCTACAACTTTGGTAATGTCGTTACAATTTCCACCTGCCGAAATGATGACCGTTCCAGGGGCAATTACATCGCCATTTTTGTATTTCTGCTTCATCGATAATGAATCTTTCCCTGTTGGGATATTAATTCCTAAATCGATGGCAAAATCTGAACATGCTTTTACGGCTTTGTATAAACGTGCATCTTCTCCTTCATTTTTACATGCCCACATCCAGTTGGCTGAAAGAGAAACACTTTGCAAACCATCTTTTAATGGTGCCCATACGATGTTTGAAAGTGATTCAGCAATGGCAATACGACTTCCGGCAGCCGGGTCAATTAATGCCGAAACTGGTGCATGACCTACTGATGTTGCAATACCTTCTTTTCCTTGGAAATCTAAAGCCATCACACCGCAATTGTTTAAAGGCAATTGCAAAGGACCTGCGCATTGTTGTTTCGCCACACGGCCACCCACGCAACGGTCAACTTTGTTGGTTAACCAATCTTTGGCAGCAACGGCTTCTAATTGCAAAACTTGCTCCAAATAGGTGTTTAATTTTGCTTCATCGTATACCACTTCTGAATAGTTACGTTCGACTGTTTTATCCTCCATTACAATTTTAGGAGAACTGCCAAACATATCTTCCAGATTCATATCCATTGGCTTAACGCCTGTAGTTGCCGATTCAAACGTAAAACGATGATCGCCGGTAACTTTACCAACCGCATACATTGGAGAACGTTCGCGATCTGCAATTTTCTTTAAAGTATCCAGGTGTTCGTTTCCAATCACCAGACCCATGCGTTCTTGTGATTCGTTTCCGATAATTTCTTTTGCAGAAAGGGTAGGATCGCCTACAGGTAATTTATCTAAATCTATTTTACCACCCGTTTCTTCTACCAGTTCTGATAAACAGTTTAAGTGACCACCCGCACCGTGATCGTGGATGGATACAATTGGGTTAAAATCGCTTTCAACCAAACCACGAACGGCATTGGCTGCTCTTTTTTGCATTTCAGGGTTAGAACGTTGGATTGCATTTAATTCAATGCCAGAGCCATGTTCGCCGGTATCGGCTGATGATACAGCTGCACCACCCATACCAATACGGTAGTTTTCGCCACCTAAAATAACAATATCATCGCCTACTTTAGGTGTATGTTTTTTTGCTTGGTTTACTTTTCCGTAACCTACACCACCAGCAAGCATAATCACTTTATCAAAACCTAAAGTTCTGGCTTCAGTACCAAAGTTGTCCGTTTCTTCGTTGTGTTCGAACGTTAATACCGAACCGGTGATAAGTGGTTGACCAAATTTATTACCAAAATCAGTAGCTCCGTTTGACGCTTTGATTAAGATATCCATAGGTGTTTGGTACAACCATTTGCGTTCTTCAACGCCTGCTTCCCAAGGACGGTTTTCTTCTAGACGCGAAAGAGCAGTCATGTAAACTGCCGTACCGGCCAAAGGTAAAGAACCTTGTCCGCCCGCTAAACGATCTCTAATTTCACCACCTGAACCTGTTGCTGCACCGTTAAAGGGCTCAACGGTTGTCGGGAAATTATGTGTTTCTGCTTTTATAGAGATTACTGAGTCAAAATCACTGGTAGCATAAAAATCAGGTTCATCAGCACGTTTTGGTGCAAATTGCTGCACTTTTGGACCTTTAATGAACGCTACGTTATCTTTATACGCCGAAACAATATCGTTCGGGTTTTGCTCAGACGTTTTACGAATTAATTTAAAAAGCGATGTTTCTTGCTCTACACCATCAATCACAAATTTTCCGTTGAAAATTTTGTGGCGACAGTGTTCTGAATTTACTTGAGAAAAACCAAAAACTTCAGAGTCGGTTAAAGGTCTTCCTAATTTAGTAGCTAAAGAATCCAGGTATGCTACTTCTTCATCGCTCAGCGATAAACCTTCTTGTTTGTTATAAGCAGCAATATCGGTAATTGCTAAAATCGGCTCCGGTTGGATATTGATGGTATAAATATCCTGATCCAATTGATTGTATTTTTGCGAAAGCATCGGGTCGAAATCCGTAAAATCTTCAGCAACGGCTTTAAATTCTTCAATTCGAATCACCCCATGAATGTCCATGTTTTGTGTGATCTCTACTGCATTGGTACTCCAAGGAGTAATCATCGCCGCACGCGGACCTGCAAAAAAGCCTGTTAATACGCTTTCTATCTGTAGTTTTGCTCCGCCAAAGAGCCATTCAAGTTTAGTAATATCAGTTTGGGATAGCGTTTTCTCTGTTTGTAGGGCGAAAATCGCTTGAGATTGATTTATGAAGAAATGAATCATGCTTTTTATTTGAAGCCGCAAATTTACGCTTTTTTAAATTAAAAATGAGCAGGAAAAAGCAAAAATAAGCATAGCTTTTCAATATAGGAGCCATTGAAAGCGTGTTTGCAGAATTTATATTGCTTATTAAATTTCGTTGACGAAAGAATCCTTTTCAGTCTTAGACTTTTTGTTCCTTCCGTTTGAAAATATCTTGCTAAAGGAGATTGATTTAGCAGGAATATGACGATTTGAAAAATAGAATATGCACTTTTGTCGGTAGAATTCCAGTACAAAATCATTAGAAGGATTAAATTTTACTTTTTATGTTTAAACGCATTCATCACATTGCTATCATTTGTTCAGATTACGCGGTGTCAAAAGATTTTTATACGCGAAAATTAGGTTTTAAAGTGCTTGCTGAGGTTTATCGCGCGGAGCGCAAATCGTATAAATTGGATTTGGCGGTGAACGATTTGTATCAAATTGAACTTTTTTCTTTTCCAGATCCTCCTGCACGTCCATCGCGCCCAGAAGCGCTCGGCTTACGTCATTTGGCTTTTGAGATAGATAACATTGAAGAAGAAACGGAACGATTAAATCGTTTAGGTATAGCGACTGAACCCATTCGAATCGATGAATTTACAGGTAAAAAATTCAGTTTTTTCTCAGACCCTGATGGATTGCCATTGGAATTATATGAAGCGTAATTATGAGCGTTTTTAAGTTTAAGCAGTTTGAAGTGAATCAAAGTGGCTGTGCCATGCGCATTAATACCGATGGGGTTTTACTGGCAAGCATGGCATTTCAGGAAGATCCGAAGCGTATTTTGGATGTAGGTACCGGCACTGGGGTGATTGCGCTCATGTTGGCACAGCGATTTCCTAGCGCAGAGGTGGTCGCGGTTGAGATTGATGAAGAGGCATCGGTAGCGGCCGAGAATAATTTTAAGAATTCTGCTTTCGCAAAACGATTGACTTGTTTTCAGGTAGCGATTCAGGATTTTGAATCTGAAGAAACATTTGATCTGATTGTTTCGAATCCTCCATTTTTTATAAATGATTTAAAAAACGAAGAGAAAAGAAAAGGTATTGCTCGGCATGCAGCGGACGATTTTTTTGCGCATTTTGTTCAAAAAGCTGCATCCTTGTTGACCGATGCTGGTAAATTTTGGCTGGTTCTGCCTGTAAAGCAAGCTGATTTGGTGATCGAACTCGCTAAAAAAGAACAATTGATGCTTTGCGAGCGAATAAATTTGCATTCTGATGAAACGAAACCCGCTTTTAGGCAGATTATTGCGTTAACAAAAGAGAATGTATCGCTCAGAGAGGATGATTTTTTTATTTACGAATCTCAAAAACAACATACCGCACAATATAAAGCCTTGCTTAAAGATTTTTTTGTGGCTTATTGATATTTGATGCCTCTTTTTTAGTCGGTAAACGGTATATTTATCGAAACCTTAAATCTTTTTTGTTCAAAATGAGAAAACTGCTCCTGTTAATTTTATGTTGTTCCTTAACATTTTTATCCTCTGCACAGAAAAAAACAGATCCTTTAGTTGGTATTGACACCTTGTTAAACAGAATATTGAAAGATCAAGTAGCTGCAGGTTTTTCGGTAGCAGTTGTTAAGGACGATGAAGTTATTTATAGTAAAGGTTTTGGCTACCGCGATGTAGAAAATAAGAAACCGGTTACGCCCAACACTCTTTTTGCCATTGGTTCGAGCAGCAAGGCTTTTACAGCTTCTTTGTTGGGCTTGCTTCGGAAAGATGGAAAACTTAGTTTTGAAGATAAAGCGGTGAGTTTGTTGCCTACATTGCGTTTTTATAACGAAGAAATGAACAGTCAGATTATTTTGCGCGATTTAATGGCACATCGTACCGGTTTGTCGCGTTACGATTATTCCTGGTTTTTGTTTAATTCGGCCAATAGAGATAGTTTAATTGCGCGCGTTAAATACATGAAACCCACTGCGGCAGTGCGTGAGAAATGGTTTTACAATAATTTTATGTACGTGGCGCAAGGCATGATTGTGGAGCGTTTGACAGGGAAGACTTGGGAGCAAAATATTCAGGAAAAATTCTTTACTCCTTTAGAAATGACTCGTTCCAATACGGATATCAAAGCTTTTCAGTCGGATAGTGATGCTTCATTGCCATATACGGTTATTAAGGATACTGAAATCAAGAAAATACCTTACTACAATATTAGCGGAATGGGGCCTGCTGGTAGCATTAATAGCAGTGCCAACGATATGGCGAATTGGTTAAAACTATGGATTAACGGAGGGAAATTTAAGCAAAAGGAAATTTTGCCCGCCAGCTATATACTTGAGGCAGCAAGTTCGCAAATGGTAATGGAGGCTGCTTTACCTGCAAAGCATGCCGATGTTTTTTTAGCGAATTACGGATTGGGCTGGATGATTGGTTCGTATAGAGGACATTACATGGTAGAACATGGCGGGAATATTAACGGTTTTTCGGCGAGTGTTGCCCTTTTTCCTTCGGATAAGTTGGGGATTGTGGTGTTGAGCAATCAAAATGGTTCTAAGGTTCCTGCTTTGGTACGTAATTCTCTTGCAGATCGCCTGCTTCAATTGAAAGCAATTGATTGGAATGGTGAGGCAAATGAAAAAGCGAAAGAGAACAAAAAGCAAAAGAACCAAGTGGTTAACAAAATGCAAATTGTGGATGCTCCGGCTTCACATCACTTAAAAGATTACGTAGGTTCTTTTGAAAATCCCGCTTACGGAACCATTAATATTGCACTTGAAAACAATCTTTTGAGTACTTTTTTGGGTGGAGAGAAGCTGTTGTTTAAACACTTGCATTACGATGTTTTTGATCCAAGATCCATTGATGAAAAAGGTGTGATGGATACTACACAAAGCAATTTGATGTTTAATTTTTCTACCGGTTTAGACGGAAAGATTCAAGGAGTTTCGGTTTTTATGGATGGAGGCAATAAGCCTGTGCAATTTGATTACAAACCTGAAGCGAAAGCACTTTCTGTAAAGGATCTAGAAAAATATACTGGAGAATATAACTTAGGTCAAGCAACGGTCAAGGTGTTTTTGAAAGGAGAAACCTTGATGATTTTTGTGCCGGGTCAGCCCGAATATGAGATGCTTGCGATAGGCGAAAATACATTCAATTTTAAAGTTCTTAAGGGATATAGTGCCAAGTTTGAGTTGGGGTCGGGACAAGAAAAAGCTACTTCGGTATCTTTTATACAGCCAAATGGAGTGTTTAAGGCGACGAGAAAGCCTTA
This sequence comes from Pedobacter paludisoli, assembly GCF_052344095.1. Classification (GTDB taxonomy): domain Bacteria; phylum Bacteroidota; class Bacteroidia; order Sphingobacteriales; family Sphingobacteriaceae; genus Pedobacter. The sequence continues at coordinate 1,298,118 of NZ_CP179926.1, read as the reverse complement.
GTTTTTGGCAATTCTAGGGGCTTTGTTGGATAAAAATAAAATAATTTGAAAAAAATTGGTTTAATTTCAGATACGCATGGTTTTTTAGACGATGCTGTTTTTAAGCATTTTGATAGTTGTGATGAGGTGTGGCATGCGGGAGATTTTGGTCAGGATGTGGTGGAAAAGTTGGAGGTATTTAAACCGCTTCGCGGGGTTTATGGAAATATAGACGATGCGGTTATTCGCGCTCAATTTCCAGAAAAAAATCGTTTTACCTGCGAGCAGGTGGATGTTTTGATGACGCATATTGGGGGTTATCCGGGAAAATATTCTGCTTTGATTAAGTCGGAAATTTACACTAAGCCGCCGAAATTGTTCATTACTGGGCATTCGCATATTTTAAAAGTGATGTACGATGAACAGCTAAAATGTTTGCATATAAATCCCGGTGCAGCAGGAAAACAGGGTTGGCATAAAGTAAGAACATTGATTCGGTTTTGCATAACTGATGAAAATATTCATACCTTAGAGGCCATAGAGTTATCAGGTAGATAATGTAAAAAATACACTAAGTATGATTTCTGGAGTTAAAACCCTTGGCCAATTTATTATTGAGAAACAGGCCGATTTTCCTTACGCGAAAGGCGAACTTTCTAGGTTGTTAAGAGACATCGGCATTGCCGCCAAAATTGTGAATCGCGAAGTGAACAAGGCGGGACTGGTAGATATATTGGGTGAAGTGGGCACGACCAATATTCAGGGCGAGAAACAAAAAAAGTTAGATATATACGCCAATGAGCAATTTATTGCCGCTTTAACCAGCGGGGGCGAGTGTTGTATTGTAGCCACGGAAGAAGAAGAAGAAATCATTCATATTGAATCGCCTGTATCTCAAAATGCTAAATATATTGTATGTATCGATCCGCTTGATGGTTCATCTAATACGGATGTGAATGCTGCAGTAGGCACTATATTTTCTATTTACAGACGAAAATCTTTAGAAGGAAAAGCCAGTATGGAAGATGTTTTGCAAAAAGGCACCGAGCAAGTTGCTGCTGGTTATGTGATTTACGGTGCGGCTACCATGTTGGTGTACACCACTGGGAAAGGGGTAAATGGCTTCACGCTTGATCCATCAATTGGTGAGTTTTGTTTGTCGCATCCAGAAATGAAAACACCTAGCACGGGTGTTATATATTCGGTTAATGAAGGAAATTATGTGCATTTTCCGGAAGGCGTAAAGAAGTACATAAAATATTGTCAGGTAGAGGATGAATTAACAAACCGTCCGTATACCTCGCGTTATATTGGTTCAATGGTTGGCGACATTCATCGTAACTTAATTTTAGGGGGAGTATATATTTATCCGACCACTTCGCGTTCACCAAAAGGTAAACTCAGGTTATTGTACGAGTGTAATCCCATGGCATTTATTATGGAACAAGCAGGAGGGAAGGCGAGTACAGGTTTCGACCGAATTTTGGATATCCAACCTACTGAACTTCATCAGCGGGCACCTATATTCATTGGATCAAAAGAAATGGTAGAGAAAGCGGAAGAATTTATGCATTTGTACACCTCTAAAGCTAGTACCACAACAGAGAAATCGGCAACAAAAGTGGAAGACTTAGATTTATAACGTATATAAAATTAAAAGAAGAAGCCTGTTCATTAGCTATGAAACAGGCTTCTTTAGTTTTATAGTAAGGTGTTTTTACTTTTTTCTACTTCAAAAACGGTATCTATTTTAAGGTTAGCCTTGTCTTGAGAAGCCGCTACCGCTAAGCGATCGCAACGTTCGTTTTCAGGGTGATTGTTGTGACCTTTTATCCAAGTGAAACTCACTTTATGTAGTTTGTGGAGTTCGAGGAAGCGCATCCAGAGATCTTTGTTCTTTTTGTCTTTGAATCCTTTGCTAAGCCAGCCGAAAACCCATTTCTTTTCAACGGCATCAACCACGTACTTAGAGTCTGAGTAAACCATAACGGTTTGGTTAAGGCTTTTTAATGCTTCTAAACCTTTGATAACAGCTAAGAGCTCCATTCGATTATTGGTGGTTAATCGAAAGCCTCCGCTAAGTTCTTTGTAGTGTGGCCCGGCTCTTAAAATAGTGCCGTAACCACCTGGGCCGGGGTTTCCACTTGCTGCTCCATCTGTATAAATCTCTATCATATTTACTACAAATCTAAGTTTTTGTGTGGATAATCGTGTGTTTTGTTTAGGGCTGAAAAATTATTTGAAATTTAATTATCTGAATTTTAGCGGCTTAAAAATTATTTTAAAATTGATAGGTAAAAACATTTGCATCATATGTAAAAAAACGTACTTTTGTATCTCCAAAAACACGGTGGATGTAGCTCAGTCGGTTAGAGCATCGGTTTGTGGTGCCGAGGGTCGTGGGTTCGAGCCCCATCTTCCACCCTTTATGGGGCAAAGACTTTTTAAGAGGTTTTTGCCCCATTTTTTTTGCCCGTAATTCCTTGTTTTCCAGATAGATTAGCTCGGCAGCCCGGTTGAGTTTACCGGTTCGACATGCCCCCTCTACAAAACTGAATTTTTCTGGAAATAATATACCTACTAGGTATCTTTTGCCTGGAACAGAGGCTTCATCGTAAAGCTTATCCAAGTTGGAAAGTGCGTTTATAGCATCTTGAGCTACTTTTCTGATGTTTACGTGGTTCGACCTAAGCAAGTTTACTTCGGTAAGCCGTATCTCCAAACGTGCTATTGTCGAACCATTGCGCTCTTTTACCTTTCTGTACTCGTCTGGTTGGAGTTCGTTGGCTAGCATCAGTTCCCTTGCACGGTCGGTCTTTTGATTGGTTTCGCTGATTTGTTTGATCAGTTCGTTCTGTTCGTGTTTAATGGCGTTGTTCTGGTTGTTGTAGGCTTCTGTAATGCTTTCGACAAAAAGTTCTGCGTAGCCTGGCCTTGGAATGAGCATGGTGAGCTGATCCATAAAGGCATTATTCACGTCTTCTGCCCTGTACCTAACCCCGCATGAGGAACGGCAATGATAATAGACCCTATAGGTTTTCCTGCCTTTTGAAGCACTTCCCGTGAGCATCTGGAATTGCAATTGGAATTGCAATTGGAGTTGCTACCTTTGAGTGGAGACATTTTTAGAGCAGATTTGAAATGTAATTTTAAATTTGATTAATATGAAACACAGAGTATTTGACGATGAATTCAAAAAGATGGCAGTTGAGCTGTCCAAGCTTAAGAATTCTGTAAAGGGCGCAGCCGATGAATTAGGTCTGGATGCATCCAGATTGAGCAAGTTGCGTAATAATCCCGCTTTCAATGGAGGCAAGGTGATGATGGACAAGCCAGGGCTTAGCGAGGATCAGATGGAGATCAGGAGATTGAGAAAAGCACTCAAGAATGCTGAACTGGAACGAGATATATTAAAAAAGGCGGTAGGCATCTTTTCCAAGGGAGAGGGGGGATATACAGATTTATAGCCGATCACAAGGCGGTGTACCCCGTAGAGAAGATGTCGTCATTTTTTGGGATCAGTAGCAGTTCCTACTACAAGTGGACCAAGGATCCCGTTGGCTTCTGGCAGCAACAGGATACATTATTGCTAACCAAGCTCAGAGAGGTATATTCCATGAGCAAGGGACGCTATGGCAGTCCCCGTATTACAAAAGAGCTTAATGCCAATGGCGTTAAGGTTTCACGTCCACGGATAGCTAGATTGATGCTCAGAAATGGGATAAAAAGCATAATGAAAAGGAAATATAGGGTAACAACCAATTCCAACCACTTGTATCCAGTAAGTCCCAACCTGTTGTTACGTGATTTCGGCACAACTGCAACGGCACAGAAATGGGTAAGCGATATTACCTACCTCAGAACTGCTGAAGGATGGCTTTATTTGACAGTGATCATGGATCTTGCCGACAGGAAGATTGTCGGTTGGAGCATGGAAAATAGTATGAGCTCAAGTGCTACCGTTGTGGCAGCATGGAAAATGGCCATTAAAAATAGACCGATAGATAAAGAGATTATCTTCCATAGCGACAGAGGCATACAATATGCTAGCCATGAGTTCAGAAATTGCTTTAAGGGGTTGCCTGTATTGCAAAGTATGAGCAGAAAAGGGAATTGTTGGGATAATGCAGTTGCGGAAAGCTTCTTCAAAACCCTAAAAACCGAAATGGTCTACCATAGAAAATTTGAAACAAACGCACAGGCCAAGCTGGAAATATTCGACTATATCGAGGTTTGGTACAACAGAAAAAGAAGACATTCATCGCTAGGCTACTTGACCCCAATTCAAGTTGAACAAATGATGGAAACAAAAGAAACAGAAGCTGCCTAAAAATGTCTCTACTTTACTATTGCAATTCCACTTTGATGTGATACCCTATATGTACAGGCAGGCGGATATGGGTATCGATGAAGAAAGCATACGTTTTGAGAACGGTACAAGCTATCCCGACCATGAATTGCAGGAGGAACACGCAGATTTTGCGGATATATGGCTAGGTAATATCAAAGACCAGGGGTTTTAAAATAACGTTTTTCTTGCTGTGTATGCCCCATAAGGGGCTGCCCAAAATTTCGGGCGGCCCCTTACGGGGCATTGGTATTTATGAAGTGATGATTTTTAGATAGGTTATCGTTATATTAGATTTTTTATGCTTAGCGATAATAAAAACGCTTTTAATGCTCATATTTTTACTAAATGAAAGTGAATCATGTAACAATGCTAGAATATAAGCATCTGTTTGAAGAATTAACTGGAGATAAGAGTGCTGAAATTTTAACGCTTTTAAAAGGCATTAACTTTGAAATTGCCTTTCCTATCATTGCCCGTCTAAATTACATTGTGCGTAAAGGTTCGCTTAAAAACTATGAGGACGAGCTTGTTTTTTGGTTCGGTTCTAATTCAGTTTTAGTAAGTAAATATAAAAAATGCATTGAAGTTGGTTATAACGCAAACGAGCACGCTAGTCTTAGGCTATTGAATATCTGGTCAAATCTTAGCTTGCTTCAACGATTCCTGCAAGTTTATCAAGATAGCCACAAGACTGAATGGCAGGTTGATGATTTTCAAACAACACATGATCGCTTGTTTAAAGCTTATTTGCTCATAAATGAAGAATATGTGGCAAATTTTAATTCACAAAAGATTTTTGCTAGTATTCCAGAAAACTTTGGATTAATCAAAAGAATGGGATTCACTTTAGCTGTGATGCTCCTCCCTTATCATGATCTAAATCATGTCGATCCTGCCGATGCGATGATAGCCCAGTTTATAAAAGCGGTTTATTTTCTTCAGTTTTTCGAAATTGCATTACCAGAGGCACTTGAAAAGTTCCTAGAATCTTATGGAATGCAAACTTGGCGTGATTATATGAAGTCGATATTCCCAATTGTAGGGCATGCACTTCAGAACAATAAAGAAGGACTTGGATATTTAACGATTAACGAGCAAGACCCAAATTCTGATTCTATCAGAAAAATTTTGGGTAATATAGCTATCGAGGAGAGCAATGATGATTTTTCGCAATATGATTTTATTTTGCCACGTTCTAAACCGTTAATGCAAATTAATACCGATAAATATTTGGTAATAGATAATCTTCTTGTGTACAATAAGTTGTATAATTCCCTTTTTTTTGAATTCAAAGAAATTCTCAAAAAAAATCCACATATTTTGGGAAAAGTAGACTTTAAAAGCTATTTGAATGATCATTTTTCTGAATCTTTTCTGGCAAAACAGGTACTGGATGTTGTATTTAACGAGTTGCAATATTTAAAATTCTCTGGTGAGGATATTAGAAAAGTCCATGCACCTAAATTTGATGCAGAGCCAGACTATTATGCTAGAAATAATGATGAATTATTTTTATTTGAATTGAAGGACACATTAATTAATGGGGGGACAAAACAATCATTTAATTTTGAGAAACTTGAGGAGGAATTAAAAACAAAACTTTGGTTTAAGACAGTTAATAAAAAAGGGGAGGCTATAGAGACACCTAAAGCAATTAGACAACTCTTAAATAATATTCATAGAGTTGCAGCAAATAGTCTACCTTTTGATAAAGATTTGGAAAATAAATCTCTGACTATATTCCCTGTTTTGTTGTATATCGATCAAAGTCTCTCTACACCAGGCATAAACGAAGTTATCCAAGAATGGTTTTCAACTGAATTGAATAATGACCCTGAATTAAAAAAGATAAGAGATCGCATAAGTATTATGCCGCTCACAATGATAGATTTGGATACACTAATTGTTTTTCAAGATGAATTTAAGGTAGGGAAATTTAAATTGGAAGATTTTATTCCAAGATTTTGGGCATATAAGCAAGGATTATTGGCAATTGGGCGTCAATCTGTCACCCAAGCGATTTATGACAGCAATTTATCATTTGGTGCATTTGTTCGTCTCCATCGAAAAAAAAGAAATGCCCCTGAATTATTTATGAGTTTTGGGAAGTTGATTTTTGATGAAAAATACCAGTAATATTAAAGCCCTTTAAAATCACTTGTTAATTAATTTATAATCAAAAACTTAAAAAATGATAAAACTAAATAGGTTTACAACTATTCCGTTCCTAATAGATATGCTTCAGCGGGAAACACTGACATTATTGAATCCAGGCTTTTGGGAAGATTACAATGATAGGGAAACAGTTGAATCTTATCGCATTAGCACCAATTCGAAAAGTATTTACGCGTTATGTTTGACCCAAGGAAATGAAACTGTGCATCATTGGAATGCTTTTGCCAATGGTACCAGTGGTTGTTGCATCGAATTTAGTCCAGAAAAACTGTTTAACTTTTTGAATGAGCGTGTAGGTGTTGAACATGGCCCGGCTGAATATGTTAGTTTGAAAAATCTAAGGGGTTTGGAATCTTCCAGGCTACCTTATCTAAAAAGGCAACCATTCGAACCAGAAAATGAATACCGCATCATAGCAACATCAGAACAAGAACAGGTCGCAGCATTAGATATTCCCATAGATTTAGGAGTAATTAGAAGAATAACATTAAGTAACAAATTACCTGAACCAGTTTTTGATAGCCTTAAGACTGTTTTACAGTCTATTAACCCAAGTTTGAAGGCCAAAATAAGTCATTCAACGCTTTTTAAAAATTCAACTTGGATAAATCACTTTAAAGGCGTGAGAACATCTCAAAAAATATAGTTTTGAAGAATTTTGATGTTCGTTATTCATCAGCTGGACGATTGATGTTTCTTAAAAGGTTTCCACCATAAACTTTTTGCCCCGCATGAATCATACGCCATTTTATCACTTCAGTCATTCCCCGATCAATAACTTTGCCCTCATAACCGATTAGTTTCAACAGCAGCATCGAACTTAGCATGACTAGCCTGTTAGCTAATATATTAAGAAGTTCCTGGTCGCTTAATGCCGAATTTTTGTTACGGGGTAGATTGCCATGTAAGAATAGGTTTCGACTATTAATACATTCCTTTTCCTCTGCATTTAACTTGATCCCTAGCTGCTCGAACGGTGAAGTCAATTTACTCGAGTTTGGCTTGTTATTGATTAAGGAGATTTTGTTGGTGAGAATTGTAAGCTGATCTTTTGTTAAATGTTCTGTATATTTTTTAACGATTTTCATCAATTCATAGCGTAACCCATTCCAAGTTTTTTTATCATCCACGATGTTCTGGGGTACGTTTTTTTCTTGGATTTTCTTTGTGATCGTTTCCAAGGCAACTGCGCCCAACGACGCTTGTGAGCATCCCTTCAGAGTGCCAGCTTCTATTAGCAGATAAGCTGACCGTGAAAACTCTTTGTCATCATACAACAGGTTCACTAATTTATTAAATTGAGCACTAGTAAGTTCTCTTTCTTGTCTGGGAATGTCTGCATAGTTACCAGAATCCAAAATAGGTTTATCGGAAAGTATGGACGTATTAAAATTCTCATAATAAAAGGAAACCTTGCTTTTATTATCTATTTCTTTAACTGTGAAATAGTAGATTGCATCACGCATGTAAAATCCGTTGAGAAAACCATAAGCCGTTATTACGGCTTCAACAATTGCTTCCAGTTGAGTAAAATCGATCTTTCCATTCGGATTAATAATAAAATAGCCGTTTTCGGTGTCTACAGCTTCATGATAGAATAAAAAATCAATGTTCCTGATTTTTAAAGCTACGGCATTGAAGAAACCATTATCTTTTTCATGTGTTCTAAGGTCAAAAGTAAGCCCTGATGAATAGGGATTAAACTTTGAAATCTTATATTTTATGTAGGCTTTTTGTCGCGATTGTTTCCACATGTTTTCATCCGCATCACCTTTGAAACTCTGTAGTTCGACTTTAAATTTACAGGGACTATCTTCGTTTAGCCCCCTTGATGCATTGCGCACACTTGAGTTTTTCACAAACACCCTCATTCCATGAGTTGCCAAAACAAATGGTTTCTGAAAGAAATAATCAATATCAATTCCTCTTTTTTGTTCATCTGGTTGCAAAGTAAAAGACAGTTCAAAATTGTTATCGTCTAGGATTTTGAATTCTGATTCAATTGCCAGATCTTTTTCTGTAGTGATTAATTTATAGGAGGTTTTTCCGTTTTCTAAAATATTTATTAGGTTATGAGCTGCGCTATCTGGTGTTAACATTGTTTTTTATCTAGTGATGATAAAAGTAAATTAAAAATCCCTAGTAGTGAAGTTTTAAAACATCTCTACTAGGGATAAACTCGGTTGTAATTAACGCATGCGACTAAACCTTCCAATTCGTGGGTTTTACAAGTTTCTCTAATCCATTTTTTTCTTTGACTTTTTCTGGTGAAGCCCCCAAGGACATCAAATCAAAGATAAAATCTGAGGACATTGAAACGTCTTTCCACCCCGAGTTTTAAAAGCAGTTCTGAAAAGAGCTGCTTTTTTTTGTTTAAATCATTTGTTATCAGTTAGTTATTAACTGTTGTGCAATAGGGAAAGGATCAAGCGGAAAAGTTGGGGGATGATTTTTATGTATAAATCATACGGAGTAGCTATTTGCATCCCTGTTATAAAGCGCGAACGGCTATTCATAATTTCCTGCAGCTTATAAAATAGCGCTTCAGAAATTAGTAACTGGTGCAATCCCTGTACCAGTTGGGCAGGTTCATCCTAATGCTCCGGTAAACTGATTCTTCCACAATAGACAGGATTGCGTAAGGAAATTAAAAAGGTGTTTTTGTCCATTTTTAGAACGCGTTCATGTGCGACATTTAAAATAGATTTGGCAGAATACAAACCCTCGTTCATTTCCTGAAAGCCCCATTTCATAATGGAGGCTTCCGGCTCTTGGATGTCAATAAATCGTCTTCCATTCTCATACGCCTTGTTGATGTAGTCTTTTGGGGCTTTATCCACGTAGCGGGCTTCTTTCCATGGAGGCGATACCAAAAGGAATAATGATTAGGACTGCTTTAGCGATTAATTTATTGCAGTTGAGTTACAAAAAGATCAGCGTGATAAAGGAAAACTATTATTTCACTAATTCTTATCAATTTTTAGCCTTTTAAGGTGTTTAGTTTTTTCAAAAAAATAAATTTATTAGATTTACAAAAAAACGCCCTTTGTTTAGACTTAACTAATCCCTTTACCCTGAAACCAATCAACTAACTTGGACGATTTACATTTGATGGAAGATCAGCTGCTGCTGATTTTAATAAAAAAGGATGATAGAAGGGCATTTGCACAACTATTTGATCGTTACCATGATTTGGTATATACCCAGCTTTATAATAAACTTCGTGACCAAGCCGAAGCGAATGATATTGTTCAGGACGTGTTTTTAAAGCTTTGGAGTAGCAGAAAGGAGTTGGATGTTCAGAACCTCCCCGCATATTTATACACTATTGCTCGTAATCAGCTCTTTTCCTTATTGCGCCATAAAGCGGTTGTTGATGCGTATACTAATTCTTATGAAAACTTTGTCCAAAATGGATCGATTCAAGCTGATTATTTGATTAGAGAAAAACAATTAAGAGAAATTATTCAGAAGGAAATTGAAGCACTCCCTCCAAGAATGCGCGAAGTATTTAAGAAAAGCAGAGAAGAACATATGACAAATAGAGAAATTGCGATGGAATTTCAACTCTCTGAGCATACGGTTGCCGATCAAATTAAAAAAGCACTCCGTCAATTAAGGCTAAAGGTTGGTAGTGTGTCTATTTTTCTATTTTTAAACTTGTTTCTTTAGTTTTTTTAGGATGTTATCGTATTTTTTGCTGTAGTAAAAACAATATTTTCTCTTTCTTCTTCAAAACTGTAAAAAAAATATTTTTTTATATCCCCGATGGTTCGTTCTAAAGCGTCTTACTGTTATAGATGCAACTTGAACAATGGACAACAACGATTTCAGATTACTTTTAGAGAAATACACCTCAGGTTTAGCAACCGAAGAAGAAAAAGCTAGACTTGAATCATGGTATTTAAGCTTAAATGCCAATGAAAAAGAGCATTTGCCTTTAGAAATACTATCTGAAGGCCGAAAAAGCAATTGGCAAGCTGTGGAGTCAAAGTTAAGAAAGCCATCTAAGAGGATTTGGCTTTCACTTTCTGCTGCTGCTGCAATCGTATTAGTTTTTATTGCTGGCTTGTATACTTATTATATTCAACTGCCTCAACAAGAAGAAAAAATCGCGCAAAAAATTGAACCAGGAGGAAATAAGGCCTATTTAACGTTGGCTAATGGAGAGAAAATAAGCTTAAACGATGTTAACAGCGGTACTTTAGTTGATGAATCGGGTATTACAATTAAAAAAACAAATGATGCACAGCTTATTTATGCAATGGATGCTTCCAACAAGCAAGATAAGGTGGTTGAAAAAAGTTTTAATACAGTCGAAACGCCACGGGGGGGGCAGTATCAGATTATTTTACCGGATGGAACAAAGGTTTGGTTAAATGCCGCATCTTCATTAAAGTATCCCACTACATTTTTAGGGGAAAGCAAACGTCAAGTGCAGTTAGTGGGTGAAGCTTATTTTGAAGTAGCTCACAATAAAAAACAACCCTTTGTAGTAGGTATTGATGGAGGTAAACGAGCTGAAAAAGAGCAGTTTATACAAGTGTTAGGAACGCATTTTAATGTCAACGCTTATGCTGATCAGCAATATGTTCGGACTACGTTACTGGAAGGGGCCGTAAATGTGAATGATAAATTTATCCTTAAGCCTGGACAACAGGCCTTGGCAAATGATCAGCAGGTTCTGGTTCGAAATGTTGACGTGGACGAGTCAATTGCTTGGAAGGAAGGGGCTTTTATTTTCAATCCAGAGGATTTTAAATCCTCATTGGATATGATTGCTAGATGGTATGATGTAGAGTTTATATATGATTACACACCTAAAAACATGCATATCGGAGGAAAAATATCCCGAAGTCGTAGTATATCCGAGGTGCTGGAATTTATTGAAGCAACAGATAACATCAAATTTAAAATTGAAGGAAGGAGGATACGTGTGATTAAATAGATACTAACCATTGCTCAATAAAACTGGACTCCGACTGCAATCAGAGCCCAGCAAACATTGGGGTTGAACATCATAAGACTATATCAACTAAACGTATTTATCCGTAACCGGGATAAATACAAAACCAACAAACTAATGTATAAAATTTTTACTAACTATTTTGGTATAGGGAATAGCTATGCCAAAAAAATCCTTTTAACTATGAGGATCATTGTTGTCATTTTTGTCGCGACAATTCTACAAGTGAGGGCCGGAACCACTTTTGCCCAAAAAATAAACCTAAATGAAAAGAATGCGACACTTCTAAATATTATTAAGAAAATCGGCAGACAAAGCGGATACGACTTCCTTTACAATGTGGATGTTATCAAGGAAGTGAAGGGCATAGATGTTAAGCTTGTTGACGGCACTATTTCACAGGCGCTGGAAATGAGTCTGTCGAATCGTAATCTTAGTTTCAGTATTGATAAGCAAGTAATCTTGATCAAGCAAATCAGTCCAAAACAGACGAATCCTTCTATTAGGGCAGATTCTGTCATCTCAGGAAAGGTATTGGACAAAGCCACAAAACAGCCAATGGTAGGGGTTACGGTAAGTATCAATAAGGGCAAGTTCATTACAAAGACCAACACTCAGGGTATGTTTCGCATCAATGGGCAGAACGGATCAGTCTTAACTTTCTCTTATTTGGGATACAAGCAAGAATCGGTAACCGTCAAATCTGTAGGTACATTTTTATCGGTAACTCTGGAAGAAACTGCGACTTCTATGAAAGATGTGGTGATTACAGGTATAGTAAATATTGATAAGAAAGCTTTTACTGGAGCGTCTAAAAGTTTTAATGCAGAGGAGCTTCAACAAGTTACCAACGGAAACGTTTTAACAGCGCTTCGCGTGCTTGATCCAGCCTTTCAACTTCCGGAAAACGTTAATATGGGATCGAACCCCAATGTACTTCCAGAGGTGGTTTTACGTGGAGGTAATACGCTTGCAGATACCAGACAGGCTGGAGTACAAGATCGCTTCAATTTTGAGCCATCACCAAATTCTCCATTGTTTATACTAGACGGATTTGAAACGACTTTACAACGTGTAAACGATTTGGATATGACGCGGATAGAAAGTGTTACCCTGCTCAAAGATGCCAGTGCCACAGCGATGTACGGTTCGAAAGGTGCTAATGGCGTTGTCGTAATAGAACTTAAGCGTCCTAGGGCTGGAAAATTACTAGTGTCTTATAATTTATTGGCCTCGCTTGAGACCCCTGATATCAGTGGATATGACCTTTTGAATGCTAGAGAGAAATTTGAGCTAGAGGACAGGGTAGGTGTTTATAAAAATATACGGAATGGATTGCAAAATGACCTCGATATTTTGCGAGTTTCAAGGCTAAAAGCAGTTAATGAAGGCGTTAATACAGATTGGCTTGCCAAGCCGTTGCAGAATGGATTTGGTCAAAAGCATACCGTATCTGTTGAGGGTGGAGCTGAAGCTGTTAATTATGGAGTAAATTTTACCTATGATCAAAAAGCAACCACTATGAAAGGGTCTTCTCGAAATACAACTACGGCTAATTCTTTTTTGGCTTACCGTTATAAAGGATTGAGAATCAGGAATGATCTTATTCTAGCCTTCAATAAAGCCAACAATTCTCCGTATGGTAAATTTAGCCAATACACCCGCTTAAATCCTTATTGGACTCCCTATGATAAAGATGGAAATATAAAACAATTTGTAGAAGAGGTTCTTGCTGTAGATGGGAGTAGAATTACTGTCGGGGATGCTTATGATAACTTGGATGGTGGGCCAATAGGAAGAGCAGCTAATCCGTTGTATAATGCTACACTAAATTTGAAAGATCAAACCAGTTACCGAAATATCACCAATAATTTTGAAGCCACTTATGATGCTTCATCCTCTCTTCAATTACAAGCATCTTTCTCTTACAATAATCAGCAAGATGAATCTGATATTTTTCTTCCGGCAGCGCATACTTCATTTAGCACTCTGCCTATTTTTCAAAGAGGTTCTTATACAAAAGGATATGGCCAAAGGGAAAATATAACTGCAAACCTTACTGCTAGGTATGCCAAAAACTTTGATAAACACTTAATTAATTTGAGTGTCAGAGCTACTGGAAATCACCGGACAACAGCTTCCCAAAATTTTACCGTTGTTGGTTTCTCTAATCAATTTATGGATGAACTAACATTAGGTAGCGGTTTTCTTCCTAACAGCAGACCATATGGTACTGAAAGTATTATCAGATCACTGGGTGCAGTTGCTATTGGAAGTTATTCTTATGATAGCCGTTACTTTATTGATGCCACAGTACGGATGGATGGAGCATCGAATATTGGTTCAGATAAGCGTTTTGCACCATTTTGGTCATTGGGTGGTAGATGGAACATGCATAATGAGAATTTTTTAAAGGGAAATAAAACGCTAAACCAATTGATATTAAAGTATTCTGCTGGAACAACAGGTACTCAGGGATTTAGCAGTTCTCAGGCACTCACTACCTCGCAGTATTTTACAGATAGTGAATATCGTGGTATAGTAAGTGCATACATTATGGGATATGGAAATCCGCTTTTAGCTTGGTCTCAAACATTCAAGCAGAATTGGTCCTTCGAAACCTTACTCTTCAATAGATTGAGTATTCAGACAAACTATTTCATCGAACGTACTAAAGGAAGTAATGCGTTTATTTCTACAGCACCATCAACAGGTTTCAACGGATATTATGACAACATGGGAGACGTGCTTAACAAAGGTTATGAGATTTATACTTCATATACTTTATTACAGAAACCAGGCAAGAGAAATTTTCTTAGGCTGAATGCAAACTTCTTCCATGTAACCAATAAGATTGAAAAAATTTCATCTACAATCAGGGCATTGAATAATAGAGCAAATTCAACCCTTTCTAATGTACCATTACCAAGATATTCTGAAGGACAATCTAGAAATGCAATTTGGGGTATCCAGTCGCTAGGTATAGACCCTGCTTCAGGTAATGAAGTTTTTGTCAAAAGGGATGGAACTTATACTACCGTATATAGTCCTGCAGATCAGGTAATCATTGGAGACGCCACCCCAGATCTTACGGGTACGGTTGGGGTAAATATGGAGGTGAATGGCATTGGATTTAACATATATGTAGGCTTTAGTGTTGGTGGAGATGCTTACAACCAAACATTGGTAGACCGCGTAGAAAACGTAAATGTTAATCAATATAATGTTGATCGCCGTGTAGCCACAGAAAGATGGATGCAGCCGGGAGATATTGCACGTTACAGAGCTATTGTTAACTCTGGTACAACAAATAATGCTGTAGTGAATGGACAGCTCGTTATCCTTCCGACCACAGTTACGTATACCACTTCTAGGTTTGTGCAACGCAATAATTGGATTGAAGGACAGAGTGCATCGGTATACTATCGTTTCACTGATAAACTCAATAAGAGTCTGGGGCTGCAAAATACAAGGATTACATTCAATGTGCTTCAGCCTTTCAGAATCTCGAGTGTTAAGAGAGAACGTGGCCTCGATTATCCGTTTGCGCACAATTTTAGTTTACAGTTGAACACTACATTTTAGATCATGATCAATTCACGAGATATGAAAAAGTATAAAATTATTCTTATAGCGGTTGCCTCATCCTTATCGTTATTTTCCCTATCCTGCAAAAAGTTTTTGGAAGTAAGACCTAAAACCCAAGTGGAGGAGTCTGATCAGTTTCAGAATAAACAGGGATTTGTAGATGTTTTGATGGGGACGTACCAGATTATGGCAAAACCTGCAGGTTATGGACGGGAGTTTACATTCGGAACCATGGACATCATTGCCCAGCGATACGAAAATAGGTCGACGGCAAACACGTTATACAATAGATTAGCTACGCATAGCTATCTTCAAACAGATGTTCGTTCAATTTTGGATGGTATGTTTATTAATTCCTATTCCGCAATTGCTCAAGCTAACTACGTGCTAAAACATGTGGATAATGGTGTATTGAGTGCTTCGGATGCAAATATTGTAAAAGGGGAAGCGCTCGGTTTACGCGGATTTTTACATTTTGATCTGATACGTTTCTATTCTGATAATTTTGATGGAGGAACAAATGCTTCAGCACCATCGATTGCATACTTAAAGGAATTCACTGTTGGAACCAACCCAAGACTTAACCTAGGCAGGGCTTTGGAACTATGCGAAGCGGATTTGAAAGCCGCAGAACAGTTGCTAGCGCAAACACCCGATGCTACCGGTACTTTTGATAGGTCAGGAGCAAATTCTAATGTGTTTCTCCAGTTTAGACACAACCGTTTTAATTACTGGGCAGTAAAGGCTACTCTAGCTCGCTTATATCAATTAAAAGGAGATAAAGCCAACGCATTTAAATATGCAACTGAGGTAATAGCAAGTGCCAAGTTCAATTTTGTAAACCAAACTTCTTTGGTTGTTAATCCTACAGATGCTGCTGCTGATTTGACATTTTTTCAGGAACATGTTTTCTCTTTATACGTATCTAATTTAAAAGTAACAGCTGATAACGTTTTCAAAAATGCTGAAGCAGCTGGAGAAAGCTCAGATTTATGGTCAACAAGAGCAGCTTTAGCCGTTGTTTATCCTACCACTTTCCCAGATGATGTACGGTCGAACCTAGCTCCAAAAAATATTTGGAATGAGGTATCTCCAACCATTGTTTATTCTAAAAAATATTGGAGCGATGCAACTTCTGGAGTGAGGCAAAAAATGATTCCTTTAATCAAGTTGGCAGAAATGTATTATATCGCGGCAGAGGCAGCACCTAATCTTACTACTTCTGGGACTTACTTCAATACGGTAAGAAATGCAAGATTAATCCCTGGCTCAATTACGTTTACCACAGCTGCGCAGTTAGATGGGGAACTTTTACTAGAATATCGTAAGGAGTTCTATGCCGAAGGACAGTTGTGGCCTTATTACAAACGTAGAAATTTAGCCACAATATGGAATGGTGGTACTGCAACCGGTACAATTGCCATGACCAAGGCAAAGTATATTTTTCCTTTGCCGGATACGGAGATTGAGTTTGGTTCGACAAATTTTTAAGGAAACACAATTTATGAAACGGATTATGAAAAAAATATATTTGGCCCTTGTGGCCATAGTTTGCTTAGCTTCTTGCGAGGAAGATAAGGGACAATACTTCGATGCGGCAAGCATGGTGTATGTGACTACTATTCCTGATAGTGTGATTTATACTTTTGCTACCCGTCCTACAACCTTACTTGCTGATACTGTGAAGATAGGCGTTACTCTATTGGGAAAGGCAGCACCTGTGGATCGCTCTATTACTTTTGTCGCCCGCGACAGTTCAAGCGCCAAGGCGAATTATCATTATAAATTGTTACCTGCTGTTGTTAAGGCAAACGCCTTTACTGCAGAAATTCCAGTAGTAGTTTATAGAAAACCAGGACTTAGAGATAGTACAGTTCATGTGGTGTTTGATATCAAAGATAATGAGGAGTTAAAGGTAGGATATAGAGATCGGTTACGTTATAAAATAACGCTGAATGATAAACTGGGAAAACCAACCAACTGGGAGACCTACTGGAAAAATCATTTTGGCGATTATTCTGAAGTTAAATTTCGATTTCTTATCACGGCAACCGGTAGACAGAATTGGAATGGTTCAGCTTTGCCAGGAGATCTAGCCTATTTAAATGGACAGGCTAGATACGCCTTGCTGATTTATAACCAGAACAATCCACCATTGACTGATGAATTTGGCAATGCCGTGTTCTTCCCATAATCTATAGAGTTAAAGAATTAAAAGATCGAAAAAATGAGTTTGAAATTGAATAATAGATCTCTTTTAATGGGATTAATTGCAGCAACTTTTTTGTTAGGCTGTAAAAAAGATAAAAGTACTGAGGCCAGTATGGAAGTGAATAAAGTTGGCGTAACAGGCGAGAATGGACCTACAATCACCGTTTTTCAAAATGCTACTCTAAGCATTGCACCAACCGTAACGTTAAGTATGCCAAATAAAAAGGAGAATATGGAATATACCTGGTTAGCTTACCAAAATAATCCAAGTGTAGGCATAACCAGTCCGAGGTTTGTAATTTCCAATGATGCGGTATTGAGCTATGTGATTAAGCCTGAGTTATTTATTTTAGGAGAACCTTACGTAGTAAGATTTGAAGCGAGAGATAAAGAAACCGGTATATCTGCCTATATCAATTATAATATTGTTATCGGTAACAAATTTTCCGGTGCAGGCTTGATGGTTTTGGTGGATAAGAATGGTCTAGGAGACATATCGTATGTCTTCCAAGATAAATCTGTACAGCATAATGTATATAGTGCCATTAACAGTACTCCTTTACTTAAGCCACGCAAGCTTGAAATAATTACAACCAATATTGAGGATGAGATAACTGCCGGAGGCAAGAGGATTTATCTTCTTGCTGAAACCGGAAGTCAGGAAGTTAGCTACACAAATCTGATTAGAAAATTTGATTATTCTACACTTTTCTTTTCGCCCCCGAACGTTAGTAAGCCATCGGTAATGAAGTGGCAGGGAAGTACGGGTGTTTTTATTGGCGATGGAAAAGTTCATATCAATATTTCAGGAGGTTTTCCTGGTCAGAAAAAGTGGGGTGTAAGTCTGCTGAATCCTGATGGAGATTTGAATTACGACCTTGCTCCGTATTCTGTGGGTGGAACCAATGTTTCTGCTATGGTGTATGATAACACGAGTAAACGATTTTTCCTTGCACCAAGCTCAGGTGTAAAACTTCAGAATTTCTCACCTTCAGTAAGTGGACCTGCTTTTAACCTTCATAATGTAGGGATGACAATGCTTTATCTGGATTCTGCAAGTTCAGCAAATGAATACAACGCAATTATGAAAGGTGCGGATAATCTGCCGTACAGACTTAAAGTTAAAACTGTGAACACCTCCGCTGCAAGTCCAAATCTCTCTGTAGAAAAAGTACAGATGAATGCTCCGGACATCTTGAACATGAGTGCAGCAGCAGCTTCTACAACCGCTAACTATATCTATTATGGAACAGAAAATGTCTTGCGTACGTATGCAATAGGAACGAATGACATTCAGGGTACTTATAGTTTTCCTTCTACAGAAAAAATTACTGCAATGAGGTTTAGCAGATCGGTACTCCAAGGTACAGAACGAGCACCAAGGCTGGCCGTTGCTACATGGGACGGTACTCAAGGCAGGTTGTATTTTTTCAAGGTGGCCAATTTTGGCGTGATAGGTGAGTTTACCGATCGCCTTGAAGGATTTGGAAAGGTTGTAGACATGGGAATTAAATTTTAAACCGCTATGAATCGAAAAAGATTATTATTTTTTTGCTTGATGAGTTGGACATTATCGGCCATGGCTCAAGATTCTGGCGACAAATTGACCGAGCTTCTGGCATTAAAAGAAACGACTGCAGTAAATAATAGATTGGCAGAACTTGGTAAAGGAGAGGAAGCAGATTTGAACATCGTTTTAAGGTACTTTAATGTTAAGAGGGACTTTAAACGAAGTGATTCGGTACAGAAAGTATTGGTTAAACGGTACCCATATGGTGAGGTTTCTTTTGAATTGTTCCGTGACAAATTTTTGCGCGAGATGGATTTGGGAAAGAAAGAGGTAATGTATGGGGATGGTATAGCAAATTTTCCGAAAGAGAGTGCTGATTTACTCAATCAATCCATGGCCGAGAGTTATATATCCGCTGATAAAATAAAGAATGCAAGCAAATATATCTCTAATATTACGAGCGCCGAATCTATCGCATCAGTGGCGGAAAAGCTTGCTTCGAAATATCCTTCCGCTGCAGAAGATTTATTAAAGAACCGTATCGAAAAAGGCAGACTAAGCGGCAAAGAGATTAATCCGATGGTGAATCAATATAGCCTGCTCCTAACTAAAATGGACAGATATACAGAAGCGCTGAAGTATGCAGATGAAGCGTATCCCAAACTTAGATACAAAAGTGAGGTGAATACCGCAAATTACGTTAAGTTATTAATGCACGCGAAACGGTATGAGGATGTAATGGCTACTTTAGAACCACTGGTTAAAAAAGGGAAAGCTAATGAGCACTTGAAAAAAGAACTCCAATCAGCGTATGGATTAGCAAATCCCACTTTAAATCCCAGCTCATACATGGAGGGGTTGAATAAGATTTACATGGAGTATCTGGAGGCGGAGTTAGCTAAAAAAATGATAGCAATTGCAGCTCCTACTTTTCTTGGAAAAGATATTAATGGCAAGGAGGTTACCATAGATCAATACCGAGGAAAAGTCGTAATTATCGATTTTTGGGCAACATGGTGTGTGCCCTGCAAAGCATCTTTTCCAGCCATGCAATCTGCAGTCAATAAATTTTCAAACGACCCCAATGTTGCATTTTTATTCCTTCATACTTTCGAAACTACACCAAACCCATTGAAGGATGCTAGTGACTATTTGAAGGATAAGGGATATAATTTTACCCTGTTAATGGATCATAAGGATACCTCAACGAAAAAAAATATCGTAGCGGGTTCCTTTGGGGTTGCGAGTATCCCCACAAAGCTCATCATTGATGGTAATGGCAAAATTAGGTTTTCAACAAGCGGTTATTACGCAAATGATAAAGCCGTAGTTGATGAGATTTCGACCATGATTGGACTGGCAAAAAAAACAAAAACTGAATTTTAAACTAAAAAATAAATTGTAATGAAAAGAAGAATATTAAGTATTGCATTTATACTTATCCTTTTCGCCATCGGCGCAAACGCTTCTATCCTTGAGCGTGGATATAAAATAGAATGTAATATCCAGGGATTAGAAAATGGCCTTGTTGTAGAACTTGTGCCTGGAAGTACGCATCGCACAGAAAAGACTGTGGCCTCGGCCAAGGTTATGGACGGTAAATTTTCCTTTTCGGGGAAAGTGGATGGTCCTCGTTATTTTCTGTTAACTATCCAAGGCGGTATGGCTTTTGGAATTATGGTTGATAATACGGACATTACTTTAACAGGTAGTGTTTCTTTAGAAGAAAATAACGGAAAAAAACGTTATCTGTTTAAAGATGTTAAAGTTCTGGGCAGTCCTGTTCACGATGTATACAAACAAAAAATTTCCATTAGGAGCGCATTAAATGCTGAGCACGAGGCTTACAACAAACGAGGTGAGGAAATTGCTTCAAAGGTACGTAATGCACGTGCACAAAAAGACAAGAATAAAGTCGACTCACTTGTCAATACACCTGCTTATAAGGCTTTTGAAAATGATGAAGTTGACTTCTTTAACAAAGTTGAACATACAATGACCAAACTTTATAAAGACAACGGTGATTCATGGTGGGGACCTTTTTTAATGCTCAATACAATGAGCTACTTTACTCCTGAACAAAAGTCGATGTATGATGACCTTTCTGCTGCAGCTAAAAATAGCTATTATGGTAAGGCTCTTAAAGAGCAGATATATCCTGAGGGATTTTTAGGCCAGGCAGCACCAGCAGTGAATGCAAAGACCAATGCGAATGTGAAAGCAGATTTGGCAACTGTTTTTAAAAAGAACAAATATACAATTGTTGATTTTTGGGCTTCCTGGTGTGCTCCATGCCGCAAAGCTCTCCCTGCATTGAAAGAGTTCTATAAGGAGTTGGATGGAAAGTCTGTCGAAATTGTAAGTATATCCATTGATAAAGTGGAAGCCGATTGGTTGAAGGCCGAACAAGAAGAGCTATTAAAATGGCCAAGTTACCTAGATAATGGAGGCACAACAGCTGATGCCTGGAAGATTAAGGCTATTCCAGCGATGTTCTTGGTTGATCAAAATGGAAAAGTTGTTGGTGAGAACCTTACTTTACAACAGATCAAAGAAAAGCTGTCGAAATCTTAAATTACAGTAGCACAAGGTGTTTGTTCATGTGAATAAGCTTTTGTGGAAAGACACGCACTCACCGAAAATAATTTACAATAAATTTATTTTCGGTGAGTTTGTTCGTATGTGCTACAAATTTATGAAATACAGTAGTTGTGCTCAAATTTAGGAGATCAGGAAAGCTTGGATAACTTTTTTGGCCATCAGTACCATTCATATGGGATAGTGCTTATTCTTATATCGCAAGGGAATCTATAGGCACTAAAGATTTTATACTAGGCGAGGAATTGATTCGTAAAACGTTTTCGGATCTCAATGGAGACACCACTCATAAAGGCATAGATGAATTCGAGAGAATTTTTAGTGAACTTTTATACGCAAATGGAAAGTTTGAAGAAGGTTTCCCTTATGCCAAAGAGTTAGTAGATAAAAAATCTGAAAAAACGGCCGTGGGTATAAAAGAGTTAAGGGCTACATATTTGAAATATTTAATCAGTTTAAAGCGATATAAAGAGGCTTATCCGGAGATGTTGTCGCAACTTAAAACTGGCTTGGCAGGGCAACTAATTAAAGATAATTTTAAGGAGGCATATACCTTGGTGAACGGTTCAGCTGACGGATATGAAAAATTTTCCAGCAATATCACGAATGAGTTCAAGAATAATACACTGTCTCACGTGAAAAGCAAAATGATTAATGAAAAAGCTTTCAATTTCGAGGTGAAAGATGCGAATGGAAAAGTTGCAAAATTAAGCGATTACAAAGGCAAGGTAGTCATTCTGGATTTCTGGGCTACTTGGTGTGGGCCATGCAAGGCTTTATTTCCTAAAATGCAGTTAGCTGTAAATAAATACAAAGCCGATAAAAATGTTGTATTCCTTTTCATCCATACCCTTGAAAATACTGCAAACCCTACCAAAGCTGCTGCAGATTACTTGGCCTCCATGAAGTATGATTTTAATTTATTGATGGATATTAAAGATCCTATTACCAAGAAAAATGCAGCTGCAGCTGGATACAAAGTAAATGCTATTCCCTGTAAAGTTGTAATTGATGGAAACCAGAACATGAGATTCCTTAGTATCGGAAATAATGTAGCTGGTGAAGATGCATTTCTAGAGGAAATGAGTACAATGATAGATTTGGCAAAAAGTGCAGCATAGAAATTAAATAGTATGAAAAAAGTATTGTTATTTGTTTTAGTAATTGCCTGTTATATTACTACACGTGCACAGGATGCTCAAAAGCCCTTATTAGGTCTTGGAGATCCGGCACCCTCTCTCGCTATAGCCAAATGGCTTAAAGGAGATTCAATCGGTTCTTTAAACGACAGCAAAGTAAGCGTGGTTGAATTTTGGGCAACGTGGTGCGGTCCCTGTATTTTAGGTATGCCTCATCTGTCGCAATTGGCAAAACAATATCCTGCTGTAAGTTTTATAGGTGTTGATGCATCCGAACACACCGATAATATGCCTAAAGTGAAACAGTTCGTTGAAGTAGCGAAAGATATGATGGCTTATAACGTGGCGTATGCTACCCCAAAGGGACCAATGAGCACGAACTGGTTACATGCTACAGGACAGAGAGGAATCCCGGTGGCATTTGTGATTGATAAAAAAGGGCGTATTGGCTGGATGGGACATCCCCTGATGGGCTTAAGTGAAGCCTTAGCCCTAGCAACCCAAAATAAATTAACGGTAGATGCCGCCCAAGCCATCAATAAGAAGTGGCAGGCCAATCAGGTGGAAGGTAAAAGTATAGATGCGGAATTAAAAACAGCGCTCAAAGGAAATAAAGTAGATGAAGCATTAAAATTAAATGATCAGCTTTTAGAACGCTGGCCATTTATGATTGCCATTGCATCAGGTAAAAAGTATGCACTGCTTACTGCAAAAAATCCAAAAGCCGCTAGAGAGTTTGGTGAGTACTTACTTAAACATGAAAGCAATGCACCTGTATTACTTAAAAGTGTAGCACAAACCATTTTCTATGGTAGTGATGCAAGGGTTCTGGGGGAAATCAAAGTTAAAATTACTGGCATGCCTGATTTGGACCTTGCCAAAAAACTGATTAACCAAGCATTAACCTGTAGTGAAGAGGATCCGGAAACCACAGAAATGCTCAAGAAAATTAAAGCCCTTGAGGCTACTGATGGTACAAGGTAATTTTAGGAAAATATACATGAAGAGAAACGTGCTATTGGTTTTTGGACTTTCAATTTGCTTATTGAAGGTTTCTCAAGCCCAAGTTACAAACACCAAGATGCTGGAACCTTTAATTAAGAAAGGTATTGATAAAGCTTATGCAGCGAGTGTTAGAATGATGGGCTATGATACAGTCAAAAATGTTCAGAACAGCTCGCAGTTTAGTGGGGTTGTAGTTGATAAGGATGGTACCATTTTAACGGTATCGCATGCCATTCAGCCAGGAAAGCTATATAAAGTATTTTTTCCGGATGGACGTCAGGCAATGGCTAAGGCATTGGGCAAAATTGGAATAGACCAGCAGAAACGTCCAGATTTAGGTATGATGCGGTTGGTTACCAAAGGAGATTGGCCGGTTGCCGAAATGGGCTGGTCGTACAGCGTCAAAGTGAATGAACCCTGTATAAGCATCGCGTATCCAGAAACATTAAACCAATTGTTTCCAACTATTAGATTCGGGCGTATTACTGATCTGATGAATAAATGGCAGTTTTTGGAGTCTACTTGTAAAATGGAGCCCGGCGATTCAGGAGGTCCGTTGTTTGATTATCAGGGCAGGCTTATAGGGCTTCACAGCAGATGTTTAGAGGATGAGGATGGAAATTATGAAGTTCCAATTGATTTGTATCGTACGTATTGGAAAGCACTTAATGTACCTGAAGATTACACCAAGTTACCTGCCGATACTTCGAGGGTAGGAGAAGATCCCCTAGCAAAGGAAGTCATTTCATTGCCTTTTATTGCGGACCTGGAAAAAACTCTCAGCGCAACTTTTGAAACCAATAAAAAGTATGTGCTGGTAGTAAAATCAAAATCTGAGAGTAAAGAAGGGAATGTTTATACCACCGTGTTTGAACAGGATGGGAAATTTTATCTTGTCGGTAAAAGTTCCCTTATTTCTGATCAGGTTACGGTTTCCTGGAAGGGAAAACCTATCGTTGTAAAGGTGCTAGCACGCGATAAATCCAATGATCTTGTTCTTTTGTCTATTCCTAAAAAAATAGGGGAAGGAATTTCGCTAAGCTCAATCGCCACGGCTATGGACTTGTCAAAAGCAGATTTAGGTACAGTCATGGTGTCTCCACTGGCAAGTGCACAGCGCGTTGGGGTGCTTAGTAGCGAAGATTTCGAACTGCCGAACAGATATAGTTCAGCCTATTTGGGCGCATCAGCCATGTTTGATAATGGCCATGCGGTGATAACGAAGGTGAATCCCTCCGGCTCAGCAATGGCCTCGGGTATTCTTACTGGAGACAAAGTACTCGAAATAGGAAATAACCCCATCACCAGCGCTTCAGTGTATAATGCAGAAATGCTAAAATATATGGCAGGAGATACGGTTATTTTTAAAATTAAACGAGATGATTCTATACAGGTTAAATCAATCATTACTGGAAGTTGGCCATTACCTAATCATACAGCTGAAAAGTTTTCGGGTGGAAAAAGTATTAGACGGGATGGCTTTTCGAAAGTTTTTGCACATGATGCCATTATTCAGGCTGACGAATGCGGCGGGCCTGTTTTTGATCAAAATGGTCGTTTTTATGGTGTTAACATAGCAAGGTTTAGCAGAACGGCGGTTATTGCTGTAAGTCCACAAGTGCTTTACACTTTTATTAAGCAGTATATTGGTAAATGATGAGGATCTTGGTTAGGTGTTCATCCGAATTCTAGCAGATTTTGCAAAACACGAAAATATATATCAATTAGTTATAAAAAGAAAGGGTTAGTTTAGTTGGAAAAGGAAAGAGGAGGTTGTTCTTTGTTCCTTTAGTCTATTACTGCGAAATGCGGTAATAGACTTTCTATTTATAAGAGGTAGCTACTTTTTATTGATTTTTTAATCTCTACCAACCTGTTCATTATTTTGATAGTGTGGATAGAGCTTAAGGGAGAGTCAAACCACAGCCCCTGAAACTTTGAAGAACCAACTTTGGCGGTAATGACTGGGGTTGTAAAGACTTCTTTAGTTTCCTTAAATCAAATAGTTGATAGCTGTTCATTCCAGTATATTTTTCTTCCAAATGTATACTAGATGACTTGGCCTACACCAAGGCTAGGGCACATATCTGATATTGTTTTGCCCACCTGCTTCATTTTCTATGAAAGCTGCCGCCCTCTGAGCCTCATTAATTTTTACTTTTTTTCCTCCTGTTTTAATAGTACGAATTTTCGCCTTTTCAATAGTCTAATTTATGGATAGAGTCAAAAATTTGATTGCTGTTTCTATGCCAAAATAGAGTGATTAAAAATACAGTATGTATACTTATTTGTAGTTTTATAACTACATAAAAAACATGGTATTTGTTGAATGATTATGGGGGGATTTATGTGTTCTGAATATGGAGAAATTTGTCGCATGAAGAAAATTATATTTTTATTAAGTTTTGTTTGTACGTTTTTGTTGCTCTTTGTAGCCAAAACACAAGCCCAATCAGTTAGTGGTGTTTGGGCCTCTGCTGGATGTAATGGTAGCGGTACAATTACCGTTAATACAACTGGTTTAGGAGCAACTCCTCAGTATCAATTAGTAAAGGGAGCCACCGTTATAGCTCCAGTTTCGGGTGATCCTGCACAGTACACAAATGATCCGGTTTTTGTCGGAATATTCGATGGTACCTACACCATTCATGCGAAGGCATCCTCTAGTTCACCGGTTGTGATCAGTGCACCAATTGTTATCGTAAATAATTATGAACAATTAGAAAATATAACACCTTCATTAAAAACGCCTTGTCCAAATGGTACAGCGCAATTAATAACAACTCTTAAGGGAGGAAAAGCTCCATATATTTATAGTATTAAAAATTCAAGTTCTGAAACAGTGCTACAAACGAGTAGTGCTACAAACGATCAATCGTTTACATTTAATGCGCTTCCAGTAGGTAATTATTTAATCAGTGTTCAAGATGCGTGTGGAACTGTTATTACTTCAGCAAGTTCCATTACGCAAAGTGGTGTGCAAATTAATCAAATTAGCGTTACACCTGTGCTTTTGTCAAGATCGATAGTAGGTAATTGTAGTTCAAGAATTCGCATTGATTTCAGAAATGGATTAAGATATTCAGATACAAACGAACTGCTTTCGAATGAAGATTTGGCTAATTTTACGTGGAGATTAGCGTTTAATGGTCAAAGCTACGGAAAAGGAAGTACTGCATCCAGTAATGCTGAAATTGGAGGACCTGATTTTTCTGGTAATGAAATGATAATTTATTTACCCAATGGGATTACGGATGCACAAACGGCAATCGCCGGCAATCCACAATTGGTAATCATGGATAAATGTGGAAATACCAGAAGAGTCAATGTGTCAATAAGAGATTTTACTATTTTTAGAATAGGATGTGCAAATGGCGATGTGCGTATCAAGATAGATCCAGCTTCTTTAGTTTGTTTTCCAACAAATGTAACCTTTACAAATAGTGCGAATGCTTCAGATACACATGCTTATGTTGTAACTTCTTCAAATCAGGTTTTAACAGGCCTAACACCCGGAAATACGTATCGAGTAACCTATACAGATGGTACAGGTTATAATTCAACAATGGCCACATACCCTTTGTCAACAACAATTGTTCAGTATGAGGCGGTTTCTGCAGGGCAAAATCGCTTTGGTGAACAATATTATCTAGAACAGTTTGGTTATGGAGTATTAAAAGTTAATGTAAGGCCTGCTATTTTAAATCAAGAAATTAGATTTGAGGTCATAGCATCTAATAATCCATTGGTTCCTATTGGACATACCATCACATCAACAGATTATGGCTATGGCGAATTTCGTTTGCCGAGGGTAAACGTTACGGATCCGGTAGGATATTGGCCAAAAGGAAAATACACCCTTCGAATTACTGCACCCTGCGGAACAGCGGACCTTGACGTAGAGGTTTATGGGCACGAAGGAACATTAAATACCGGACAATTGACTCCTGTTTGTGGTGGTTTTAATTATACCATGCAAACGAATTTAGATCCAAATTTTACTTCATATGAGGTAATTGTTTTAGCAGGACCTTCAAGCGTAGGATATATGCGCGATTTTGTAAGTAGCACGGCCTCTCAACCATTTTTTAACTTAAGTTACGGAACCTATACTTTTGGTTTGCGCTTAAAGGGTGGTACTACAATCTTATTACAAGAAACCATCACTTTTGATGTTTCGAAAGTAATTATTGTTAGCGATACCGAAACCGGGGGCTACGTTTGTGCCGCTGGAGATACAAATGGTAAACTTACAATTATCGCAAGATCAAATGTTGCTGAGCCTGATAATGTTTTGCAATACGCTTTAAGTACAGATGGAGGATTAACGTTTGGACCGTATCAAACGAGTAACATCTTTAATAATTTAACCAACCAAATATATTATTATAAGATTAAGGATGGTTGCGGTAACGAGATCGAACGCAATGTGAAAATAGGCGTTGCGGTTAGTCCTATTCTCACCGGCAACAATCTAACAACTCCTGTATCCTTGTGTAATTTAGCATCAGGTCCCATTCAGTTAGATGTTGATATTGTTGGAGCAATGAAATACGAATGGGTGGGGCCGGGTATTACAGATGCCAATCGTAACTTGAAAAACCCAGTAATTGATTACAGCGATTTACAGCTTGGGGAAAATACACTTACATGTACGTTAAGTTTCGTAGAACCTTGTAATTTACAAAGTGTAGCAAATTTGATTATTAGGGTGTTGCCAGATGCAAATTTAGTAATTACCAATCCTGCTCCTCAATGTGAAGGTACAACAGTAGATTTAACCAGTCCGGCTATAACGGCAGGCAGTGAACAAGGATTAACTTTAGCTTATTTTAGTGATGCAGATGCGACGGTTCCTTTGGCTAATCCAGCAGCAGTAGCAACAGCGGGCACATATTATATAAAAACTACAAATAAAACATGTAATGCCATTAAACCAGTACTAGTAACGTTGAAAGCAAGATTATCCGCTCAAATTAGTTACGATGCTGGTCCATATTGTAAGTCTGCAGCAAAAGCTGTAGTAACCCTAACGGGCGATCAAGGTGGCGAATTTACAGCACAAGATGGTTTGGTAATTGATCCAAAAACAGGAACTGTTGATTTAATAGCTAGTAAAGCCGGAACATATACTGTTACGTACAAATTTACAAAGGGCGCAGCTTGCTCTGATTTATCGACAGCAAGCATTACTATAAATCCCTCAAATACACCATCGGTTTTACCTGATGTGATGGCTGAATGCAGCATAAACAGCCTTCCAGCTCCATCTGTAATGGATGCTTGTGCAGGACAAATTGTAGCAACAACCACAACCGTGCTACCTATCAATACACCTGGTACTACCGTAGTAACCTGGATTTTTGATTACGGTAATGGTTATACCGAAACAGTTACCCAAAATGTGATTATAAATCCAGTTGAAGCTCCAGTGGTGACTGTAACACAGCAACCTACCTGTTCGGTTCCTACCGGCGGTATTAGCGTAACGCCCGTTGCTGGTTTTACCTATAGCGTTGATGGAGGAGCATACACTGAAACTACCATGTATAGTAATTTGGCTCCGGGTAATCACATCGTAAATGCTAGGAATAGTACAGGCTGTATAGCAAGTAACAGTATTACAATTAATCCACAGCCAGAAAGCCCGGTTACGAGTATTACAAGTAACAATGGATTTAATGTGATTAATGGAAACGAGTTGATACTTACTGCAACTGGTGAAGGTACGTATCAATGGACAGGAGAGAATATCGAAAGTGGTCAAGGCACAAAATCAATAACCATTCGTCCAAAAAAAACCGGTGATTACATGGTAACGGTAACTAATTCAAGTGGATGTATAGCAACTGCAACAGTTAGGGTATTTGTAAAAGAACCTATAATAATAAGCATTAATTATCCGCAAAGCGCGTATTGCGAAGGTACAGGTATGGTTAATATTATTGGAGCTGCGGCATCACCAGGCGCATATACAGCTTCTCCTGCAGGTTTAAGTATCGATGCCAACACAGGAACGGTTAATTTAGCAGAAAGTAAGCCCGGAACCTATACAATTACCTATACGTATGACAATGGTGTAATAAAAACCGGAGCTACAACCAATTTAACTATTTCAGCATTGCCAGTAGTTAACATCGTAAGTTTATCAAGTTTAACCATATCGAAAGGTGAAGTAGTTACTTTAAAAGCAAGTGGAGGAACAACATACGAGTGGACCGGAGCTGATATTTTAAGTGGCAGAAACACCAATGAAATTACGGCAAGACCTACCAAAACAGGTATTTATACCGTGCAGGTGACAAATGCTTCGGGTTGTTCGGAAGTGGCTTCGATTACCGTTACAGTAGATGAAGGTGTTAAACTTGTTCCAAATAATGTTATTACTCCAAATAACGATGGTAAAAACGATGTCTGGACAATTCAAAATATAGAGTACTATCCGAATAGTAAAGTAAGTATTTACGATAGAGCAGGAAGAAAATTATTCAGCGCCATTGGTTATCAGAATAATTGGGACGGAACATATAATGGAGCGCTATTAAACGAAGACGCGTATTACTATGTTATCGACTTAGGAAAAGGATATGGTTTACTTCGAGGATCAATTACAATTATCAGAGACTCAAAATAACAAGATGTGTTCAGCCTCAATTAGTCTTTTGGGGCTGGCGCTCTCAAATCGTTTAAACACATATAGTTCGTCTATAAAAAAGCTCTAAAGGAGTCAAAAAAAATAAAAAAGTAATGAAAAAAATAGTTACACTGGTATTGCTGTGTATTATAGCCAATGCAGGTTTTGGGCAGATAAATCCCTTAGGAAGTATGTATTATCAAAATCCATACGTTTTAAACCCGGCAATGGGGGGGATTGAAGAAGGATGGGAGCTGAATGGTGCATTAAAAGCACAATGGACGGCAATTGATGGAGCGCCATTAATGCAATCTATAACAGCTACATACGGTAGTGAGCGAAAAACCGGTTTTGGGATGTCCTTTTTTAAGGATGCAGCTGGGGTAATCAGCCGTACGAGTTTTAAAGCAAGTTATGCGTATCATTTACCATTAAATCGAAATGGTTCATTTTTGGACTTTGGTTTAGCCGGCGGTGTGTTAGATGAATATTTAGATTTACAACGCGTGCGTGGCGATTTGGGAGATTTGTCATTAAGTAACTATAATACGCGTGGTTTGTATTTCGATGCCGATTTTGGGGTGGCATTTAGGACGGATAGGATTACGCTTCAAGGGGTATTACCAAATTTGAAAAGATTTTTAGGCCGAGATCAAATACGAAATATAGCGGATAGAGCTTTGTATATGGTAGGCGGTAGATATAAATTTATCAATGAAGGGGCTGTAATACATGTGATAGAACCCATGGTTATGTATCGCTCGGTAGAGAATTATAAAGATATTATAGATGCAGGTGCAAATTTTCAGTTTTTTGAAGACAAGCTTATGTTGAGTGGAATTTATCACAGTACCAACAGTGTGACTTTTGGCGCCGGTACTGTTTATAAAAATCGTCTTTCAATATTAACCCAGTATACAACCAATACATCCGATCTTCAAGGATATAGTAATGGTGAGTTTGAAATCTCACTTAAGTATAATTTTAGATAAAAATAAATACACAAAAATTGAAAAGAGTGCTCTTTAACGTACGTTAAGGAGCATTTTTTTTTTGAGGTTGCTTTTTCATCTCTATGTATTTTTCTTCAGTTAGTTTGAGCTATACGGAAACTTTCAGATAGCACTTCCAAGAGGATTGACAGCCCTAAAGAGGGAATGGAGCGAAGCGAGGTGTCAAAATTGTTTTCTCCTCTTTTGCTTCACAAAACGATTCATCTTATAACTTGAAACTAATAACTTCTTTATCAAATCGATATTGCGTAAACGAAACTGTATTTTTAAGTATTAATAGCTTTTAAATTAGTAATTTTATTCATCTCTTCTTTGACTGGATTTAAATTTTTCTAAATAGGTTATTAATTGGTTTGCAACTATATAAATACAATCATCTATGAAAAAGCTTTATCTATTTAGTTTATTTGTGTTTACGTTCCTTCAAGCTAACGCGCAAGACACCCAATATTGGATGCAACAGTTTGGAACACGCTCTGCCCTAATGAGTGGAGCAGTCGTTGCCAGTAGTCGCGATAATTCGGCGCTCTATTACAATCCGGCATTGTTAGCATGGATTGATACCGCATCCTTATCGATCAATGCAAGCGCCTATCAAAAAGAAGGTATTAAAATTAAAAATGCGTTGGGACAAAATGCAGATTTTAAAAGCAGCCAAATAGGGAGCACACCCTTGCTTTTAGGAGGGATGATTAAAACCGGAAGTGAGAAAACAAGGTTGGCATACGGAGTGGTAACGCCCACTAATTTTAATTTTAAAGCCAGTGCCAGAATTGTAGGAAACTTTCCCTTAATTAACGATGTGGAAAGCCCAGGTAACGAGGGTGGTATTGGGCAAACTTCTTTGCAAACCAAACTAAGTGAGCTAGGAGCAGGTATTGGATTGGGTAGAAAAATAAATGATTTCTTTAGTATAGGTATTACTGGATTATTTGTCGTGAGATCAATGGACTTTAGCCGAAGTAGCTTAACCAGGGTTTATTTAAATCAGCCTTCATCGCCTTTGGTTAGTAGTACCATTATTCAAAATGTTAATTATTACAATGTTCGTTTTGTGCCTAAAATAGGGCTTTCGTATAATAAAGGAAGATGGCAATCGGGATTAAGCATCACGGTTCCATCATTAAATATGTTTGGTAGTGGAGGGGTCGCGTTTGATGCCACAGCAACCGATATAAAACTCCCTTCACAAACCGGAAGAATAGATTTTGTAGCCAATGATGCACAAGTAAAGTTAAAAACAACGTATAAATCACCCTTTTCTGTGGCCGGTGGTCTAGCGTACCATTATCAACGGTCGCACATCGAGTTTGCAGCACAATATTTTGCAAAAATAGATATGTACTCCGTTGTAAATGCAGCTCCTGCTGCGTTTGCACGACCTGCAAGTGCCTATCCAGAATTTTCTAGTGACCAGTATTTGAGAGTGTTATCAGCGGCTAAACCGGTATTCAACTTTGCTATAGCGTATGAATATCAAATGAAGAAGAATTTGTTGGGCTATTTAAGTTTTAGAACAGATCAGTCTTATTTTGATAGTTCCCTTAACGAACAAACAGGCATTAAGCCCGACATTTCTACCTGGAACATCAAGCACATCGTGGTTGGAACCACACTTCAAAAGGGGAGAAGTAGCATTAGTTTAGGATTAAACACCGCATTTGGTGCAGATAAAAATCGTGAACAAACCGGTAATATCAACGGCGACTCAGAAGCAAATTTATTTAGAGGTACTACAACTATAACCGAAGCCAACTACAGCTCATTTGGTTTATTGTTAGGATACACGTATCATTTTAGTAAGTTTTAAGGGGTGAAAATAACGCCCAATTCTCTAGTTTCAACTGGCTAGTTTTTAGGGAGGGGCTCAACTTAATTTAAGATATGTAATATTTGTATATTGCCGATAAATGGTCTCTTTAAAAATGGATAAAATTATTTTTTCAAATATTTTATTAAATCTATTTTTTTTTAGTCAAAATTTTAAATCGAATTAAAACTTAATTAGCAATGTCAAATTACGTTTTAACTATCTTCTTATTTTTCGTTTCCCAAACCCTTACTCTGGGCCAAAACGTAACTGGTACCTCAAGATTAACACAACAACCCGTTTTAAGTCTCGAGAAGATTTACATTCAAACAGATAGATCAATTTATGTTTTTCCAGATACAATTTGGTTTAAAGCTTGTTTGGTAAATGCAGAAACAAATACTCCGTCGGAAGTTAGCGGACTGGTATATGTACAAATGGTAAATAATGCTGGTGATGTTGTGCAAACCCTTTGTTTACCCACAGCTGGCGGAGTTGCTTGGAGTGGCTTCGACCTTAATAACTGGAAATATAGACCAGGTACCTATACACTAATAGCTTATACCAATTGGATGCGCAATTTTGGTGAAGCCACTTTTTTTAAAAAGCAAATTACCATACTAGATGGAGCTGATGCCGAACAAGCTATTTTGGATACAGCAACAAAAAATACAACAGTTTCTAGTAGTAGCATAATTTCTTCTCAAAAGAATAAAACCGATCCTGATATTCAGTTCTTAATAGAGGGTGGTACTTGGCTTACAGGAAAACCTCAACTAATTGCCTTTAAAGCTATTGGTAGCAATGGGATTGGCTTAGCCATAAGTGGAGAGATTGTAGATAGCCGCAAACAGCGAGTTGCTAAATTTCAATCTAATAGCAAAGGCATGGGAGTTTTTACATTAACAGCCCAAGAAGGAGAAAACTATACGGCACAAATTAAAACAAAAACTGAAAATTATACTCAAAAACTTCCTGTAGCTATTACCGATGGTACAGCACTACAATTACTCCATAGTTTCAGTTCAGATACCATTTCCATATTTGTTTATAGTGAACTAAAAAATCAGATATTAACCCTCTCTGGCGAAGCAAGAGGAAAGAAATACTTTATTACCCACATACTGGCAAATAAGAAAGAACGAGAAGTTCATATTGCAAAAAATATTTTTCCCCCAGGTGTGTGCAAAGTAAAGTTACAGGATGCTACAGGGAAGATACTCAACGAACGAGCTTTTTTTATCCATACAAAAGATAAGCTACAAATAGACATAAAAGCTGATAAACCATTTTATACCACTCGTGAGAATATTGTGCTAAATTTAGACATACATGATATTATAGGGCAAGTAACAACAGGTTCTTTCGCAATGGTAGTAACCGATGATGGACAGGTAGAGAAAGATAGTAATGAGTGTAACATTTTAACTTATTTACTTTTAACTAGTGATATTAAAGGAGAAATAGAAAATCCATCTTATTACTTTGAAACAGCTAACGAAACAGCATACAACGATTTGGATGTTTTATTATTAACGCAAGGCTGGACAAGTTATTCCTCAAATATAGCTAAAGAACCTCAGTTTAAACCTGAAAAGGAGTTTACTGTAAGCGGTAAGATTACTAATGTTATGAACAAACCATTAGTAAATGCACAATTGAGTTTAATGAGTTTTCGCAAAGGTTTTGTCATGCTCCAAGCTAAAACTAATGAGCAGGGCGAGTTTACATTTAGAGATTTTCCGGTATTAGATAGTGCGTCTTTTTTGCTCAAGGCAGTAAATGTAAAGGGCAAAACGGGAACCTTGGGCATCAACTTAGCGCCTTTTGGCAATCTGAATACTTTTCCTAAATTGAAACAAAATCAAGTTAGAGATACTCTGCCTATTACCGACACAATAGTAAAAAAAATGCTAATGGTTAAACAGCAGGAATATCGAGCTACCAATGGTGCAAAGGTGTTAAAAGAAGTTACCATTGTCGGTAAAAAAACCGTAGGAGGATCAAAGAATCGAAACGGTGCGGGCAATGCCGATATTGTGCTGAATGAAGAGGATATGGCTAAAACACCAAAGAAAACACTCATGGATTTGATTAAAGAAAAAGCTGAAAAATTTTATATTAATTATAGAGGATTAGATGGATTATATACATTCAACAATAAAACTTTAAGCGTTTATATAGATGGAGTTAATATTTATACGTTAAATCGAGGAGGTTGGAAATATATTGATCTTATGAATTATATATTAGAAGCCTATTCAGCAGAAGATATTAGAGGAATTGAAATAATGACTTCATGGAAGTATAGTAAGAATGTGGCTTATGTTGAGGTAACAACCAAAACAGGTCTTGGACCATATTTGCCAAATCAAGCCTTCATGATAACTTTTAGACCTCCAAACTATGGGAATTACAAGAGTTTTTATAACCCAAGATATACAGTCGCTAATAAAAATAACACATCACAGGATTTTAGATCTACCATTTACTGGAATCCGCACATCCAACCTAACCAACAAGGTAAGGCTAAGGTGTCTTTTTTCTCTAGTGATAGAAAAGGTAGTTATACCATTTGGATTGAGGGTACAGATTTGCAAGGTAGTTTTGGGATGAAAGCCTTTAAAGTGAAAATTAATTAAAAAAATATTTTGCACAAAAATGGGCTTGCGTATATGTTTTAACTATCTTCTTATTTTTCGTTTCCCAAACTGGAGAATACGGTAGTGATGACCACCTAATTCCGTGGCAATTTGACCACCATTAATTAATTTAAAATTGTGCGCTAATTTACTAGTAATATACAGTTTAAAGTGGTTTAATAAATCCGAAATGAATTGGCTTCCATTTCCGAAATGATATAATCTCCAAGACCGAAATCTTCGGTAATAGTTTTAATTACTTCAATTTTATTTACATTTACTCGGTCGTGTTATATCATGGATTATAAAAATATTTAAGAATGATTGAATGCTGTTATGAGTGGAGAATACGGTAGTGATGACCACCTAATTCCGTGGCAATTTGACCACCATTAATTAATTTAAAAATGCATCCTAATTTACTAGTAATAAACAATTTGAGTTGGTCTAATAAATCCGAAATGAATTTACTCCCATTTCCGAAATGATATGATCTCCAAGACCGAAATCTTCAACTGTACCCGATAACGGCAATAAATTTTCCAAGATTTGGTTTTAGAATTTGCTCGATTAATCTTGGCGCAAGTTCCTCCAGCTTATTTTTAAAATATTTATCTGTATATAACTCATCAAAGCCAACTAGATTTAGATGGATGTTTTTGCCATCAGGTAATCCTGTTTAATATCGGGGTGTTGCAAAGCGCCCCTAGACAAAACTAGCCTCTAAGCTTACGGCTTTAAAATTATCGAGTCATGTGTTTATAAATTAAATGCTAAGGGACTAAAATAGGTTACAGTTATCCAGATCAATTGCTGATCCGAATCTTTGTTTCAAATTCTAAAATGTAACCGACTTAAGGGCTAATACCAATGGCTGTTAGGTAAATATCGCTAACTTTAATTGTAATAAAGTGTCCCGTTATTCAAAAATCTACAAATCCATGAATAAAATGATAATGCCTTATAAAAACAAAAAAAGCTATGGCCTTAAACGTGTTTGTTGTTTTGATACAAGCTGCTGTATGAGGTCATATCAGGAATGGGGGGCGGGGCGAATCAGTCTGGACATCAGGGAATCCGAAACCAGAATGGAATTTATTGAAGGAGAGACAGTGGCACAAAAGCCATTCAGTATGCAGTCAGGTGTTTATAAATCCATCAGACATTATAATATAATATTTAGGCATAAATAAATGAAAAAAATCACACTGCTATTTGTCTGCTTTGCTGAAATAATAATTGCACATGCACAAGACCCTTCAGGCACACCTTCAGTTCTACCTCGTCCTGATTTCCATTTTAAAGGGCAGGTAGGTCGCACCTATCTTGAATCTGACCCGCCCCAATTTCCGCAACCGGTAAAAGCGCCCAAAGGTGCTCCGAATGTTGTATTAGTCCTGATTGATGATGCCGGTTTTGGGCAGTTCAGCACCTTTGGTGGCGGAGTGCCTTCGCCAACTATGGATATGCTGGCTAAAGAAGGTATTCGTTATAACCGCTTCCATACAACAGCACTTTGCAGTCCAACTCGTGCGGCATTAATTACAGGCCGAAATCATCATACGGCTGGTTTTGGTACCATCAGTGAAGGTGCTACCGGTTACGACGGGTATGTTTGTGTGCTGCCTAAAAAATGTGGTACCATCGGCCAGGTATTACAGCAAAATGGTTATATGACTGCCTGGATCGGTAAAAACCACAATACACCACCATGGGAAGAAAGTGCTGCAGGGCCTTTCGATCATTGGCCAAATGGGTTGGGCTTTGACTATTTTTATGGGTTTAATGCCGGTGATATGAACCACTGGAACCCGATATTATATGAGAACAGAAATCTTGTGCCAGCTTCTACAGACCCGAATTATTTTTTAACGGATGATCTTGCTGACCATGCGATTTCCTGGGTGCGCAAAGTGAAAAGTATTTCGCCCGACCGTCCTTTCTTTTTATATGTGGCTCCCGGTGCTACACATTCACCGCACCATGCACCGCAGGTTTGGATTGATAAATTCAAAGGCCAGTTTGATATGGGTTGGGATAAATACCGCGAAATGGCTTTTGAACGCCAGAAAAAGCTTGGTGTTATACCAGCCAACACAAAGCTTACGCCGCGGCCTGCAGGTCTGCCTGCCTGGGACTCATTGAATGCGGATCAGAAAAAATTATATGCGCATATGATGGAAGTTTTTGCGGCTTACGGGGCTGAATGCGATTACGAAATTGGTAGGATTATGGATGAAGTGAAAAAACTACCGGACGCGGATAATACTATATTTATTTATATAGCAGGGGATAATGGCGCCAGTGCAGAAGGAGGTATTGAAGGTTCAGTAAACGAAAATTTATTCTTTAATGGCTTTCCCGAAAAATGGGAAGATAACCTGAAAGTAATAAACGAGCTTGGCGGACCCAAGCACTATAATCACTTCCCTTCTGCCTGGGCCTGGGCAATGGATGCTCCTTTTCAATGGACGAAACAAGTAGCCAGTCACTTTGGTGGTATGAGAAACCCAATGATTATTGACTGGCCTGCCCGTATTAAAGATAAAGGTGGATTGCGCAGCCAGTTTATTCATACCATAGATATCGTACCAACATTATATGAAGCAATCGGCATAACCCCTCCACTTGAATTGAATGGAGTAACACAGAAGCCTATTGAAGGTATCAGCTTTGCCTACACTTTTAATAAAGATGGCAGCAATGCCAAAGGCCGTCGCCAGACGCAATATTTCGAAATGGGCTCGGCACGTGGCCTCTATCACGATGGATGGATGGCATCGGCAATTTCATTCCCACCATGGCAACCGTTACGTACCGGTTTTGACCCGGATAAGCAGAAATGGGAACTATATAATATTGATTCTGATTTTTCGCAAGCCGATGACCTTGCTGCAAAATATCCTGAAAAGCTAAGGCAGATGCAGGACATGTGGTGGGCAGAAGCAGCACGGTACAATGTACTGCCGCTGGACTGGCGTGCCGCAGAACGATTGAATGGCGAAGCAATGGGAAGGCCAAGCCTTGCAGGCGATCGTAAAACATTTACTTATTACCCGGGTCAGGTGGCATTGCCTAACGAAGCTGCGCCACGTACCTTAAATAAATCTTGGAGCATCACCGCTAACCTGGACATTCCTGACGCTGGGGTGGAAGGTATGATTGTTACACACGGCGGCATTATGGGTGGTTATGGATTATATATTAAGGATGGAAAGCTGACTTTTGTATATGACTACCTTGGTCTTGCCTGGACTAACGTTACCAGCAAATCAACTTTGCCTAAGGGAAAAGTAAAGGTGCAGGTAAATTTTAATTATAAAGGTGCGCCAGGGGAAGTTGGCAAGGGTGCTGAAGTTAACCTGATGGTAAACGGTTCAAAAGTAGCAGAAGGCACCATCCCGAAAACCATCCCAATACAATACTCGCTGGGAGAAGGCATGGATATAGGTATCGATTATGGATCTGCCGTTGACTTTACCTACAAACTCCCATTCAAGTTTACCGGAACTATTAACAACGTGGTATTCGACATGAAATAAGTTCATAATAAATCAAAAAAAATGAAAAAAATCCTTCTCACAATATTGCCGATCCTGATGATTATCGGGATAACTGCATGCAATCAGAATCAACACAAAACTATTAGCTATTCCGATTCAACCACTACAGAAGTTACAGAAACCAGTTCGGTTAAGAAAGACAGTATGCCGCCTGGGCCGGTGCCTAATACCATTTATACTGAAGAATATGTAAAAAGTATAACGAAACTTGTTTACCTGTGGGCCTGGCCTATGGTTAATGTGCACAACAGGGTTACGTTGCTAAGCGCTGTGAAAGAACCCGTGTATGTTGGCGGCGTAATACCCACCGCACCAATCGGTCGCCTGTGTTTGCTTAACGATTACATTAAGCCCGACCAACGGACGATAGCTTGCCCTAACCAGGATGTGGTATACGGCGTAGGTCCATTTGATACACAACAAGAACCTACAGTATTGCAAGTGCCCGATTTTGGCAAACGTTTTTGGGTGTACCAGGTTAGTGATCAACGTACAGATGGCTTTGCTAAAATAGGGCAAATGTATAATACAAAACCCGGTTTTTACCTCGTAACGGGTACAGACTGGAACGGCAAAGTTCCAGATGGCATTACCGGGGTCATTAAATGCCCAACAAGGTATGGGCTTATTCTTCCCCGTGTTTTTCAATCAGATGATCCGGCTGATAAAGAAGCCGTGCAACCTTTGATCAATCAAATCAATCAGTATCCGCTGAGTGAGTTCGATGGCAAGATGAAAACAGTAGTTTGGAGGAATACGAAAAAGACACCACCAGATAATTCAGGAGGAGGTGAAACCAAATGGGTAAAACCTGAAACTTTTTTTGACCAGCTACCAGATATCGTAAAGGAAGTTCCGCCACAAAATGGTGAACAAGCATGGTATGCACAGGTTAATGGCTTGCTGGCTGCGATTGCTAAAAATCCAAAGCTCAAACAAATTGCACGGCAAGCGGCGATTGATGCCGACAAAACGCTTATCGATCCTTTACTTCAATTTGTAAATGTGGGTTATCCTGTAAAGAACAACTGGACCACCCAAAGTAATGGAGCACAGTTTGGAGTAGACTATCTCACCAGGGCGTCCTGTGCCAAGGCAAATATTTTTGTCAATAAACCCTTTGAAACAAAATATTTCTACCAAGACCTTGATTCTTCCGCGGCAAGATTGAACGGAAATAGTAAATACACCATAACTTTTGCCAAAGGTCAAGTACCACCGGTAAAGGGATTCTGGTCGCTGACTATATACGATAAGGAGCATTTTTTTGTACCAAACCAGTTGAACCGCTATTCACTTGGAACAAAAAATAAAACGCTGAAAACGAACCCAGATGGCTCACTCACTTTATATGTGCAAAGCACGCCACCATCCGCAGATAAAATGAGCAATTGGCTGCCTGCTCCTAAAGCAGTATTCTCGTTGTATGTGAGGTGCTATTGGCCAGATGAGAGTGTTATAAAAGATGAGTGGACGCCGCCAGCTGTGGTTAAGGTGAAATAAATCATCCGAAAATCCCAACTTAAAGAAGGACTATCGACGGCTGATAATAAATTATTGTTCCCATGATGTCGCGTGTATAGCAAATATAATACGTTGTGGCGTGGTATAAGTGTTTATAATCAACTATAAATTTTTTAAGAAATATATCTCTTTCAAATCGTGCGTATTTGAATAGGATTGCCTATTAGTATGCTATAGATGGATTATTTTTGTGTTGATTCATGTTTTTAGGAGGCTGATTTAAAAGGTAGCCTGAACGGTTCGCTGTGTGCAATCATCTGCCACCATTCCCAAAATCGCCAGGGTTTTATCGTAAAGGTGCGGTATAAGGTGGTGTTTGGGTTAGCAGGATTTTTAGTTTTAAAATGCTCGAAACGTCGCTTAGTAGTTTCAAATGTTTGGGTCGGGCCGCCTTCCTCAGTAAATTCAAAACTAGCATCTTTATTCTGGTAATGAAGAAAACCTTTACCTAATTCAAGCATAAATTGCTCAAGTTTGTTTATTATGGCTGTTTCAAGATCATTCTCAGAGTAATGGTAATCGTCTTTTAAATCAAGAAATTCCAAAATGTAGGGCGACTTCATAGCGTCGATTGGGGATTCGGATAATTCGCCGAGAAGGGATGATCTGAATAATTCTTCCTTTTTCTTGCTAATAGCCAATCGTTCAAATAGGGAAGAGTGATATTGCCGTTTTAACTCCCTGACACCCCAGCTGCTTGCGAACGTTTCTATTTCATAGAAATTTCGTTCCTCTAAATTCTTTATTTTTAATAATTGTACATAATGGGACCAGCTTAATTTGAATGGGTTTTCAGAAATCCGAGACAGCGTCTCGGATTTTCCATATTCAATGTAAAACAATCGCATGTTCTCCAAATTATTAACAGAATAACCTTTGCCGAACTCTTGATTGAGCTTTTCGCTCAGTAATTTTAAAGTCTGTTTTGCATAGCCGGCTCTTTCTAGTCCATCTTGTTCATCTTCTACTATTATTCTGCCGATTTGAAAATATGTAAAAACTAAAGCTGTATTTACATAGTTTATAACGGATTTCCGAGATTCTTCTATTAAAACTTTTACTGATTTGAATAGAATGCCTACTTTATTATCTTCCATTTTTTTATTTAATAGTGTCGCTTAGTATTTCTCCTGCAACACATTCATGTTGTTGCTAATTTTTAGCCTTGTTATTTTAGCATAAATTTGTGTGGTTCGAAGATCTTTGTGCCCGAGCATTTTACTAACTGTTTCTATAGGAACATCATTCTCTAGAGTAACAGTAGTAGCGAAGGTATGTCTTGCAGTATGTGTGGTTAGCTTTTTGTTTATTCCGCATATGTCAGCCACCTCTTTTAGATATGAATTATAGCGTTGGTTGCAATTGATAGGTAGAAGCTTTTTCTTATTTATACAATAAGGATGATTTTCATACTTTTTGATTATTGCAAGTGGAATAGGTAAAAGTGGTATGATCTCTTCCGTTCCAGTTTTGGCGCGTTCTTTAGAAATCCAAAGTTTACCGTCTATTGCTTTGAAAATGTTTTCTTTTTCTAGAGCATAAACTGTTTCGTATGCAAATCCAGTGAAGCAGCAAAATATATAGGCATCTCTTACTTCGCTTAGTCTTGGGTTTGATATTTCCTTTAAATACATTGTCATTACTTCATGCATTTCTAAAAATTCTCTGTCTGGATCTTTGTAGGAGCACTTAAACCCGTTTATGGTATTATGAGAAATCCACCCTTGGTCAACTGCTTTTTTTATTACTTGCTTTAGTGTTTTTACATATTTATAGCTGGTATTGCTATCAAGTCCTTGAACAATTAAATAGTGGAAGAAATCCGATGCAGTAGAATATTGAATTTCATCAAGGTTAATATCTAATTTGTTGGTTTTAGCTTTTAGAAACGAAATAATTTTTTCTCGTAATCTTTCATACCTTTTAAGTGTTCCAGTAGAACCTTTGCCCATGCTTAATTTTTCTGAAAATGCTCCATTATGCAAATCAAAAGCTTGCATTAAAGTTTGTTTTTCGTATCTGGATTAAGCGATTCCTTTATCATTAAAGGAGTAACGCATTTATGAACTGTCGATAGTTGAATGTAGTGCTTTTCTATTTCAACCCTTGTATTAATAATGTATGAATTGATTGCTTTAGCATCTGGGCAGGTTTTTAAAGCCATGCCAGTTTGAGCATGCCAATGTTCGGGGCGTATTTTTCTACCTGTTGAATAATTGTCTCGTAATCCATTGACAGTTATTCTAACATAAATTGTTACAAAACCGTCAATGGTTTTGTTGCTTCTTCTAAGCCAAAATAAAATTGATAACTCTTCATTAATTTTCATAACCATTTTTTTAAGTAAAACATGGTTCTTCATTTGAAATGCTAATTCAGCAGATTGGATCTGTTTGAATTCGGTTACACAATTTC
Organism: Pedobacter paludisoli; assembly: GCF_052344095.1. Taxonomy (GTDB): domain Bacteria; phylum Bacteroidota; class Bacteroidia; order Sphingobacteriales; family Sphingobacteriaceae; genus Pedobacter. The sequence goes on along the minus strand of NZ_CP179926.1, from coordinate 1,254,995 downwards.
GGAAAAAACAATGGATCAAGCGGAAAAGTTGGGGGGGAGTATTTTTTAGGCATAAATTTTCGATAGTCTAAATAAGAAAAAATTAATATCCCTAACGCCTCTTGAGGTTGCTCTAAAAGCTTTGATCTTTGCATTGAAAGATTCTGCAGAAGCATTCGTGGCTCTGTTAATAAAGAAGTTTAGGATATATAGGTAATGCGATTGAATTGACCTTGCAACAGTTCTAAAAGAATCAATTTCACAAGCTTCAACCTCATTATACCATATTGCCAATCTTTTAAAAGCCTGCTCTTTACTTTTACACAGTCTGAATATATCTCCCAATTTTTGGGCTATAGCATACGCCTTCTTTAATTTGGGGTACCTTTCGAAAAGTAGGTCTGCTCTAAGTTTCTGATTTGTAGTCCATTTTGAAGGATGCTTAAATAAAAGATATCTGCTGCGTGCGAGCAATTGCTTTAATGTATCTCCATTGGCTAATACCTCTGGTTGATAAGCAGTATTGTCCTTCTTTGCCTTGGCAATAGCCTCATTTTCTGCATCAATAGCCTCCCAACGATACTTTATCCTGACTTCCTGAACAGCATCATAGGCTAATTTTTGAACATGAAAACGGTCAATTACGCGATGCGCATTTATAAAGCATCGTTTTATGGCCAATTGCATGTTAGCGGCCATATCCATGGTTACTTCCTGTACGCGTTTTCTTAATCGCTCAGGAATCTTTGTCAATACCGTGATAATGTCTTGGGCAACTGTTCCTTTAATCATGGCTACAATAGCGCCTTTCCTGCCTTTAGCCTCTTTATTGGTTACAACAGTATAAAGTTCTCCATTGGATAAAGCTGTTTCATCAATACTGAGCCTGGAACTCACATTCTTTACAAAGATAGCTTTGGAACTAAATCTACACAAGATGTTCAGTTTGTAACAACCTGTTCAGGCTAACTAAATTATTTGCTTAGTCCACAACTTTTGGATCAAGCGGAAAAGTTGGGGGGAATAGAATAATTTCTTTTTTTTGTAGTCAATACTAATTACAAATTTCCTTGAAACAAGCCGAACAAACCCTTATCAGTTTTTTATTACCAGAAGGTATTCTGGATTATTTCGAACTACTCAAAGTAGAGAAAGAGTTAAAAGAATTCCATATCTATCTGGAAGAGAAGAATATTGCACCTTTGGGCTATCAAATAGCCGAACTTGAATCAAAAGGATTTCTTCCAGAAGTTGGCATTCAGGATTTTCCCATCCGTGGGCAAAAAGTTTGCTTACGCATCAAAAGGCGTAGATGGACAGTAAAAAAGACTGGTGATATTATTAGCAGAGATTGGGATCTAGTAAGAAAAGGGGCTCGAATGACTACGGAATTCGGTCTTTTTTTAAAAGGAATATTTGGATAATCATCCTATTAGCTGTTATCATTTAGGTCATTATTTCCAAATTGATGGTAAACAGCTTCAGGAGCAGTATAAGGAACACATTAGTGATTATGGAAGCTGGGATCAAAAGACGCATGCCGATGATTGGATGCTTTTTACAAAGAATGTGAGTTCCAGGCTCAGTATTGATGAAACAGCTTTATCCAATGGAGAACTTTATACTGTTGTAACCAATAAAGAGGCTAAAGGCAGGAAAGGCGCTATTGTAGCCATGATTAAAGGAACAGTTGCCCAAGACATTATCACGGTATTGACAAAGATTCCTGAGCGATTAAGAAAACGCGTACAGGAAGTAACCATGGATATGGCCGCTAACATGCAATTGGCCATAAAACGATGCTTTATAAATGCGCATCGCGTAATTGACCGTTTTCATGTTCAAAAATTAGCCTATGATGCTGTTCAGGAAGTCAGGATAAAGTATCGTTGGGAGGCTATTGATGCAGAAAATGAGGCTATTGCCAAGGCAAAGAAGGACAATACTGCTTATCAACCAGAGGTATTAGCCAATGGAGATACATTAAAGCAATTGCTCGCACGCAGCAGATATCTTTTATTTAAGCATCCTTCAAAATGGACTACAAATCAGAAACTTAGAGCAGACCTACTTTTCGAAAGGTACCCCAAATTAAAGAAGGCGTATGCTATAGCCCAAAAATTGGGAGATATATTCAGACTGTGTAAAAGTAAAGAGCAGGCTTTTAAAAGATTGGCAATATGGTATAATGAGGTTGAAGCTTGTGAAATTGATTCTTTTAGAACTGTTGCAAGGTCAATTCAATCGCATTACCTATATATCCTAAACTTCTTTATTAACAGAGCCACGAATGCTTCTGCAGAATCTTTCAATGCAAAGATCAAAGCTTTTAGAGCAACCTCAAGAGGCGTTAGGGATATTAAGTTTTTCTTATTTAGACTATCGAAAATTTATGCCTAAAAAATACTCCCCCCCAACTTTTCCGCTTGATCCCAACTTTTGTACATGATCCAAGGTTTGTGAAAACGTGCGAAATTTGGCAATTCCCTAAAAGCAAAAACCCTGCTCATCGATGCGATTGCAGGGTTTTATACATTTTGATAGTCTTTGGTGTGATCCCGCTGGGATTCGAACCCAGGACCACTACATTAAAAGTGTAATGCTCTACCAGCTGAGCTACGGAATCTTACTTCGATTAAAACAACGTTGTGTGTTTCTTTTAAAGTGATGCAAATATAGGGCTATAAACCATTGCCTGCAAATAAAAATTTAAGAAATCATGTTATGCACTGGTTTATAGGGAGATTAATTATTTGCAGCCTTTTTTGCGACCTGAAAAACCGTTGCTATCCATTCGAAAGAGTGGTTTTTGCGGTTAATAATTTTTAAAATCGAGGTTAAAAAATCGCGTTTCGCATAAAAACTGATTTTTTTTCACAATCAATCCCATTCAGGTCAATGTATAATTAGGATATACACACGCACAATTCTACAAGATACTAGATTGCGGCTTAATTCGTTATTCTTTCGGTGTTTGTTCGGAGTATGTTCGGACTTGCTTCGGAGTTGGTTCGGAACATACCGAAATTGAAGCGGTCAGATACCAAGTAAAATCCCTAATTAATTCGTAATTTTTATATAGAATAGGATGGCACAATCAAAAGATGGAGCATTGGGTCGCTTTTTAGGAAAGCTTGGACCGGTAATTGGATATGAACTAAGAGGGAAGAACTTCATTAGGAGTTTGCCAACACCCACTAAGAAGAAACCCACGCAGGCACAATTAGCCAATCGCGAAAAGTTTAAAATATTGCAACAATGGCGATCGGTTTTTACCCCCGTGTTTGCCATTACATTTAAAAATCATACAAATGAACGTTCGGCGCAAAATGCTGCTCATGCTTTTAACGCCAACATAGTAAAGGGCGAATATCCCAATTTTGTAATCGATGCTTCTGAAGTTGTAATCAGTAAGGGGGATTTGCTGGGTCTGCCTGAACTAAACATGCAGGTAACCGAAAAAAAACAGTTGGATTTTAGCTGGCGCAACAGTTTAGAACGGACTGCTTTGCAAACAGACCTTTTAACCGTGTTGATTTGGTACGATCAAAGCGAGACTTTTGAAGCAAATACTGCTATTGCCGAACGATTTAAACAAAGCTTTAGTTATACATTGAGCTATGCTAACGAATGTACCTTTGCTGATGTTTACCTCACCGTTCTATCAAACGATCGGGAGCGTGCCGCAAACAGCGTTTATATGGGGCGTGTTATGCTCTAAATTTTTAGCCAAATTGTAAGTATGCAGTTTTTCAGCGCCATACGTCCTTCTATTTTCATGGGGGGAAGGGGGGATGGTTGTTTGTAAAATTCTGTTTATTAGTTGTTTATGTTTTTTTTCTTGCTAACCTGAACTCGATTATTAGTTACAATAAAATTTTCGAATGTCTATGAAGTTGCCTTTCGAGAATGTACTAAAAAATCATCCCCCTAGCCCCTTCAAAGGCTATCGTGTGGACACATCTTTTTAGATTTTTACAAGGAATGAATGTAAGTTTACTAAAAGAAATGGTCTCAGTTACTCCCTTTCCCCACTGCACAAACCTTTCCTGCCTCCAAGCCGGCAAGGCATCAAACTTTTGAGGCATCAAAAGTATGCAAAAATGCTTGTCGCCCCCTTGAGGCAGCTTTTTCGCTCTTGGCAATCGCGCAAAACAAAAACGGTGGCGCTAGGTTTTGCTCTGGAATTATCTTGAAAACAATTTTTTCTTCCCTCACAAAACTGAATTGAACAAGGCTTGGCATTGCAAATTCGTATGTGTCTGCAACCGTTTTTATTTTTCTTCCGCTGCTAGGAGACGACGGACGTCCTTGGGTTTAAATAGTATAATGTTGAAAGGAACCTAGCATAACGCCTAATCTAAAGCACAATTTATAAACGCTTTCTAGGTTAGGCGTTATGCTGTCCGGCATGGCCGCAGCCGATGAGGCGTAAACTAAACTCCTTTTTATTTCCATTATCTTGTTAAGATGTGTCCACACGATAGCTTCAAAGGGGGAAATAGCCAGCGTCCAAACTGAAAACGTACATATCCTAGGCGTTTTGTCAGTGTCCCCCTTTTGAAGGGGGCAGGGGGGATGACAACAACTCAAATGCATCTTAATTATTAAAAATACAATTTCCGAACGCCTACTATTTAGGAAAAAATCTTCTCGAAATAAGGGTATTATTCAACTACATTGTATTGAAAATAAACATGTTGACTAAGAGTAAGTCATATAAAAAATTGTCGAACTCAGGTTGCTAAGAAATAACAAGTTTGCCGCTGGCAAAGCGATAAAGAAATCTCCTGCTTGATTAAATCCCATCTTACTAATCTATTAACACCTTAAGCAAATCACCAAGATAAATAGTAATTAGGTTTAACACGGAGTTTTTTTAACTATTGGTCGCTAACAAAAAATAAAAATCACGCAAACGTTTGTGTGTTTGAAATATAAAATAAATGCTTAGTTTGGCGAAATAAACTAAACACTAATTGAACGTATGAATCCCGCTGAAACACAAAAACGAACGGCTTTATTGCCAATGATTATTTGTTGTGCATTTTTTTTTATTTTAGGTTTTATAACTTGGGCGAATGGCTCATTAATCCCTTTTTCTAAAAGAGCCTTTAATCTGGAGTCTGATTTACAGGCATATTTGGTAACCTTTGCGTCGTACATTGCCTATTTCTTCCTAGCGTTACCAAGTTCATGGATTTTGAAAAAAATTGGTTTTCATAACGGTTTGGTTTTAAGTATTGTGGTTTTAGGACTCGGATCATTGATCTTTATTCCTGCTGCAGACAACAACAGTTACGTGTTATTCTTATTGGCTATTTTTGTTCAAGGATCAGGGATGGCATTATTACAAACAGCCGTAAACCCATATTTAAGTATTATTGGGCCAATTGATAGTGCTGCGGCACGTATTTCAGTGGCGGGTTTTTGTAATAAATGTGCTGGTATTTTAGCGCCAATTGTATTGGGTAAATTATTATTAAAAGGTGCAAACGCTGCTGAGGCAAAACTACAAGCAGCCACTTCTGCAATTGAAAAACAAGAAATCTTATCTGAACTATTGCATCAGTTACATTTGCCTTATATTTCACTGGCAGTTTTTTTAGGCGTGTTTGCGGTAATTTTAAAATTTGTGAAGCTTCCGGAAGTAAATCCTGAAGAAGATGTAGTGGATGCAACTGAGAAATCGAAAACCAGTATTTTTCAATATCCACATTTGTTTTTAGGAGCATTATCCATATTTTTCTGTGTGGCAGTAGAGGTAATGGCAGGAGATATTATTGGGACGTATGCCCGCGAGTTAGGCACTGTTCCGGCTATTTTTAGAGATAATGCAACGGCATTTACCTTAGGATTTATGTTAATTGGTTATTTAATTGGGATGATTACTATTCCAAAATATGTGAGTCAACCACTAGCTTTGCGTATTTGTACCATTGTAGGAATAACATTTACCTTATTATCGGTGTTTACAACGGGGATCATTTCGTTCTGGTTTGTTGCGCTATTAGGATTTGCAAACTCTTTAATGTGGCCTGCAATTTTTCCACTTGGCATTAAAGGATTAGGTAAATTTACTAAGACAGGTTCTGCGATTATGATTATGGGGATTGCCGGTGGTGCCATTTGGCCATTAGTTTACGGCTTTTTGAAAGATGAGTTGCACATCGATTTCCAACATGCATTTTTATTCACCATGGTTCCTGCGTATTTATACATTATATATTTCTCTATTAAAGGCCACAAAGTGGGATTAAAAATCAAATAATAGCAAACAAAAAAACTAGAACAAAAGCCCATTCAGAAATGATTGGGCTTTTGTTGTTTTTACCATAAGCCACTAGCGATTTTAAATCATGTAGGATTCTTGAAAACCTACAACTTAAAATATAAAACTTAGATAAATTTTCACTTAATTTGACAATTATATAAGCCTAAGCAATGCTAGTGCTCTTAACCCAAAAAATTACATGAACAAAGCTATTTTTTTAGATCGAGACGGTGTTTTAAATCAAGAACTGTACGATTACATCACCCGCGTAGAAGATTTTAAAATTCTAGAATACCAAATTCCGGTTTTAAAGAAGTTCTTTGATGCGGGATATTTGTTAATTGTGATAACCAACCAGGGTGGCATTGCATTACAACGTTATAGTGAAGAAGAATTAGCCATTATGCATGAAATGCTGCGTATGGCTTTTAAGAAAAAAGGTGCAGAAATTGCTGCTTTTTATTATTGTCCGCATCACCCAACAGTAGGAGGCGAGTGTAAATGCCGTAAACCGAAATCGGGGATGTTGTTAGATGCAATTGATATGTTCGATATTGATCCGGCGCAATCGGTGATGATAGGCGATAAACCTCGCGATGTGGAAGCCGCTAATGGGGCAGGAGTGAAAGGAATTCTTATTCAACCTGATGAGCAAATAAGTTATGAAGCCATTCAAGAAATGCTCCAATCCTAAAGATAAGTTGTTAAAACAAAAAGGTCCGAATCAACGTTGATTCGGACCTTTTTTATGGGGTAATTTTTGCTTATTTACCAGCTGCTTTTGCGTGATCAGCTAAGAAAGTAGCTAAACCGCTGTCAGTTAATGGGTGCTTTAATAAGCCTACAATAGCTGCTAAAGGAGCTGTAATTACATCTGCACCAAGTTTAGCACAGTTTACAATGTGTAATGGTCCGCGAATAGAAGCTGCTAAAATTTGCGTTTCGTATCCGTAGTTATCAAAAATTGTTCTGATGTCTTCAATTAAAATTAAGCCATCGTTAGAAATATCATCTAAACGACCTAAGAATGGAGAAACATACGTTGCACCTGCTTTTGCTGCTAGTAACGCTTGACCAGCAGAGAAAATTAAGGTACAGTTTGTTTTAATGCCTTTCGAGGTGAAATATTTAATCGCTTTTAAGCCATCTTTAATCATTGGCACTTTTACCACGATTTTTGGGTTTAAGGCCGCTAAAGCTTCACCTTCTTTGATAATTTCTTCGAAAGTAGTAGAAATTACTTCTGCGCTTACGTTATCATCAACAATATCACAAATCGCTTTGTAGTGGTTCAATACATTTGCATCGCCTGTGATACCTTCTTTAGCCATTAGGCTAGGGTTGGTGGTTACACCATCTAAAATGCCAAGATCTTGAGCCTCTTTAATTTGAGCAAGATTAGCTGTGTCAATAAAAAATTTCATGCTGTTTAAATTCTTAGTATGATTATTAGGTTTTTTAAGCTAGGAATCCCTGAAGAATTTGAATTCCCCCCTCAGGGGATTTGGGGAGTTAAAAAAAGGGCAAGCACCTTCTATCGCACCGCTACAACCTTCTACCCTTGCTGTGTTCCCACCCTGGGGGAGTTCAAAGGGAGCTGGTCGTAAAAGACTTGCCCGGCACAAAGGTAGAAAAAGAAGCTGTTATACAAAATCTATTTCTTGTTTTTTTAAGCAATATTCCTTATCTTACTGATTGCTAAATTAATAAAATGCAACTGAGCTAAAATTATCCTAAAAAATCCCCATTTCGTTTAAGCTTTTCATACCTTTCTCAGATATTGCTTTTATATATAAATGCCAATTTTACATATGAAATAGGCTTTTGGCGTCTAAAAATCAAGTTTTTTAATTAAAATGATTAAAAATTACCTATTTCAATATTGGTAAAATTTATAGTGATATTTTGATGATATGTTAATTTATAGAATATAACTTGCGTATAAACTAAAATAATTCTAAAAATTATATCAACTCTGTAATTTGAAATATTTTTTCCATAGCTTAGTGTTTCCTATACACTAACAAACTAACGAGCAAATAATGAAACCAACCAGTGGATTGTACGATGCGCAATTTGAACACGATGCCTGCGGTATTGGGTTTGTTGCACATGTGAAAGGGCGAAAATCGCATCAGATTATCTCTGATGCATTAACCATTTTAGAAAATTTAGATCACCGAGGCGCGTGTGGAGCTGAACCAAATACCGGCGATGGTGCAGGTATTATGATCCAAATCCCTCATGAATTCTTCTACGACGAATGCTTAAAAGCAGGCTTTAGCTTACCTGAAACCAATAATTATGGGGTAGGGATGCTTTTTATGCCAAAAGATATTCGCTCTAGAGAAGAATGCCGCGAATTAATTTATCGGGCTGCTGAAAAACTTGGATTAGAGGTTCTGGGTTTTAGAAAGGTAGATGTTGATACAACTGATATCGGTCAAATGGCACTTTCCGTAGAGCCTGAAATTGAGCAAGTTTTTATTGCTCGTCCGTATGAAATTGCACCTGGTGCCGATTTCGAACGCAAGCTTTATGTTTTCAAGAACTACTTAATTAAAACCATTTTTAACACCGTTAACGGTGGTAAAGATTTTTATGTAGTTTCGCTTTCCGCACAAACCATCATTTATAAAGGTCAATTAACGTCTTTACAAGTACGTTCATATTTTAAAGATTTAAACGATAAGCGCATGGTTTCGGCCTTGGGCTTAGTGCACTCGCGCTTTGCAACCAACACATTCCCGTCTTGGCGTTTAGCTCAACCGTTCCGTTTTATTGCGCACAATGGTGAGATTAATACCTTGCAAGGAAACTTAAACTGGTTCAGAGCAGGGGTTAAATCATTCGCTTCGCCTTATTTTACTGCTGAAGAATTGGATATGCTTTTGCCGGTTATCGATGAAAGTAACTCAGATTCAGGTTGTTTAGATAATGTGATTGAATTGTTAATGCATGCAGGTAGAAGTTTGCCGCATGTTTTAATGATGTTGGTACCAGAAGCTTGGGATGGGAACGAAGATATGGATCCTGTTAAACGGGCATTCTACGAGTTCCACGCTACTTTAATGGAGCCTTGGGATGGTCCGGCGGCTATTGCGTTTACCGATGGAAAATTAATCGGTGCAACCTTAGATCGTAACGGATTACGTCCTTCTCGCTATGCAATTACGTCTGATGACCGCGTCATTATGGGGTCTGAAGCAGGTGCATTGGCAATCGATCAAAGTACAGTAATTGAAAAGGGTCGTCTAACTCCAGGAAAAATGTTTGTTGTAGACATGGAGCAAGGACGAATCATCAGTGATAATGAAATTAAACAAAAAGTATGTGGTAAAAGTGCATACGGAGATTGGATCAATCAATATCAAATCCGTTTAGAAGAATTGCCTGAACCACGCTTGATGTTTACAGGCCTTTCTAGCGAATCTATTTACAAGTATCAACAAGTATTTGGCTATAGCAGAGAAGATGTTGATCTTTTGCTGAAACCGATGGCAATTGATGGAAAAGAGGCAATTGGTTCAATGGGTACCGATACGCCTTTAGCGATTCTGTCAAAACAGTCGCAGCATTTATCATCGTATTTCAAGCAATTATTTGCACAAGTAACCAATCCCCCAATCGATCCAATTCGTGAGAAAGTGGTGATGAGTTTGGCGAGTTTCATGGGAAGCATGGGAAATCTTTTAGAAGAAAACCCAAAACAAGCACATTGTGTGGCTATTAAGCATCCTATTTTAACTAACCAAGAGTTAGAAAAATTAAGAAGTATTGATACCGGTGTTTTCCAGGCGAAAACCTTACAAACGTATTTTAGAGCCGACGGTAAACCGGGATCAATGGCTAAAGGTTTGGATCGTTTGTGTCGTTATGCAGTAGATGCGGTAGAAGACGGTTTCCAGGTAATTGTACTTTCTGATAGAGCAATCGATTCAGAACACGCTGCAATCCCTTCATTATTAGCTGTTTCGGCTGTTCATCACCATTTGATTCGTAAAGGATATCGTGGCGCTGTAGGTTTGGTAGTAGAAGCAGGTGATGCGTGGGAAGTACACCATTTCGCAACTTTAGTAGGTTTTGGTGCAACCGCTGTAAATCCTTATTTAGCTTTAGAAACCATCGGTGGTTTTGCTGAAGAATCAGGCTTGACGAACGAAAAATTAACGAAAAACTATATCTACGCCATTAATAACGGCTTGTTAAAGATTTTCTCTAAAATGGGAATTTCTACATTACAATCGTATCAAGGCGCGCAAATCTTCGAAATCTTAGGGTTAAACAAACAAGTGGTAACCAACTACTTTACTGGAGCGGTATCACGCATAGGCGGATTAGGATTAGACGAAATTGCAACGGAAACATTAATTAAACACCACCGTAGTTTTGGTCCAATGACCCAAACGGATAATTTATTACCTGCAGGAGGTGTCTATAAATACCGTCGTCGTGGAGAACAACACTTGTTTAATCCGCAAACCATTCACTTGTTACAAAACGCAACGCGTAAAAATGATTACGGTATCTTTAAACAATATTCGAAACTGGTAAACGAGCAAACAAAACATGCCTATACCATTCGTGGCTTGTTCGATTTTAATTATTCACGTACACCGGTTTCATTGTCAGAGGTAGAATCAACAGAATCGATTTTAAAACGTTTTGCAACGGGTGCCATGTCGTTTGGTTCGATATCGCACGAAGCCCATTCTACTTTGGCAATTGCCATGAACCGTATTGGTGGAAAAAGTAATACCGGCGAAGGTGGTGAAGATGAAATGCGTTACACCAAATTACCAAATGGTGATAGCATGCGTTCAGCGATTAAACAAGTAGCTTCTGCACGTTTCGGGGTAACCAGTTATTACCTGACCAATGCTGATGAATTACAAATTAAAATGGCGCAAGGTGCTAAGCCGGGAGAAGGTGGGCAATTACCAGGCGATAAAGTAGATGACTGGATTGCTAAAGTGCGTCACTCAACGCCAGGGGTAGGTTTAATTTCTCCTCCACCGCATCATGATATTTACTCTATTGAAGATTTAGCGCAGCTAATTTTCGATTTGAAAAATGCCAATCGCCAAGCGAGAATCAATGTGAAGTTGGTTTCAAAAGCAGGCGTAGGAACCATTGCTGCAGGGGTAGCAAAAGCACATGCTGATGTTATTTTAGTTTCAGGTTTCGACGGTGGAACGGGGGCATCACCTTTAACGTCTATCCAGCACGCAGGTTTACCTTGGGAGCTTGGCTTAGCAGAGGCGCACCAAACCTTGGTGAGAAATAAATTGCGTAACCGTATTGTATTACAAACGGATGGTCAGTTGAAAACCGGAAGAGATATTGCCATTGCAGCTTTATTAGGAGCAGAAGAATGGGGTGTAGCAACAGCAGCTTTGGTAACTTCAGGATGTATCATGATGCGTAAATGTCACTTGAACACCTGTCCGGTAGGGGTTGCAACCCAAGACCCAGAATTGAGAAAATTATTCTCTGGAGATGCAGATCACGTGGTAAACTTATTTTACTTCTTAGCGGAAGAATTACGTGAAATAATGGCCGAATTAGGTTTCAGAGCCATTCATGAAATGATTGGTCAAGCAGATATGTTAAAAGTACGCGAAATCCCTGAAGAGGATTGGAAACTGAAACACATTGATTTATCGGCTATTTTATACAAAGCAGAAGACAATGGTTTGCCTCAGTTCAATACAGAAGAGCAAGATCATGGTTTAGCAGCAGTGTTGGATCATCAACTTATTGCCGCAGCAAAACCGGCGATTGAAAACAATGAGCCTGTGTTTGCGACCTTCGATGTGAAAAATACCGATCGTGCAATTGGAACCATGTTGTCGAACGAAATTTCTAAAGTTCATTTAGGTGCAGGTTTGCCGCCTGATACCATTAACTTTAAATTTAATGGTTCTGCCGGCCAGAGCTTTGGTGCCTTTAACACGCGTGGTGTAACCTTGTCGTTAGAAGGTGAAGCTAATGACTATGTAGGAAAAGGTTTATCGGGTGCGCGTTTAGCCATTTATCCTTTTGGAAATTCAACTTTTATCCCTGAGCAAAATATCATTATTGGTAACGTGGCACTTTACGGAGCAACTTCGGGCGAGCTTTTCGCAAGAGGAAAAGCCGGTGAACGTTTCGCGGTGCGTAACTCGGGAGCAACGGCGGTTGTAGAAGGTGTGGGTGATCACGGCTGTGAATACATGACTGGTGGAGAAGTGTTAATCTTAGGTGATACAGGTAGTAACTTTGCTGCCGGAATGAGTGGCGGTGTGGCCTGGATTTACGATGTAAGCAAAACTTTTGCGCGTAAATGCAACAAAGAAATGGTCGATTTAGATCCGTTAATGGAAGAAGATGAAGAAAGAATTTTAGCTTTGCTAAAAACACATATCAGGCTGACTGATAGTAAAGTAGCTGAATTCATCTTAAGTGATTGGAAAACGCAATCAGCACATTTCATTAAAGTATTCCCGAAAGAATACAAAGCGGTTTTAAACAAACGTTCACAACAAGTAAAAACACACTAAGCCATGGGAAAAGTAACAGGATTTCAAGAATACGATAGAGTTGCGCCAGGAAGAGAAGAGGCTAAGACTCGTGTTAATCACTACGGCGAATTCATCATTGAATGGCCAAAAGAAGAATTAAATAAACAAGCTGCACGTTGTATGGATTGTGGCGTTCCTTTTTGTCAATCGGGATGTCCACTTGGAAACGTAATTCCTGAATTTAACGATGCCGTTTATCAAGGGAGATGGGAATTGGCTGCCAATATTTTGTTAAGCACCAACAATTTTCCAGAGTTTACCGGTAGAATTTGTCCGGCACCTTGCGAATCAGCCTGTGTGTTGGGGATTAATCGTCCACCGGTATCCATTGAAGAGATTGAAAAAAATATCATTGAAATTGCCTTTGAAAAGGGCTTTATCAAAGCGAAAGCGCCTTTAATTCGCACAGGAAAAAAAGTTGCTGTAATTGGCTCTGGTCCTGCGGGTTTGGCTGCTGCAGCTCAACTAAATAAAGCAGGCCACGAAGTGGTTGTTTTTGAGCGCGATGACGCAGCAGGAGGTTTATTACGGTATGGAATTCCAGATTTTAAATTACAAAAAGATGTGGTAGACCGTCGTATCGCTTTGATGGAAGAAGAAGGTATTGTGTTTAAATACAATGCCAATGTGGGCGAGAATGTAGAAATCAGTACGTTATTGCGCGATTATCAAGCAATTGTATTGGCTGGAGGATCAACCATTCCACGTGATTTGGGTATCACAGGTCGCGAGGCAAAAGGTGTTCATTTTGCGATGGACTTCTTAAAGCAACAAAACAAACGCGTATCGAACCGCGAAGTAAATGGAGAGGACATCATGGCGACTGGAAAGAACGTAATTGTAATTGGTGGGGGTGATACAGGTTCCGATTGTATTGGGACGTCGAATCGTCACGGTGCAAAATCGGTAACCCAATTTGAGATTATGCCAATGCCGCCTACCACACGTACCACCAACATGCCATGGCCAAGCTATCCGATGTTGTTGAAACATACCTCTTCGCACGAAGAAGGTGCAGAAAGAGCATGGAGCGTGAATACAAAAGAGTTTATTGCCGATGAAAATGGTAATTTAAAAGCGTTAAAAGTGGTTGATGTAGAATGGGAAATTGACGCCATTGGTCGTCCGGTTTCATTTAAAGAAGTTCCAGGTACGGAGCGCGATTTACCTTGCGAGTTAGTGCTTTTAGCTATGGGTTTCTTACATCCACAAAAACAAGGCTTATTGGAGAAACTAGGGGTAGAATTGGATAATCGCGGAAACGTGAGCGCTCCGGAAAGTACCTATCAAACCAATATCAATAAAGTTTTTGCAGCAGGCGATATGCGTCGTGGTCAATCATTGGTTGTTTGGGCTATCTCGGAAGGCCGAGAAACTGCCCGTAAAGTAGATGAATACTTAATGGGAACTACCAAATTAGCATCGAGAGATGCCATTGCTTACGCTTAAAAACAGGTTAAATATTTATTTAAAAAAGGTCGTGATGAAAATTGCGGCCTTTTTTTGGATAGAAATTTTCTTATATCACCTTTGAGGCAATCAGATTCTAACTTGGTAAATTCTTATAGACTGAGTTTTGTGTCCTTCTTGATTTTGTTTCCCGACTTTTTCCCCTTTTTTATCCAAATTAAAAAACCGGTTACTGGTAAAGTAGCGGCGATAAGGCCGGCAAAAAGTGCCAATAGCTTACCAAAAAATCCTAAAACACTTCCGGTATGTAAATCGTAATTGAGTGTAATTAGCTTTGATGTTAACGTAGCACCAGCCATTGGATCTTTCGTTTGAAGTAATTTACCATTGTACTGATCGAAACGGTATTGTACGCGATCATATAAGTGCTTATTGCTTTGATAGGCAGTAAGATTAATGGTTCCACTCTTGGCGCTTGGAAAATTATATAAGAAATAAGCAGTTTTAGGTGATTTTTCGAGGGCTTCCGCTACTATCCTGCTAGCCATAGCCTTGGTTTCAAGTGTCGTATCTGAAAGTATTTTTGATTTTTGCTCGCTGGTTAATTCAAAAGACCAAGCAAGGCCCGTTAGCGCTACAACAAGCAAGGGAATGAGTGTGTAAAAACCAAAAACATTATGGAAATCGTAATTGAGTCTTTTAAATTTACTGTTCCATTTGATAGTTAAACTTTTTTTCAGTTGTTTCGCTTTCCATTTTTTTGGCCACCAAAGGACTAATCCCGAAAGCAACAATAAACCAAAGCAAACAGTAGACCATCGAACAATAAAGTGTCCAATTCGATCGCCTAACAAAAGATTCATATGAAGCGCAAGTGTAACGTTAAAAAATTCTTTACGGGCATCTTCTTTAAATAGTACTTTTCCGGTGTAAGGATCAATATATACTTTTACGTAATAGACATAGTAATTCCAATAACCGATTGCATCTTTATTAATTTTTAAAGCCCTGAACATGTAGCTGCGATTCGGTTGCTGTGATAGTTCGGCTCGTGTAATTTTATAACGATCGCCGAGAGCATGATTGGCTTGTTCAAAAAGTATATCCAAAGGGATCTTTTCTTGATTCGGTATGGGACTTACAAAACGACGATCCTTATAAACGATATCTTTTATCTCATCTGAAAAGGAATAGATAGCGCCAGTGAGACCCAATATTAACACCACTAGCCCGGAACCTAATCCGAGCCAGAGGTGTATTTGTTGTATGATTTTTTTAAATTTCAAGGTTAGAATTTAAATGTTAAACCTGCAACAACCGTTCTAGGAGGTTGTGCGCTCAAAGTGCCTTGACCTGTAAAATAAAGTTCATCAGTTAGGTTGTCCACTTTCACACCAATACGGTATTTTGGTCTATCGTAAAATAGGGTAGCGGTTACAAGTGTATAACTAGGCAATGTAAATACGCCTGTTACAGCCGAATTTCCAGTCAAATGTTCGCCAATGTAATTTACGCCAACACCAGCACCCAAACCTTTGCAATTCCCGTTAGATATGGTATAACTAACCCATGAGTTAAATAACTGTGCGGGACCTGCCGAAGCTGGACGACGGCCTTCTAAGGCTACTGTAGATTTGGTTAACTTGCTATCATTGTAACCATAACCCGCAATAATGTTAAGCCCTTCAATTGGGTTAGCAATTAATTCTAATTCAACACCTTTGCTTTTTTGCGTTCCATTTTGAACAGTTACGACATAATTGGTTCCACCTACATTTACCTCTTCTGTACGCGTCATGTTGCTTACTGAGATATCGTAATAACTTGCTGTGAAACTCAATTTTCCACTGAAAAGATCGGTCTTAAT